>WQYN01000063.1 GCA_009781225.1 Micrococcales bacterium | reverse complement strand
CCCCGACGCCCCGCGCCCCCCCCACCTCCACCCTCCCCACCCCCCGCCCCGCCCCCACCTCCTCCCTCCCCAGCCACCGCCCCGCCCCCACCTCCACCCTCCCCAGCCACCGCTCCGCCCTCACCTCCACCGTCCCCAGCCACCGCTCCGCCCCCACCTCCACCGTCCCCAGCCACCGCCCCGCCCGCACCTCCACCCTCCCCAACCCGGACTTGGGAGTGGTTTCGTTGGATTTGGGGGGGGCAAATTCAACGAGACCGCTCCCTGGTTCGCGAAGGGGGGCGTGCTACAGGCGGCGTCGATGCCTTTCGCGTTCATCGCGTTGCGCGCGGAGAAGATCCCTGAGGCCGAGTGCCTTTCCTGGACACCAGAGCCAGCGGTGGCTCGAGACCGCGATCATTGTCAGCGGTGGCAGCGACTCTCCGGGGCAATCGGTACGCGCCACCGTCATCTTCCCCTTGCCTGGTTGGCAGGTGATGAGATTGTCCGGGGCAATCGGTACGCGCCACCGTCATCTTCCCCTTGCCTGGTTGGCAGGTGATGAGATTGTCCGGGGCAATCGGTACGCGCCACCGTCATATACCCCTCAAGGAACGCACTGCCGCAGGCGTCGTGGCCACATGCTGGATGGTTCAGCGATGTCAACGTCTCGCCATCTGAGCAGACAGCGTAAACACCGCCCGGACACAATTCGGCAGAAGTCACAAGTCCAGGTCCACGCCATCCGCCCCCCAGCACTGCCCAGCATTCGTGCAGATCACAGACTTGACAGAAGTGACTCTCCCGACAAAAACCCGGACTTGTGACTTCTGCTGATGGAGTTGTGACTTCTGCTGATGGAGTTGTGACTTCTGCTGATGGAGTTGTGACTTCTGCTCTGCGAGAGTGCCCGGTGGGGGGTTCGCGCCGGACCGGTGCCTTTGCGCGGCCAAGCCCGTTTCGCCATCGTCCATGCCCTCACCGTGGCTGAAGCGCACCCGCCCACGCACGATGACGACCCTCACCAGCGCGTCCCCCACCGTCGCTGAAAAGCGCCTCCCCCAAGCCTCCACCTACAACCAGCTTGAACAAAAGTCACGCGACCGTCGCTGAAAAGCGCCTCCCCCAAGCCTCCACCCTGTTGCCAGTCGCTGGACCACCCTGTGGCGAGGTTCGCGTGCACCGATGATCAGGTGTAATGGGAGGTGAAGCGCCGCTGCGCGGCAACAAGGAAGAGGAAAAGGTGCCCTGGGCCGCGCGCGGCTCAACGTGGGCCTCGGTGGCAAGGATGAGGTGGGGGTCTTGGTCGACCCCGCCCCACACCCACCCCAACCCCAACCCGACAGCGCTAACACCACCCCCCCAAGGGGAGACTCCAGCCGCTCACATTGACCGGTGGGGCAAGGGAAGGTAGCCTGAGACGTTGCCTGCGCTCAGCCGCGCCCTGACCAAGGGAGAGAACCGGCGTGACGCAGGCTCGCCATCGGCCTCATGGGGGTGATGGTGGCGATGAGACCAACGAGACCATAAGGGTTGACTACTGTGCGCACGTACTCTCCGAAGCCGCCCGAGATCGAGCGGACCTGGCATGTCATTGACGCCAGCGACATCATCCTAGGGCGACTTGCCTCCCAGGTTGCCGTCCTCCTGCGGGGCAAGCACAAGGCGACGTTTGCGCCGCATATGGACACGGGAGACTTCGTGATCGTCGTCAACGCCGATAAGGTCGCGCTGACGGGGGCCAAGCTCACCGACAAGATGGCCTATCGGCACTCGGGCTATCCGGGCGGCCTCAGGGCTGTCTCCTATGGCAAGCTCATGGAGACCAAGCCGGATGAGGTTGTGCGCAAGGCCGTGCGTGGCATGCTGCCGAAGAATCGGCTGGCCCGCCAGCAACTGCGCAAGCTCAAGGTCTATGCCGGACCCGAGCACCCCCACCAAGGGCAGCAGCCCGTCCCCTTTGAACTTTCCCAAGTAGTGCAGTAGCACCATCGACACGAGGAGCATTGTGGCCGAGACCACCGAAGACTTCGATGAGGAGCTGACCGAGGTTCCCTCGGAATACACGACAGAGACCCCGGGCCTGACAGGGCGCGGCGAGTCACTCACCGCACCAGGCCGCGCTCTGGGACGACGCAAGGAAGCGGTCGCCCGCGTGAGGCTGGTCCCGGGGACCGGCGAATGGCAAATCAACGGGCGTGACCTGGAGAACTACTTCCCCAACAAGCTCCACCAACAGCTTGTCCGCTCGCCCTTCACGCTGCTCGACATCGAGGGGCGGTTCGACGTGATCGCGCGGATCAACGGAGGCGGCACGTCGGGACAGGCGGGCGCGCTGCGGCTGGGAATCGCCCGGGCGCTCAACGCCATCGACGAGGAGCACAACCGGCCCGCCCTGAAGAAGGCGGGGTACCTCACACGGGATGCGCGGGTCACAGAACGCAAGAAGGCGGGGCTGAAGAAGGCGCGCAAGGCGCCCCAGTACTCCAAGCGCTGACACGCTACCAATGCCCCGGCTCTTTGGCACCGACGGCGTCCGCGGGTTGGCAGGACGCGACATCACCGCAGAACTTGCTCTTCACCTTGCCTCTGCCGCCGCGCGAGTACTAGCCGCTGGGGTAGAAGGACGGCGCGGACACGCAATCATCGGGGCAGACTCGCGCATCTCGGGGGGCTACCTCGCCGCCGCCGTGGGCGCGGGACTGGCCGAGGCCGGGATGGACGTCCTCGACGCCGGGATGCTCCCCACGCCAGGCCTGGCCTACCTAGCGGCGAGCGGCGATGTGGACCTCGCCGTCATGCTCTCGGCCTCCCACAACCCCATGGAAGACAACGGGATCAAGTTCTTCGCTCGCGGCGGAAACAAGGTGCCCGACCGGGTCGAAGACGAGATCGAGGCCCTCCTCAACTCCCCCTGGGAGCGGCCCACCGGCGCTGAAGTCGGGCGGATCACCCAGGATCCCGGAGCGGTCAGCCGCTACGTCGACCACGTGGTGCGCGCGGCGCCGAAGCGTCTTGACGGGCTCAGCGTTGTCCTCGACTGCGCCAATGGTGCCGCGAGCGAGGTCGGGCCGGCCGTGTTCTCGCAGCTAGGCGCCCGAGTCTTCGCCACCGGCTGCGAGCCCGACGGGCTCAACATCAACGCAGGCGTCGGCTCCACCCATCCCGAGGCCCTCTCCGCCGCCGTTGTCGCCCATGGAGCCGACGCCGGGTTCGCCTTCGATGGCGACGCCGACCGTTGCCTCGCCGTGGACGCCGACGGGGAACTCGTCTCCGGCGACCACATCCTCGCGATCCTCGCCCTAGCCCTGCGCGAGCGCGGCGCCCTGGCCCACGACACCGTGGTCGCCACCATCATGTCGAACCTGGGCTTCCACCACGCGATGACCCGCGAGGGAATCTCCGTCGTCACCACCTGCGTCGGCGACCGCTACGTCCTCGAAGAGATGCTCGCCCAAGGCCACTCCCTCGGTGGTGAGCAGTCCGGTCACGTCATCATCTCCGAGCACTCCACCACCGGCGATGGCCTCCTCACCGCCGTCCAGCTAGCCTCCCGCATGACCTCAACACGACGCACGATGGCGGACCTCGCCTCCGTCATGGAAGTCTTGCCTCAGACTCTGGTCAACGTGGGCGACGTCGACAAGCGCCGTACCCAGGAGGACGCGGAGGTCCAAGCCGCGGTCTCAGCAGCTAAGGAGCTGCTAGGGGGTTCCGGCCGAGTGCTCCTGCGCCCCTCAGGAACCGAGCCCCTGGTCCGGGTCATGGTCGAGGCTACGACTCAGGTGCAGGCTGATGAGGTCGCTGGAGAGTTGGCTCGGGTGGTGCGGGAACGGTTGGGGCTGTCCGCCTAGGCTGTCAGGGGACTTTAGGCCCAGAATTGCGGTAGGGTGATTCACACCCTGCAACGATGCGCGATGCGCGCCCTTACATTGAGGAGATTCGCCCCTCATGAAGACTTCAACCCATTCAAGCTCTCCAGGCCCCGCGTGGTCACGGCACCCAAAGAGGGTGCTGGGAGGCGTCGCGGCGTTGTCGCTGGCCCTCGCCGGCCTTGCGGCCATGACCCCCTCCGAGGCAACGAGCCTTGCCACCAACTCTGCCTGTTGGGGCCGGGGTACCTTCCAGGCTCCAGAGAAGGCACCGGCGGCTAAGTCCGCCTCCGGCTACATCTGGGGGTATGTCACCGTCGACGGTGTTGCGAACCCGGACTTTGCGGCGATCGGAATCTGGGTGGACGGCGAGGAAAGCAAATGCGTTGCCGTCGATTTGTTGTCCGGCTACTACATCGTCCCCGACCTCGAAGAGGGCCCTCATGACCTGCTGGCTTGGGGTCCGGGGGTCTACACACGGGTCGAGAAGCCCGGCATCGCGGTACCGCCCACTGCAGGCATCCAGGTGGACTTCGCTCTCAAGGCCATGGATCCCGTTCCCCCTGGGCTGTCACTGAAAACCGGAGACAACGACGTGACGTTGCCCGCTTCTGGCAACGGGGCGGGGTTCGTCTATTGGGCCGAGCCCTTGACCATTCAGCTCACCGGCCAATGCGTTGGTGCCACCTCGGCGACCTGGGAGCTCGAGTTTTGGGGAAAGAACCCCATGACGGGGAAGCTAACGGAAAGCCCGCCGGGTCACTACACCGATACGGTTCCCAGTCCGTATCCCCGCCATGGGTTTGCCCAGCTCACCCTGACGATCATCTGCCCCGAAGGCCCGCCGGTGTTGGTGGCTGTTGACCTCTTTTTTGACCCCAGTGGGGTGATCGTGGACCAGTACGGGAATCCGGTGGAAGGCGCGATCGCGACCCTGGAGTACCGATCGGGTTCTTCCTGGAGCGTGGCCCCTTCCTCCTTGCTCCACGCCGACACGAGCGTCAATCCGATCATCACCGGTCCCGAGGGGCGGTTTAACTGGGATGTCACTCCTGGAGATGACTACCGCGTGGCCGTGACGGCGCCGCAGGCGATCAACAGTGTGGTCACCGAGGCAATGACCGTCCTGCCGCAGCGTTCGGCTCTCGTCATTCAGATTCCCGTCAAAGCTCCCGTGGCCCCGGTGCCCAGCGTGACCGCCTGGCCCGCCACCATTGACCCGGGCCGGGTCCTGGATGTTGGCGTCCTGGGTTGGCCGGCGACCTCGTCGGTGTCTTCGGACTCGACGATCACCTGGCCGTCCTCATCGATCGTGGTCGATGCGGTGCGCTGGGTAGTGGAAGGCGTCTCTGCAGGCTCGGGGGCATCTTTCACGGTTCCCGCCACTGCGGCGGGGGAGACCGTCACGGCGATCATCACCGCCCACCGGGAGATTGTCGGGCATCGGGACGGCATTGCTCCGGTCGATGGGGGAACCTTCGAGACCTTCACCTTCGTCTCCTTCACCTTCGTCGCTCCTGCGGTCAAGGTGAGTGGCAATCGAGTCACACCGCCTCCGCCCACCCAGTCGCCCGCGCCGACGCCGGAACCCTCTGTGCCGGAGCTACCTCCGCACACCGATGCCTACCAGGCTTTCAAATACACCGTTCCGTTGATCCTCGGTGTGCCGAAGGTCGGAAAGACCCTCAAGGCCAAGGCCACGGGCTGGGAAAAGGGTGCGAAGCTGTCCTACCAGTGGCACGCCAACGGCAAGAAGATCAAGGGTGCCACCAAGGCCAAGTTCACGATCACCAAGAAGTACAAGGGCAAGAGGATCAGCGTCAAGGTCACCGGCACCAAGGCCGGGATCACCCCAGTAACCGCCCCCTCAAAGAAGACCGCCAAGGTCAAGCAGTAGCCAACACCGATCAAACGCCCTCTCGTACAATGCCACCGATGGACAATTATGCGAGAGGGCGTTTGATCGGTGGGGAGGTTTACACCTTACGCAGGTGCACCTGCTTGACCCGGTGGTCGGGGCCCTTGGCGAGGATCAGCGTCGCGCGAGTGCGGGTGGGCGCGATGTTGTGCACGAGGTTGGGCGCGTTGATCGTGTCCCACACCGCCCCCGCGGTGGCGCGGGCTTCGTCATCGTGCAAGGTGGCGTAGCGCTGGAAGAAGGAATCGGGGGCGGCAAAGGAGGTGCGACGCAGCGCAAGAAAACGCTCGATGTACCACTGGCGGACATCACACTCGCGGGCGTCGAGGTAGATCGAGAAGTCGAAGAAGTCGGAAACGGCCAGGGTCCCGAGCCCACCGGCGGTCGCGAGGCGGCGGGCTGACGGCGGCGGCGCGGGCTGGAGGACGTTGAGGCCCTCGATGATGAGTATGTCCGGGCGGCGCACCGTCATGGTCTGACCAGGCAGAATGTCGTAGCGGACGTGGGAGTAGACGGGCGCCTCGACCTCCGGGACGCCGGACTTGATAGCGGCGAGAAAGCGCAGGAGCGCGCGCCGGTCGTAGGACTCGGGGAAGCCCTTGCGTGCCATGAGGCCGCGCGCCGCGAGGACCGCGTTCGGGTAGAGGAAGCCGTCCGTGGGGACGAGCGCGACGCTCGGCGTGTCGGGCCAGCGCGCCATGAGCTCGGCCAGGATGCGGGCGAAGGTCGACTTCCCCACCGCGACCGAGCCCGCGATCCCAATGACATAGGGGGTGGCGGCCGTCTCATCGTGGAGAAAGACCTGGCGGGCGGCATGGAGGCGCCGCGATGCCCCCGCGTGGAGGTGGAGCAGGCGCGAGAGCGGGCGGTGGACCGTGTCGACCTCGTCGAGCTCGATCGTCTCGCCGACACCGCGCAGGCGGATCACGTCGGCCTGGGTCAAGGGCAGCGGGGTCGAGGCTGCCAGCGCTCGCCACGAATCCCGATCAAAGGAGACGTAGGGGGAGGGCGGGTCCTCGTCGTGGGGCCGGGTCGGGCCGGGCTCCTGACCTGCGCGGATCGCGCCGGCTGCCGCCGGGTCGAGCTCAAGGAGATGCTGCCTCAGCGTGCCAGGGAGGTCTGGAAGAGGATCAGCGGGCTGCGTCACACCACCATCCTGACTCACGCAGGCCCCAGAAGTCCACGCCCGCGCCGGAATCTTGCCTCCCCGCACAACTCGGCGCCGCCCGCGCTGTGCCCTGCCCCACGTCGGGCACGCCTACGCTGGGGGGATGGGCAAAGGGTCGCATCGGGCTCGCCGTGAGCGGGAGGGCCACATTCCGCTTGACGTGGCCCGCGCGCGCACCGGCATTCCGACTCGGCAATCTGCGCACGATGGCGAATGGATGGTTCGCCCTCTTGGTCCCGCCGCGAAGGGCTACCGTTGTCCCGGTTGCGACCAGCTCATTCGCCCTGGTGAAGCGCATACGGTCGTCTGGCCGGCCGACGACCTCTTCGGTGAGGAGGCGGCCGTCCGTGATCGCCGCCACTGGCACCCCGCCTGCTGGCGCGAGCGAGGGCGGAGGCGGTAGGGACACGGAGGCGAGGGACGTCATCGTGCGACTGGCGCGAGGGGGTGAGGGCGTAAGTCGCGGTGAGGGACGTCATCGTGCGCGGGACAGCGTGGGACGGGGGGAAACGCACCGGAATGGGAGAAGGTGAGGGTCTTCCGGGTGGCGTGTTCGGGCTAGGCTGGGGGGCACATGATGGCTCGGCGCGGCTTCTCATGCGGGGCCCTGGGACACGGGAGCGTGGATGATCTGCTCATACAACGCCGCCACTATTCGCGAGTGCGAGAAGCGGCTGGTCGGTGAGGGGCCGAAGGGACGGCTCATGGAATTGGCCGCTCACGGAGCGGCGACGGTGATCCTGCGGGAGATGCGCAAGAGGCGCGATGGGCGCGCTTCGGGGGCGAGGATCCTCATGCTCGTCGGAAGTGGGGACAACGGGGGGGATGCGCTCCACGCGGGGGCAATCCTCGCGCGGCGGGGCCTGTCCGTGGTGGCGATCGCCTCCTCGAAGCGGGTGCACGAGCGCGGGGCTGAAGTGTTTGTGCAGGCCGGCGGGCAGCTGCTGTCGGCGGTGGACGACGGCCCGGGGGACCTCATCTCGATTGAGGACATCGCCGAGATGGCGCGGAGGGTCGACGGGATTGTCGATGGCATTGTCGGGATCGGGTCGCGCGGGCCCCTGACGGGACACGCAGCGGGACTGGTCATGACCCTGCGGGTCGAGGCGGGGCTAGGCGCGCCGATGCGGCATCGCCGACCGAACCGGCCCACGGTTTTCGCCATTGACCTGCCCTCGGGCATCGGGGTTGATGACGGATCGGTGGACGGGCCCGTGCTCCCGGCGGACATCACGATCACTTTGGGGGCGCACAAGTCGTCCGCCCTCTTCCCGCCGGCGTCGCTGCTCTTCGGCAGGGTCGAGCTCGTCGACATTGGGCTGAAGGCGCCGTTGTGGGAGCTGGGGCGAGAGCCTGTCGCTCGGCGGCTGGAGGCGGAAGACGCCCTTGACCTGTGGCCGTTGCCGCGGCGCGAGGACCACAAATACACCCGCGGGGTGTTGGGCGTTGTCGCCGGGTCGGAGACCTATCCGGGGGCGGCGGTGCTCACAACCTCGGCGGCGGTGCGGGCAGGGGTGGGCATGGTCCGGTATCTGGGGCCTCCTGCTGCGGTCGAGCGGGTCCTCTCGCGTCGGCCCGAGGTGGTCCCGGGCGGGGGACGCGTGGATGCCTGGGCCCTGGGGCCTGGGGTGGCGGCTGAAGCTGACGACCAGATCGAGCGGATGAGGCGGGGCCTGGACTGGGCGCGGTCGCAGCGAGTGCCCGCGGTGCTTGACGCCGGAGCCTTCGCCTGCATGCCGGAAGGGCGGCTTGATCCGTGGATCGTTCTGACCCCGCACGCCGGGGAACTGGCGACCTTGCTGTCCGACCGCGACATTCCCACCGAGAGGTCCGACGTGGAAAAGGCCCCGGTCCGCTACGCGCAGTTGGCCGCGGAGCTTCTGGGCGGGACGGTCCTCCTCAAGGGGCCGGCAACCGTGGTGGCCGGGCAATGCGAGTCGGTGTACGTGCAGGCGGACGGCACGCCCTGGCTGGCCACCGCAGGAACGGGCGATGTGTTGACCGGACTGATCGGGGTGCTGCTCGCCGGGACGGGATCGAGCGCGGTGATCTCACCGGAGGTGCCTGTCCAGTTGGCCGCCTTGGCTGCGTTGGTCCACGGTCAAGCCGCCGAGCGGGCCTCGGGGCATCAGCAGGAGGGTGGGCGCACCTTGGGGCCGATGGGCGCGCCGATCAGCGCGATGGATGTCGTTGATGCGTTGCCCGCGACCGTGGCTGCTCTGCTGGCGCGTCGGGCGGGACACGGAGCCGGTGCCGGGATAATGGGGCGGTGATTTCTCCGGCAAGCCTGCTCAGCGGGTCTCGCGTCCTCATTGACCTCGACGCTCTGGCGTCCAACACGGCGCAGCTGCGCCGCCGGGCTGGAAACGCCGAGGTCATGGCCATCGTCAAGGCCAACGCTTACGGACATGGGATGGTGCCC
Source organism: Micrococcales bacterium (assembly GCA_009781225.1). GTDB lineage: Bacteria > Actinomycetota > Actinomycetes > Actinomycetales > WQXJ01 > WQYN01. The sequence continues at coordinate 4,338 of WQYN01000063.1, read as the reverse complement.
TGCGCCCGCGCGGCCCTAGCAGGAGGCGCGACCTGGCTCGGCGCCGCCCAAATCGACGAGGCGCTTGTCCTTCGGGCCGAGCTGGGGATGCCAGCCCCGATTCTTGCCTGGCTCTATCCGCCCGACGGGCGGTTCAGTGAAGCAATCGCGGCCGACATTGACCTCGGGGTGAGTTCCCTTGGGGCGTTGGAGGTGATCGCGTCTGCCGCGCGGGATCTTGGACGCCCGGCGAGGATCCACCTCAAGGTCGATACGGGGCTCGGCCGCTCGGGGGCTCAGCCCGCGACATGGCCTGAGCTGGTGGAGCGTGCGCTGGGCTTGCAGGCGGAGGGGAGCTGCGCCATCGTCGGCTGCTGGTCGCATCTGGCATATGCGGATGCGCCAGACCACCCGACGATCGCGGCGCAAAAGGAGGTCTTTGCCTGGGCGGTCGAGGCGGCCGAGCGCATGGGCGCGCGCTTCGAGGTGCGGCACCTCGCGAACTCGGCGCTGCTGCTGACGGACCCGTCGGCGGCGTGGGACATGGTCCGGCCGGGGCTTGCGCTCTACGGATTGAGCCCGATGCCGGGTCTTGCGTCTTCGGCGGACCTGGGGCTCCGGCCCGTGATGACGTGGGAGTCGCAGCTGGTGCTCGTCAAGGCGGTGCCGGGGGGGCACGGGGTCTCCTACGGCCACGAGTATGTGACGGCGTCGGACACGACCCTGGGGCTCGTGCCGCTGGGATACGCCGACGGGGTGCCGCGACACCTGTCGAACGTGGGACCCGTGTGGGTGGGGGGGCGACGGCTGCGGGTCTCCGGGCGGGTGTGCATGGACCAGTTCGTCGTGGATTTGGGGGCTGGGGCGCGTGAGGTTGCGGGGGACCCTGTGGTCCTGCTGGGCCCCGGCGATCGCGGCGAGCCGACCGCCGACGACTGGGCCGCAGCCGCCGGCACCATCTCCTACGAGATCACCACCCGGATCCCCGCGCATGTTCGGAGGGAGTATGTGGGGGGCGCGGGGTGAGCTCGGGAATCCGCCTCCCCGACGCTGAGGCGACCAGGGCGTGGGGCCAGGCGCTCGCGGGCGTCCTGCGCGCGGGGGACATAGTCGTGGTCTCCGGCGAGCTGGGCGCCGGGAAGACCACGCTCGCGCAAGGAGTGGGTCGTGGCCTGGGCGTTCGCGGCCCCATCGCCTCACCCACCTTCGTCATCGCCCGCCTCCACCCCTCGCTCGTCGGCGGGCCCGCCCTGGTCCACGTCGACGCCTACCGCCTAGAGTCCCTCGACGAGGTCGACGCCCTGGACCTCGATGCCCTCCTCCCCGAGTCGGTGGTCTTCGTCGAATGGGGCGAGAACATGGTGGAGCACCTCTCGGCCGACCGCCTAGAGATCACCCTCACCCGCCCCCGCGGCGCAAGAACCGGCCCGTCGCCCGCCGGCAACGCCGCGGACGATGGCGGCCCTCACCGCCGCGAAAGCGCCGCCTCCGGTGACCCTACGACTCCGGATACCGACCCTCACCCAACGCCTCCCCCCGCAGCCGACGATGGCGAGCGGATCGCCCAGGTTCGCCCCGCAGGCCCCCGCTGGGCGAACGTCGCAATTCCCACGCCCAGTCTCCCCAGCCCCACATCCCGAGGGATTGGGCCGAAACCTGCCCTAGGCCGAGACCAACAGTGGTCTTGACGGAAAGGTCTCCGAGTGGTCGTTGCGGTCTAGGGTGGCGCTGGGCCGCACGGTCGGACTGAGGGACGGGGCGACTGGAAAGGACATGGACGTGACAGGTAGCAGAGCATGTCGATCGGTGCGGCTTGCGGTCGCGGCGGCGGTGACCATCTGCATCGGCGGATGCGCTGGCGGCGGATCGACCTCCGACCAGGGTGAAGTCGCTGGCTTCTGGGCTGCATTGCGGCCTCAGGCACAGGAGGCGAACCCAGCTACAAGCCTCGACGACTTGACGGAGCGGTCGCCCCTGGTGGTCCTGGCGGTGGTGACCGGATTGACGATGGGACCTGGGGTTGCCGAGGGCCTTCCAGAGGAGGTGGCGACTCTTCACGTCAGAGTACAACAGGTGCTCGACGGTGCAGTGGACGGCCACGACCTGAAGATCATCATGCCGCTGGTGGCTGACATTGCGGACGGCCAGATTGACGTGCTTGTCGGCGCGCTCCCAGTCGAACCCGCATTGTTTTTCCTCGAGCCATCGATTGCCGGCTACTACGCGACAACGGCCATCGGGGGCATCATCGCCGACCTCCCTGGCGAAGGACCTCAAGCCGTTCTTGACACCGCGCATAGTAAGGAGATCGTCGCAGATGCGGGGGAAAGCATTGAGGACGTGGTTGAGTCGGTCGAAGAGATACTCGAGGTCGACGGTTCGTGATGTGTAGTCCGCTCCACCCGGGGAGGTGGTCCATGACCGGCTTCTGCGAGGAACGAGGTTTCCGGGGTTGACAGCGGACCTGCGGGTGTGGCGGCTACGCTGATCGAGTGGGAGATGGGATCGACGCGCTGGTTGGTGGGCCGACGTTGAGTTGCGGTGCCTCGGTTGGGCCGGTGTTGGGGATCGATACTTCGGCGGGGGCGGCGGTGGGGATCGTGGTGCCGGGGCGAGATCCTGTGCGGCGCATCGCGGAGGACCCGCGCCGCCAGGTCGAGGACCTTGCTCCTCTCATCGCCGACGTTCTTGGGGAGGTAGGTCTCACCCCCCGAGACCTCGCGGCGGTCGCCGTGGGCACCGGACCTGCGACATTCACCGGACTGCGGATCGGCCTTGCCACGGCCCGTACGCTCGCTTTTGCCGTCGGGGTCCCCGTGTGGGGCGTCTGCTCCCTCGACGTTCTCGCCGCTCAAGCACTCGCGGACCTGAAGATTCCCCCAGGCAGCCGCATCCTCGCCACCGGCGACGCCCGCCGCCGCGAGGTCTTCTGGGCCGCCTACACGGTCGATGGCGATCCACCCGTCCTGACCAGGTCGCATCCTCCCGCCGTGGCCGCCCCAGCGACGGTCGCTGAGCACTTGGTCACCGGCGCCATCGTTGGGAGGGAACCATCGGGCCTCGCCTCAGCTGGCGACGCGGTCGAGGTGACCATTGGCGATGGGACTGGTGGGTTGGTGAGCGGTGTCGCCATCGTTGGGGGCGGGGCTGTGGCCTATCCGGAGTCCCTGCCGCTCTCGCCGGGGGCCCCTACCCGGCCTGATCCAGTGGTGCTGGCGCTTGTGGCGGCAGCCCGCGCGGCCGAGGGAGCCGACACGTCGACCGCGCCCTTATACCTGCGCCGCCCTGACGCCAACCCTCCTGGCGCGCGAAAGCGCGCCACCGCAGCGCCGTGACCTCGCCCTCCCTCCGCCTGCGTCGGGCAACCGAGGCGGACCTGCCGACCATGAGGGCGCTCGAGATCGCTCTCTTCGGCCGGTCGGCGTGGACGCGGCGGCAACTGGAGGAGGAACTGCGAGGCCCGGCCCGCTACTACATCGTCGCCGAGGAACACTCGACTCCGGGGGAGGCGTTGGGTCGGTTGGGGGATGCGGTCAACGAGTCGGGGGAATCAACCGCCGCTTTGGGTGAGCTGGCGGGCAGGTCGGGGGAGCCCGTCATCGTCGGATTTGGTGGGGTGTTTTGCGGGGATCAGGCGAGCATCATGACGGTGGATGTGGTCTCGGACCACCAGCGCCGGGGGATCGGTCGCCTCATCGTCGAGGATCTGCTCGCTGCGGCCCAGGCGGCCGGGTGCAGGGAGGTACTCCTCGAAGTCCGGACAGACAACGTCCCTGCGATCGCCCTCTACGAGTCCCTCGGCTTCTCCACGATCGGCATCCGCCGCCGCTACTACCAGCCCGAAGACGCCGACGCCCACACCATGCACCGCTCCCTCTCCCCCCACCCCTAGCCCCCGCGGCATTACCGGCGGTGTCCCCGCCGCAGACCGACCCCCCGCCGACTGGGGAGTGGTCTCGTTGGATTTGACCCAGGCAGATTCCACGAAACCACTCCCCAGTCGGCGGTGGGGCTGGACCGGCAGCCCTGATCAGTTAAGGCGTGTTCCTGTCTGGGCAGGATGTGGCGTCGAACGCGCTTAGAACGGCTGACCAGACTTCGAAGGGCAGGGGCCCAGAGAGGTGCTGAAGTGTGTCCGCGAGTAGGTGGTTGTCAATCCGGGGCGAGCCGGCCATTGGTTCTTCTGCTGCCCGACTGAGCGAAAGGATGGCCGCACCATGCGAACCTGCTAGGAGTCTTGCGCAGGCCATGCAGATAAGAGCTGTCCTGCTTTCCTCTTCCCGGATCCCCGAGTACGCATCGTTCGCCCGCGCGAGCCAATCCTCGCTCCCGCCTGTTCCAAGAGCGATCAGAGCCGTG
>WQYN01000062.1 GCA_009781225.1 Micrococcales bacterium | reverse complement strand
CGGGCCCCGATCCCCGCGCCCCCTGCCCCTCCCCCACCCCCGGCCCCGCTCCCGCCCCAAAACCCCGGTCCCCCGCGCCAGCCCCCGCCCCGCGCCCCGAGCCCGCGCCGAGTCCCCGCTCCCCCAGCCCAGCACCCGCCCCCAGCCCCCGCGCAGCCAACGCTGCCAATCGCCGACGGATCCGCTCCGACAACTCTCCCGCCGCCTTGCGCGTGAAGGTGAGTCCGAGGATTTCCTCCGGCGCGACCAGCCCGTTCGCCACGAGCCAGACTGCACGCGCCGCCATCGTCTCCGTCTTGCCCGAGCCCGCGCCCGCGATCACCAGCACGGGCGACAGGGGCGCGGCGATGATCGCGGCCTGCTCGGAGGTGGGCTGCGGCAAGCCCAGCAGCCGCGCCAGCTCCTGCGGCGAGTGTCGCGCTGTCCCGGTCACGTTGTCACCTGCCCCGTCTCCCCCATCGCCGGGCAGCAGGGCTTCACGCCGCACGTCCGGCACCCCGGATTCTGCACCGCCTCAAACACCGCGGACGATGACGTCTCCCGGGCCCGTTCCAATGCCTCACCCATCCAGTTCCCACCGGAGGCGAGGGAGGGCTGCTCCCACTGAGTCGGACCGTCAGCTCCCTGGGAGAGGTAGGCGAGGGCGGCGCCGGCTGCCTGGGTCTTTGTGCCTAGGAGGGTGTCGAGGGCGCCGGCGTTGATCGCCGCCTGGTAGGCGCCGAGCTGAGGGTTGGTTCTAGCATCTGACTTCCGACCGCGCGTGGCTCCGGACTTGAAGTCGACCACGCGAACCTTGAGGTCGGCGTCCGTGTCCAAGGAGACCTGTTCGACTCGGTCGATCGAGCCGCGGAGTCGGACTCCCTGGACGGTGGCGTCGACAGCGGCCTCGACCGCGAGGGGGGGTGGTTGTCGGTCTAGGTAGACGATGAGGCGTTCCAGCTTGTCAGCCGTCTGCGCGCGTTCGCGCCTGAGGTGCCACGTGTCCTGGTCACCGGCGATTTGCGCCCATTGTCGGGCGAACTCGGCCCTCAGCTCCTCCTGCCAGGATGCCGGGTACTCCTCCATGAGCTCTCCGGCTTGGGCCGCGAGTGCGTGGAGTAGCGCTCCCGTGGACTGCGCCGCCGATGACGCCGCGACTCCTCCGGTTTTCTCCAGCGCCCACCTCAAGGGGCAGGTCAGAAGGGTTTCGAGCTTGGAGGGGCTGAGGGAGACCACCTCATCCTCCTCGAACAAGGGGCTCTTGCTCGAGGTCGGGACCAAGCCGGCCCACGAGTCGGGGTGCGCCCCCTGGACGCCGCCATGGGCCAGCTCAGCGAGAATCCGCGCAAGGTCCTCGCAGTGCGTCCCGCCATCGTCCACCCCTGGACTCGCCCCACCACCCACGCCCGAGCTCACCACACCACCCACGCCCGAGCTCACCACACCACCCACGCCCGGGCTCACCACACCACCCGCGCCCGAGCCCGTCCCGCCATCGTCCTCCGCATTAGCGTGAGCTGCGATGAGCTCGGAACGCACGGCGGCGACTAGTCCGCGCAGGTCGTGGGGAGGAGCGGGGTCGGCGGCGTCTATCTCCTCGTCGCCGAGCAGCGTGAAGAACACCGAGGGGCGCTCCTCCTCGGAGGCGACGGCCGTGATCACCAGCTGCTCGGAGGCCCGCGAGATCGCGAGGGCAAAGGAGCGCAGCTCATCGTCGAGGATCTGCCGCCGCCGCTCCACGGTGTCACCAACCGTTCCCGGCCGGCCCGCAATGAGGTCCGCCAGCCTCCCCGCCCCCATCAGTGAGTCGCGAAGCCGCAGGTCAGGCCAGGTTCCCTCGTGAACCGACGCGACGACGGCGAGCTTGAACTCCCGCCCGGCCGCGCTCGCCGCCGTCCCCAGGAACACCCGCCCCTCACCCGAGGCGCGCGGGGCCAGGGTGTCGAGCGGCACCTCCTGCGCGAGTAGCACATCGGCAAAGGAGCCGGCCGTTGCCCGAGGGTGCTTCTCGGCGTACCGACCCGCCGCATCGAGCAGCGCCACCACCGCGTCGAGGTCCCGATCCGCCCGCGCCGCCCGCGCAAGCTCCTCCCCCAGGTCCCCGGTCGCCGCCGCCCCGATCGCTCGACGCCGCCAGGCCTCCTCCACGCCTGCTGCCTGCCACATCGCGTACAGCACGGTCGCCGCGTTCGCCGCTGACTCGCCCGCCGCCGCCCGACCGGCGTCGAGAATGGCCGCCGCTCGCCGCAGACGCCGCGCGGGATCCTCCACCTCGGGCGGGACATCCTCCAGGGCGTCCGGATTCTCTACCGCTGCTTTGATCGCCTCATCGCCCTGACCACCGCTCGCGCGCAGGAAGCGGCGCAGGCGTCGCAGCCCCAAGGAATCCAGCCCCACCAGCGGCGATGTTGCCACGTCGAGGACGTCGCGCGCGGTGGTCTTCTCTGCTCGCGTCACGCACCTCAGCGCCTCCAGGAGCGGGCGCGCCGCCGCCTCATCCCGCACGGGAATCGACGGTCCCTCGACGTCAATCGGCACCGCCGCGTGTGCCAACGCTTCCCGCAAGAACGCCACCTGCCCCCGCGAGCGCACGATGACGGCCATCTCCTCCCAGTCCAACCCTCGCTGAGGATCGAGCCGGGCCTCGCGGAGCAGGCGAGCAATCGCCGCCGCCTCACCTGCCGCCGAGCGAACCACGATCCGGCGCACCTCCGGGGCAACGCCCGGTTCCACCAACTCCCTCCCCCGCGCCCCTAGTCTTCCCGGCCGAATCCGCTCCACGACCGCCGACGTCGCCGCCCTCAGACCACTCCCCTGTCGCCAGCTGCGCTGCAACACGCACAACTCCGCCCCAAACCCGACGGGCGGAGGGTCTGCCGCCTGCGCGAGCAACCCCGGCAATGCTCCGCGATACGTTTGCACCGCCGTGTCGGGACATCCGAGCATGACGATGCGCGCGCCATCGTCCGCCATGTGACCGAGGAGGCGCCGCGTAGCCGCCGTGGCCTCGCAAAAGTCGTCCACGACGACGAGATCCCACCGGGGACGATCGGTCCTGGCCCCACGCCACGGGGACGAGGCGACCTCCTCATCCCAGGTCGCGAGCGCGCGGGCGGCCTGGTCAATCATGGTCGCCGCGTCGAGAAGGTCGCCGGCGTCGCGGACCGTCCCGCCACGAAGTCCCTGCGTATCGAGGTATTCCTGGTAGACCTGGGCCGCCGCCTGCCACTCGGGCACGCCATGCTCCCGGCCCAGCTCGTCAAGGCCCAGGGGGTCAATCCCGTTCTCGGCGGCGCGCATGAGCAGGTCGCGCAGCTCGGCCCGGAAGGCGGGGATCGAGCGGGCGGCGGGGGGAACCGACGGCGGCCAGGCGATGCGCCGCCCCTCACCCACCTCGTGGCCGCGCAGGAGCCCGGCGAGGATCGCGTCCTGCTCGGGGCCGGTAATCATCTGCGGCGTCGGCGCCCCAAGCGCGAGGGCCTGGCGACGAAGGATGTCGAAGCTCAAGGCCATGGGCGTGACGACGGCGCGTTGCGTCATCGTCCGCTGGACAATGTCGGCGAGGTCGCGACCCAGCTGTGTCGCCGCGCGCCGAGTGGCCGTGAGGAGCAGGACTCGCTCGGGGCTCGGGGCCCGCTCCAGCTCCCGGGCGACGATCGCGAGCGCCACCGTTGTCTTCCCCGAGCCCGGCGCGCCCACCACCGCGACGTGCCCACCGGAGGCGACCGCGCCCAGCACCGCCTCCTGCGACTCATCAAGCCCAGGCAAGCAAGCGCGCCGCCGCGGCACCACCTGGACGTCCATGCCTCCATCGTGGCATGGACCGGGGACACGCGGTGGGCAAGGTGCGGCGCGGGTGGCACGGGTGTGCGACCCCTCACCTCGCCGCGCGTCCATGATGGTCTACAATGTAGGCCGTGAAGACTGTGGCGATTCGCGAACTCCGACAAAACCCGGCCGAGGCGATCAGAAGTGCCCGCGATGGCGAGGTGGTCCTGGTCACGGATCGCAACAGGCCCGTTGCTCAACTCATCCCTGTGGCAGAAAGCAGGCTCGAGCAGATGATCAGGGCGGGGATCGCCACTCCTGCCACGCAAAGCCTTGCCGACCTTCCGGAGCCTCACCCAAGCCTGAGGCCGGGTCACCCAACGGCGTCAGAGACCCTGATCGCGATGCGCGAGGCGGAACGATACTGACATGGCCTACGTGGTCGACACTTCCGCGCTCGTCAAACTCTTCGTTGCTGAGGAGGAGAGCGCAGCGTTGAGACGCTGGGTGATGTCGCATCGAGGGACCTCGCTTGTCGCCAGCGCGCTGGTCCTCACAGAACTCCCACGAGCCCTTGCGACGCACCACCGCGACCTGCGGACGGTGTCCAGTCAAGTCGTAGAGAGCCTGGTCCTCATCGACGTTTCGAGGCCCATCCTCGTCGCGGCGGGCGAGTTGGAGGGTGACTTGCTGCGCAGCCTCGACGCCATCCACCTCGCAACCGCCCTGTCGCTTGGCAGCGACGCGGACGGCATCGTGACCTACGACCATCGCCTGGCGGATGCCGCGCGAAGCCATGGACTACCAGTCATCTCCCCTGGTCAATGATGGCTCGCAGCTGGCCTGTTGAGGAGGGCGGAAGGATTCTTGAGGGTGGTCTAGCCCGGTGGCCTGTCCCTCCTCTGATCACGCGGTAGGATCGCTCGCCGTGGAGATCACCATTGGATTGCGCGACGCCCCCCGCGAACTCACCCTCACCATCAGCCAGCCGTCCGACCAGCTCGCCTCGACCATTGCCGCCGCCTTGGAGTCCGGCACCATCCTGACGTTGACGGACGATGACGGGCGGACCACCCTGCTCAACACCGCCGCCATTGCCTACATCCAGCTAGGCGGCGACGCCCGCAGGTTCGTCGGCTTCTCCGCCTAAGTTGGGGGGCGTAGGGCGAAAGTTCCTAGGGAATAGTGTGGGGCGTCGCACGTTTTTCCCACGATAAATGTGGGGGCGCCCGAAATCCGCCCCCACGAGGAACAGGCCGACCTAAGAAGCATCCCCCTCTACGCAGCAGGCCACCTGCGAACCATCATTGACCCGGGGCGATGACCCCTACAGCTCCTGACCCGTCAACAGTCGGTAGGCCTCTAGGTAGCGTCCGCGGGTTTTGTCGACGATGTCGGGGGGGAGTTCAGGGGCGGGAGGGCCTGACGAGACCCTCCATCCTGACTCTTTGACGAGCCAGTCCCGCACAAACTGCTTGTCGAAGCTCGGCTGGGGCGTTCCCGGCGACCACGAATCCGCAGGCCAGAACCGCGAGGAGTCCGGCGTCAGGACCTCGTCACCGAGGGTGATGGCGCCGGTCACCGGGTCACGGCCGAACTCGAACTTGGTGTCGGCAAGGATCACTCCGCGCTCGCGAGCGATCACCTCAGCCCGGGAATACAGCTCTAGGGTCAGGTCACGCAGAACAGCGGCATCCTCCGCGCCTACCGTCTGGACAACGGCGTCGTAGGCGACGTTCTCGTCGTGTTCCCCCTGCTCAGCCTTGGTCGCCGGAGTGAAGATTGCCTCGGGGAGGCGCGAGGCGTCCACCAGCCCGGGCGGCAGCTCAATCCCGCAGACGCTCCCGCTCGCCTGGTAGTCCTTGAGCCCAGAACCCGTGAGATACCCCCGCGCCACGCACTCGACCGGGAACATGTCCAGTCGCCGACAGATCATTCCGCGCCCTGCGACCGGCGCCGGCACATCGAGCGAGACAAGGTGGCTAGGAACGACGTCCTTGAGCTGGTCAAACCACCAGGCCGTCAGCGCCGTCAACACGCGCCCCTTGTCGGGGATCAGCGTCGGCAGCACCACGTCGTAGGCACTGATCCGATCCGAGGCCACCAGCAGGATTTCCTGCGGCGAGCCCTCGGAGCCCAAAGGAACATACAGGTCACGCACCTTCCCGGACGACACATGCCTCCACCCCGGAAGCTCCAGCGCCGGCTCGGTCAGTGTCACTCCATCGCCCTGCATCGCGGTATCCACACCAAAACCCTAGCGGCCAGGGAGGGCTGGCGAGACTGGGGAGTGGTTTCGTTGAAACTAAGGGGGTTAGTTTCAACGAAACCACTCCCCAGTTTTGGGGTAGAGCAGTGGCAGCGCTGACCTGGGCGCCTTGGGCGCCCTGCCCCGCCTAGCGGCCGGCAGCGATGTCGGTGCGGTGGTGGGATCCGGGGAGCGAGATCTTTGCGACGGCTTCGTAGGCTTGCCTCCGGGCGGTTTCCACGCTCTCGCCTAGGCCAACCACGGACAGGACGCGACCGCCGGCGCTAAGGAGCGCTCCGCCATCGTCCATCTTGGTGCCGGCTTGGAGGACGTAGGTGGTGGGAGTCGCAGCGCTGGCGAGACCACTGATCAGGCCGCCTGTCACGGGGGTGGCGGGGTAGTTCTCGGCCGCGATGACCACGGTGACGGCGGCGCGCGGGTCCCACTGGAGCGGCGGGAGGTCGGCGAGGCGGCCCTGGGCGGCGGCGAGGAGCACCTCGGCCAGGCCCGTGCGCAGGCGGGCGAGCACCACCTGGGTCTCGGGGTCGCCGAAGCGCGCGTTGAACTCGACGACGCGCAGGCCGCGTGAGGTCAGGGCGAGCCCGCAGTAGAGGACGCCGGCGAAGGGCGTGCCGCGCCGGGCCATCTCGGTGATCGTGGGTCGCGCGATCGTGTCCATGACCTGCTCAGTTAGGTCGTCGGGCGCCCAGGTGAGCGGCGAGTAGGCGCCCATCCCGCCCGTGTTGGGGCCGGCGTCGCCATCGTAGGCGCGCTTGAAATCCTGGGCGGGCGCGAGCGGGAGGACCGTGGTCCCGTCGCTGATGCAGAACAGCGAGATCTCCGGCCCGTCAAGATACTCCTCGACGATGACGAACCCGCCCTTGGCAATGACCGCCTCGCCATGGGCCTGAGCTTGGGCTTTGTCGTTGGTGACCACGACCCCTTTGCCGGCGGCGAGCCCGTCGTCCTTGACGACAAAGGGACGGCCGATGGCGTCCAGCGCGTTGGCCAGCTCCGTTGCGTTGTGCGCGGGGCGGCATCCGGCGGTGGGGACGCCCGCGGCTGCCATGACCTCCTTGGCGAAGGACTTGGATCCCTCGAGGCGAGCGGCGGCGGCTATGGGGCCGAAGCAGGCGATGCCGTGGGCGCGGACGGCGTCTACGGCGCCCTGGACGAGCGGAGCTTCGGGGCCGATGACAACGAGGTCAACTGCCAGGCGTTGGGCGAGGTCAGCGATGGACTCAGGGGTGTTTGGGCTGAGCGGATGGCAGGTGGCGATCTCGGCGATGCCTGGGTTTCCGGGGGCGGCGTGCAGCTCAGGGGAGGCGGAGTCTTGGGAGAGGGCCCGGGCGATCGCGTGCTCGCGCGCCCCGGAACCGATGACGAGGATTCTCACCCGGCGAGCGTACCGGGTTAGGTGAGTTCGGTCGGGCCCCACCCGGCGGGAACACCCCCCAACTCAGCGAGTATGTGAGTTTGCGACAGACAACTCCGCTGTCAGCCCCCGTTAATTGTCAGAATTCGACATACTCGGCGATGGGGACGGTTGGGGTAGGTTCGTTGTATGCGCATCGCTGAGGAACTGCTGCTGCTCTACTACGACGACGCCAAGGGGACGGTGGATCCGCTGGTGGACTCCATTGACTACCGCCTGGCTGGCGCGGTGCTGGTCGAGTTGGCGCTGCTGGATCGGGTGGAAGTCACCGAATCCGAGGAGCGGCTTCCCGATGGGACTCGAGTCAAGCGCGGGCGCGTTGTGGTTCGCGGGGAGGGGTCGTGCGGGGACCTTGAGTTCGACAACGCTCTTGCGGAGGTGGCCGCCAAGCCGCGGACCCCTTCTGCGCTAGTCCCCATCCTGGCCAAGGGGCTGCGCAAGCGGCTCCTCGCTGACCTGGCAGAACACGGGGTTCTGCGGCGCGACAAGCGCAAGGCCGCCGGCCTGTTCCCGCACACTCGGTGGCCCGCCGAGGACGGCGCCCACGAGGCCTCCCTGCGGGCCCGACTCCAAGCGGTGCTGCTCGACGGGGCCACTCCGAGCCCCTCTGAGGCGGCCCTGTTGGCCCTGGGAGATGGGGCTGGACTCGTCAAGAGGCTCGTGCCCAAACCTCACCGCAAGGAGGCCAAGGCTCGCGCCAAGGAGGTGGCCTCGTCCACCTGGGCAAGCGACGCGACCAAGAAGGCCATCGACGAACTGATGGCCGGAGTGATCGCAGCCGTCATAGTCCCCGCCTCCACCATCGTGTCATCGTAGGGGGCTGTTCACGCAGCGGAGGCCCGTAGGGGCTGGTCGCTCCAGGCCACCCATGCTTTGGTGCCCTTGACTCCGCAGGAAACCGCGACATACAACCATGCAACCCTTCTGACAACCATCCTGCAACGTTGCATGGTGGCATGAAGGCTGCGCGGTGATTGAGGACCCGGGAGTGGTTTCGTCGAAAGAGGGGGGGTCAAACTCAACGAGAGCACTCCCAGGTTTCGATGACTACCGGTGTCAGGGACGGGCGGGCGTGGGAACGGGACAAAGGGCATGCCGACGCGGCCACTGTCGGCGTGGGACCAGGCGAGCGCGACAGCACGGCGTGAGGGCCGTCATCGTGCGTCGGAAAGGGGGGCTGGGGGCGGATGCGGGAGGCCCCCAGCCGGTGGTGCTTAGGCTTCCTGGAGTCGCTGGCGCAGGGCGGCGAGCTGGCCGGCCACCTCGGGCGGCAGGCGGTCGCCGAACTGCTGGAAGTACTCCTCGGTCAGGTCGCACTCGGCGAGCCAGGCGTCGCGGTTGACCGAGAAGAGCTCGTCGAGCTGCGAGTCGGTCACGTTCAGGCCCGAGACGTCGAACTCGCCGGGGAGCGGGAGGTTGCCGATCGGCGTCGTCTTCGCCCCAAGCTCGCCGGCCACGCGGCCAACCGCCCAGGCCAGGACGCGGGAGTTCTCCCCGAAGCCCGGCCACAGGAACTTGCCAGCGGAGTCCTTGCGGAACCAGTTGACCTGGTAGATGCGCGGGGCCTTGTCGCCGAGCAGCCGGCCCATCCGCAGCCAGTGCCCCCAGTAGTCGGCCATGTTGTAGCCGCAGAACGGCAGCATGGCGAAGGGGTCGCGGCGAAGCGAACCGACGGCGCCCTCAGCGGCGGCGGTCTGCTCGGAGGAGACCATCGCCCCGACAAACACCCCGTGCTCCCAGGAGAACGACTCGTTGACCACGGGAACGTTGGTCCCGCGCCGCCCGCCGAACAACATGATGTCGACGGGAACTCCGCGCGGGTCTTCGTACTCGGGGGCGATGATCGGGCACTGTCCGGCCGGCGCGGTGAACCGCGCGTTGGGATGCGAGCTTGGCCGGTCGGAGGCGGGCGTCCAGTCGTTGCCCTGCCAGTCGATGAGGTGAGCGGGCGGCTCGTCGGTCATGCCCTCCCACCACACATCGCCATCGTCGGTCAATGCGACGTTCGTGAAGATCGAGTTGGCCTCCAGCGAGAGCATCGCGTTCTTGTTGGTCTTCATTGAGGTGCCAGGCGCGACCCCGAAGAAGCCCGACTCGGGGTTGATGGCGTAGAGCCGGCCGTCCTCGCCGGGTCGCATCCAGGCGATGTCGTCGCCGACCGTCTCGACCTTCCAGCCGGGGATGGTGGGCTCGAGCATCGCGAGGTTGGTCTTCCCGCAGGCGCTTGGGAAAGCGGCCGTGACCACGAAGGTCTTGCCCGCGGGATTGGTCAGCTTGAGGATGAGCATGTGCTCGGCCATCCAGTCCTGCGCGCGGGCCATGACCGAGGCGATCCGCAGCGCGTAGCACTTCTTGCCCAGCAGCGCGTTGCCGCCGTAGCCCGAGCCGAAGGACCAGATTTCCCGGGTCTCGGGGAAGTGGGTGATGTACTTCTCGTCGTTGCAGGGCCAGGGCACATCGGGCCGCTCGACCCCGTCGGCGTCGATGAGCGGATAGCCGACCGTGTGGACTGCCGGGACAAACTCGGTTCCTTCAGTGATGAGGTCGAGCGCTGCCTGCCCCATCCGCGTCATGATCTTCATGTTGACCACGACATACGGCGAGTCGGAGATCTCGATCCCCAGCTTGGAGATGTTGCCTCCCAGTGGCCCCATGGAGAACGGGATGACGTACATGGTCCGCCCGCGCATGCAGCCCTCGAAGATCTCGGCGAGCGTGGCCCGCATCTGCGTTGGGTCCGCCCAGTTGTTCGTCGGGCCTGCGTCGATCTCCTTCTGAGAGCAGATGTACGTCCGCGACTCGACCCGCGCGACGTCCGAAGGCTTCGACCGCGCGAGGAAGGAGTTGGGACGCTTGTCAGGGTTGAGCCGGATGAACGTGCCCTGCTCGACCATGAGGTCGGTCAGGCGCTTCCATTCGTCTTCCGAGCCGTCGCACCACACGATCTCCTTCGGCTTCGTCTTGGCGGCGATCTTCGCCACCCACTCGATGAGCTGGGAGTTCGTCGTGGGAGCTGCCGCCGCAACCGCGGCGACCGAGGTGTCAGCAATTGTCATGGACCTACCCTTCCGTTGTGCGCGTGAGTTGGTTTCCCCGAGGACAGCGCCCAATCTATCGGCTGTTCCGTCCCGTGCGCGACCCGAAAGCCCCGCGGTCCACCTGAGCCCCGTCAACAATCCACGGCGCACGATGGCGGCCCTGGGCTCCCAGCTGCCGCTAACTCAGGATTGGGTGGCGCTGGATGACGGCGTCTCTTGCGGGGCCGACGCCGACGATGGAGATGCGCGTGCCGACCATTTCCTCGAGGGTTTCGACGTAGTGGCGGGCGGCTTTCGGGAGGTCAGCGGTGGTGCGAGCGCCGGTGATGTCCGCATCCCAGCCGTCGAGATTCTCGTAGATGGGAACGGCGTGGTGGATGTCGGACTGCGAGACGGGGAGTTCGTCGTGGCGGTGGCCACCCACGTCGTAGGCGACGCAGACGGGGACTTTCTCTCGACCGGTGAGGACATCGAGCTTGGTGAGAGCGATGTCGGTGACGCCGTTGATGCGAGCCGCGTAGCGGACAACGGGCACGTCGAACCAGCCGCAGCGGCGGGGGCGTCCCGTGGTCGTGCCGAACTCATGTCCCGCTGCGCGCAGGCGTTCGCCCTCGTCATCGTGCAATTCGGTGGGGAAGGGGCCGGCGCCGACGCGCGTCGTGTAGGCCTTGGCGACCGCGACGACCCTCCCGATGCGGCCCGGCCCGATGCCAGCGCCAGTCGCCGCGCCGCCCGCGCAGGCCGAGGAGGAGGTGACAAATGGGTAGGTTCCGTGGTCAACGTCGAGCATCGTCGCCTGCCCACCCTCGAGGAGGATGGTCTTTCCGGCGTCCAAAGCCTGGTTGAGCAGCAAGGATGTGTCGGCGACCATGGGGGCGACGCGCTCGGCGTGGGCTTCGAGCTCGGCGACCACCGCGGCGGGGTCAATGGCGCGGCGGTTGTAGACCTTGACGAGGAGGTGGTTTTTCTGGGCGAGCGCGCCCTCCACCTTTTGGCGCAGGATCGACGGGTCGAAGAGGTCTTGGATGCGAATGCCCACCCGTGTCATCTTGTCCGCGTAGGTCGGGCCGATGCCGCGTCCCGTGGTCCCGATCTGCCGCTTTCCGAGGAAGCGTTCGGTCACCTTGTCGATGGTGCGGTTGTAGGAGGCGATGATGTGGGCGTTGGCGGAGATGAGTAGGCGGGAGGTGTCGATGCCTCGTGCGTTGAGGTTGTCGATCTCGTGGAAGAGCACGTCGAGATCGATGACGACTCCGTTGCCAATGACGGGGATGACCCCGGGCGTGAGGATGCCGGAGGGGAGGAGGTGGAGCGCGTACGTCTCGCCGTCAATAACCACCGTGTGACCTGCGTTGTTGCCTCCGTTGTACTTGACGACGTAGTCAGCGTGGGGGCCAAGGAGGTCGGTTGCCTTGCCCTTGCCTTCGTCGCCCCATTGAGCTCCGACGATGACGATTGCCGGCATTCGATTCTGCCTCCTGATCGGTGTTCGTGTCGGGATCCCAAACGAGCCTAGCTGGTTTCGGTCAGGTTCGGTGGTGGGAGGGTTGACGAGTAGGAGGGCTGGGGGACCTCCACGCCGGGCGTGTCCTGCCCATCCGACGCGTCCACGAGGCTGTGAGACTCGGCATGCCCATCCGACGCGAACCAGGGAGTGGTCTCGTTGGATTTGGTACCTCCTGATTCAACGAGAGCGCTCCCCAGTTCAGAGTGGGGGTGGGGGGCGGACCAGGTTCAGGCAGGTGACAGCGTAGAACCTACCTCCGCGGCAAACATAACGATTTGGTAACGATTGCTCTCGCGAACGAGACCTGGTCTAGGCAGCGCCTCGCTATGACGCTACCCTCGGGCGTGGACGTCCTCCTGGACTGCCGACGGTGCCGGCCCAGGGCCAATGGGCGTCCCCCTTGTAGCACAGGCCCCAGGTCCAACGTGGGACCGGGGCCTTTGTGCTGCCGAAACTCCCAGTTCACTGCACCATTGCGCGTACCGGTGACTGACGCGGGCGACTGCGTCGCCCGCGTCCCGTCTTCGAAGAACAACCCTCGTCGCGCCCCGGCGGGGGCGCGACGGATGAGCCATCAGGGTTCCTGACTGCTACATCTTCCGGCCAGCGGAGCGCAGCTGCTGGGCAGCTTCGACGATCCGAGCGGCCATGCCCGTTTCGGCGGCCTTGCCCCAGGAACGCGGGTCGTAGGTCTTCTTGTTGCCGACCTCGCCATCGATCTTGAGGACGCCGTCGTAGTTGCGCATCATGTGGTCAACGACGGGGCGCGTGAAGGCGTACTGGGTGTCGGTGTCGATGTTCATCTTGACGACGCCGTAGTCCACAGCGTCCGAGATCTCCTGGGCCGAGGAGCCCGACCCTCCGTGGAACACGAGGTCGAACGGGCTCGCCTTGCCGAACCGCGCGCCCACCGCGTCCTGGATCTCCTTGAGGATGCCCGGCCGCAGCTTGACCGCACCCGGCTTGTACACCCCGTGGACGTTGCCGAAGGTCAGAGCCGTGAGGTACCGGCCCTGCTCGCCCAGGCCCAGGGCCTCGGCCGTCTTCATGCCGTCCTCGATCGTGGTGTAGAGCTTCTCGTTGATCTCCGCCGCGACGCCATCCTCCTCGCCGCCCACGACTCCGATCTCGATCTCGAGAACGGTGCGCGCCGCCCGTGACTTCGCCAGCAGCTCCTGGGCAATCACGAGGTTCTCGTCGAGCGGTACCGCTGAGCCATCCCACATGTGGGACTGGAACGCCGGGAGCTTGCCGGCGCGGACTGCCTCGGCCGCGATCTCCAGCAGCGGGCGCACCCAGGAGTCGAGGTTCTGCTTCGCGCAGTGGTCGGTGTGCAGGGCGATCGTCACCGGATACTTGTCGGCGACCTCCCTGACAAACGCCGCCAGCGCCAGCGACCCGGCGACCCGATCCTTGACGGTGGACCCCGAGAGGTACTCCGCCCCTCCCACCGAGACCTGGACGATCCCGTCCGACTCGGCGTCTGCGAATCCGCGCAGGGCCGCGATTGCCGTCTGCGAGGACGTGACGTTGACCGCGGGGTAGGCAAAGCTCCCCGCCTTGGCGCGGTCAATCAGCTCGATGTAACTCTCCGGTGTTGCGATAGGCATTGTCGCCTCCCATGGTGGACGTGAAGTGTGCGGCCCCATCCTCCCACGCCCGAACCCCCACCCCCGTCACCACACGTCCTGTTTCCGCTCCCACCCGCGGTGCGTGCCGCCATCGTGCGTCGTGCACCCGCCCGCCCCCACCCCCGCCCCGGCCCCCTCCGCCTGCGCCCCCCCCGCCCCCCCCCCCCCGT
>WQYN01000061.1 GCA_009781225.1 Micrococcales bacterium | reverse complement strand
TCGGCGACCGTGGTCTCCAGCACCTGCGCGACCGCCAGCAGAGTCGCGAGCGTGGGGTTCGCACTCTGGGTCCGCGAGACCAGTCCCCGCTCCAACCGCTGGTACTGGCTCCTCGCCAACCCCGCAGCGCTCGCCACAGCCTCCTGGCTCAGCCCGAGCGCCCGACGGCGTTTGGCCAGTTCATGCCCTAGATCACGCACATACTCATCCCAGCCGTCTCTTCGCTCAATCTCCATCACTCCAGGCTTCGGCAAAAGCAGCGTTCGTGAGGCCGCATATATGCGGTAGCATCCTTGCGGCCCCTTGACGGTGGCCCACCGTGTCGAAGGTCGCGCTTCCTCACGAGCAGGTGCAGCGACGCAAAGGAAGCGGGAATGGGCGCCAACCCACGCACGATGACGGCACTTCAGCCCCCCGGCAAATCACCTCGGCGGCACCGAGCTTCCGTTGACGCCCGCCCTGTGGGCGGGCGCGCCAGCCTCCCTTTGCTTGCGGCAGCCGCTTCGCTGGTGGTCGGCTTCCCGGCGATCGCGAACCCGTCCTTGTGGTACGACGAGGCCGTCTCTATCACTGTCGCATCTCGAACCCTTCCCCAGATCATCGAACTGCTTCACAGCATCGACCTGGTCCACGGCCTGTACTATCTGGTCCTCCACTTCTGGGGCGGACTCTTTGGGTGGGGGGAGCTGCCGATTCGACTGCTGTCCCTGTTGGCACTGGCTGGAGCGGCGGCCGGCTTTGCGGTGCTGGCCCGAAAGTGGCTGGACCGGGCGGCCGCCCGCTGGGGGATAGCGGTGTTTGTCCTGATACCGGGCCTGGTGTGGTCCGGTGGTGAGGCTCGCGGCTACGCGCTGGCGCTCGCCGCCACGATCTGGGCAACCGTGCTGCTGGACTCGGCACTTGCGCGCGGCGGGGTCGGACGATGGTGCGGCTACGTCCTGGTGATGCTGGTGGCCGTCGGGTTCCTCCTCCACAGCCTGCTGAGCCTGGGCTTCCACGCCTTCCTCGCGTGGAGGGCCTGGCGTGCGGGCTCTCGACCCGGACAACGTCTGGGCCTGATCGCGAGCGCGGGAGCTTTGGTGATCTGCGCCCTGCCGTTCGCCTTTCTTGCCTGGCAGCAGCGCGACCAGGTCTCTTGGGCCAGTGAACGAACTCCCGTGGAACTGCTCGGAAAGGCGGTGCTGGGCCAGGTGTTCGTGGGACCGCGCGATGCCGCAGACGCCGCACTCCCCTTGGCGTTGGGTGCGGCGGGGCTCTCCCTGCTGGTCAGCTTGCTGCTGATCGTGTGGTGGCTCCCATCGGCGCGGCGTTCGAGTTCCATTCGTTTTGCCCTTGGCCTCGGAGTGACCTGGTGGGTGTTGCCCACGGTCCTGGTCCTGGCCCAGGCGCTGGTCATGCCGGTCAAGTTCTACGAAGAACGCTGGCTGACCCAGTGCAACCCAGGTATCTGCCTGCTTCTTGGCCCCGCCCTCGCACACGCCTGGGACGAGAGAGCCCGAGCGATGTCCCTCGCGTTGACGATTGCGCTCGCAGCAGGCTTCGCCACCAACGTCGCAATCCAGAGGACAGAAGACTCCAAACACGGCGACGGCTACCGCGCCCTTGCCCGGTTCGGACAAGACGCCGCAACCGTCATCCACATGCTCCCCAGCGGCCGATCCGTCGCGATCACCTACCCCACCATCCTGACCGCCCAAGACTGGCTACTCGACCAAGACGGCTTCACCACCGCCACCTTCTGGGGAACCAACCTAGCCCCAGACGAGGCCCCCGCCCCACCCCCCGGAAAAGTCGTCGGCTTCTTCTACACAAAGAAGCCCAAACAAGGCACCCGACTCCTTGCCCTAATGGACTCCCACCACTGCACCGAGCAGTCCCGCCTCGCCAAGTCCCGCCTCACCGCCGTCCTCTTCACCTGCCCCTCCAACCAGTGACCGCCCGAAGCGTCGTTCGCCCACTCGACCTTGGAGGTGATCTGGGTGAGTCCGCGACTGCTCTATCATCGCAAACGGCCATGGTGCCCTCGGCCTTGATCCCTAGGGAGGTTTTTCGTGAGCGGTCGTCGTCTTCTCCGTGTTCCGGTGGTGGGACTGATGATAAGGACCCTGGCATGGGTCGAGTAACTCAGAATGCCTCTGCATGTACCTGCGGCAGCTTCCCCTTCGAACGCCTCTTCCTCCAGATCGCGCGAATACACAAGACCGACCAGCTCGACACTATCACCTACGACGTCGTCAAAGCCACTGCCAGCGTCCCGGTAACCTGCTGGCCCCATTCACCCCAGACTTACCACCACACAACACGAACACCTGCCCGCATTTCCGCCCGTCCAACAGGCGCAGCACGCAAGACCAAACGGAGCGCGCAGATGAGCAACCCAGGCTAGTTGGCGGTCTGGCTCAGGGTCCCGCTGAACCAATATGGCTCGCCATTCACGGTGATGGACCGCTCCCATGTGATCGCTTCGCCTGTGTGGGCGGCAGTGTAGGTCCAGCTCCGTCTGTCGCCGGCGATGACCACCGGCACGCTCGACTCACAAGCAGAGACTTCCGTGACGGTGTTACCAAGACCGTCCCTCAACGGATTCTCGAAAGCCGTGCCAACTGCGGCCACACCAGCCTGGACCCGCTGGAATTGGATTTCTAGCAGGGTGAGTCTGGCAGGGAAGATGGTCTCGGCAAGCGAGCCGATCTGATTTCCTTCCAGATACAGCTCTCGGAGTTCGGTGGGAAAGGTCACCCCTGTGAGCGAGCCGATCTGATTCCCGCCAAGAGTCAGGTGTGTGAGTCCGGCGGGGAACGCGACGTCGGTCAGGGAGCTTATCTGGTTCCCTGCCAGGAGCAGCTCTCGGAGTTCGGTGGGGAAGGTCACCCCTGTGAGCGAGCCGATCTGGTTTATCGTGAAGCTCAGGTAGTGCAGTCCGGTTGGGAAGGTGACCCCGGAAAGCGAGCCGATCTGATTCCAGCCCAAACCCAGGGTTTGGAGGCCGGTGGGGAACGTGACCCCATCCAGGGACCTGATCTGGTTATCGTCGAGGTCCAGGTAGCGTAATTCGGTGGGGAAGGTGACGCCAGCCAGGGAGCTGATCTGGTTTCCCCAGAGGTCCAGTCCAATCACGCCCGTTAGGTTCTCCAGTCCTGCGAGACTAGCGATCCCTCGGTGACGGCAGTTCAGGTCGGTGATCCCTGCGGCCTCCTGGGACGTGACCGCGGCACCGTCCGGTTTCCCCAGCGCGGTATGGACGCAGTCACGAAGACCAGAGTCCGGGAACGTCACGGTGGGCAAGTGCGTCGGCGTCACGGTGGGCGAGTGCGTCGGCGTCACCGTGGGCAAGGGCGTCGGCGTTGGGGTAAGTCTCGTGGACAGTGGCGGCGTCACGGGCTTCGGTTGGACTTTGATCGCCTTGGACTTGAGCGACTTCTTCGGGTACCCCTTCTTGACTCCGGTGACCTTGACCGAGATCTTCTTGCCAACATCGGCGTTGACGAGGGTGTAAGTCTTCTTGGTCCCCTTGGAGATCGCTTTTCCGTTGCGGAGCCACTGGATCCTCAGTGTGACCTTGCCAGGCCCCCACTCGCCGGTCTTGACCGTCAGCTTCGACCCTGCGACGACCTTGCCCGTGATGGTCGGCCTCACCGCCCTGAGCTTCTTCTTCGTGGTCAGACGCGCCGCAGACACGGCTCCGGCATCGCCGGAGGCCGCGGAGCGGGATCCCGCAGGCAGCCACGGGGATGGGACGCCGGGCGGGGCGACGGCCAGCGACAGGGCGACGGCGAGTCCCGCGGCGGACAGGCGACGGACTCGGATAGGGCTCATAGGGATACTCCTCTTGGACCAAGGTCCTCACTGGTGGCGAGACCGCCCACCATGATAGCGATGGAAGAGAGTGAGACTCGCGGCCCCGCCTCCGCTTCGGCCCGGTACTCTGCACAGGACCCAAAGCCAGACGAACCTCTACTTTAGCCCAACCCGAAAACGCCCAACTCCGGCGCCCGACCGACCCTTGCCAGGCGAGAATTCGGCACGCTCGAGCGAGCGAGTCCCTTCCCTCATGAGGAAAGCCGCCACCTCACGACCCACCCCCAACTCGGCCGAAGCCGCCCGCGCCGACAACCCCGCGCCCATCAACCCCAGCAACCGCGAACGCTGGCGCTCGGAAACCCAGAGTCGAGGATCCGCCTGGTCAGGGTGGTAGCGAGCTTCTTTCGTTCGACGAGTCCTGCGGGGAGGCCCGTGCGGATGGCGTCAATCAGGGTGCGCACTTGTCTTCGTCCTTGGGTCCGGTCGGAGTTGCGGCATGCGGCGACGGCGCCTGGATGGACCTGCTGGGTACGTCAAACTGCACGTCAACCGCGCCGCCCACACCAACTAGCCACAACCCACCGACCATCCCCCGGCTAGGCGACCCGTTTCGGTCCGCTGGCGCAGCCGCGGAAGGTCACCTCGACATCCGTTTCGACAATCTCGATTCCCTTTTTGCCTGGATGGAATGTTCTGGACCCGCCTGTCCGGGTAGGGCCGGACACCGTCACCGCGCAGCCTTGGCCGATAAACCCTGTCGAGTCCCAGGTGTATCGCCCAGGAGCCAACATCGTCTCGTCCCGGAGGGTGTTCGGGAGTACTGTGACTCGCATCGTCGTCGACACGACGGGGCCATCAAGTATTGAATACAGCGGACCGTAGAAACCGATCGTCACATCGTAGACGCCGAGCTCAAGCCTCCCCGGGTTGGAGCCTCCCGGTGCTCCGCGCGAGCCGAGCCACAAGCTCGATGTTCTCCACTTCTTCGGGTATAGGGGCTTGGCGTCAAAGTAACCAGCGTCAAGGATGCAAAGTGACTTCGGCGCGCATTCGAAGGACGCGGCGACATAGTCTCCGTGGATATTCCACCATTTTCCGCGCCCCATCTGCTCCAGCACTCGGAAGGATGGCGTGACCTTGAGGATGTTCTCTGCGTACATTGTCTCAGCCTTGGGTGCCTTGATCTCCCACTTGAATCCGCGGACGGAGAACTTGCAGTTGCGAGACCCTGAACTATGGACGAGACACGCCTTCTGTGCCTTCTCAGGCTTGATCCTCTCTCCTGGAATCACGAGTTTGAAATCCGTCTTCTTCGCCAAGGGACGAGAGATTCTCAGCGTGTCAACGGTCTTCCCCTTGTACGTGAGCCTGACAATGCCCCTGCAGCCTTGGGCCATCGAGAACGTGAGTCGAAGTGGCCTTCCGCTCAACACATGCGAAAACCCCTGGCCATGTGTCTGTGGCGTGCAGAGAGGCGAGTTTGCCCCCTCAGCGGCGTCATGGCCCACGCCGGTGACCAAAGACGCTGATCCCACGACGAGTGCCGCGACGAGAATGCCTCCACGGGTCCGAGCGGATCGGGGATCACTCATGTTCACGGATTCTTTCTGGCCCGCCTCCGCAGCTCGTGAACGTCACCGCCGTGTCCGATGGCTCGATGAGGACCCCAGACGATGTCGTCCCCGACTCGGCGGCGAGATACCGCGTGCCACCTCCGCTCACTGAGGTCGAAACGCTGACGCTGCAATCCCCATTCCGCCCGGGAGGCCAGCGGTAGACCCCAGGATCGAGCATTGTCGAGCCTGTCAACGTGTTGGGGACAATCATGACGGCGACGGCCGCCGTCATCGTCGGCTTCTTGAGGCTACGGTGCCACCGGAACTCGATGTTGACGGTGCGAAGGCCGAGGCCCTTCAACTCGTTATTCCCCGTCCCAATCCACCGATCTACGATCAACTGCTTGCCTCGCGTGAGACCCGGAGTCTCCCCCCATGCCATTCCAAGGCGGACACCCTCGTCCACTCCGAGCCCAGCCTTCTTCCCGTCCCGGTAGATCAGGAATCCGTCGAATCCCGGACCGTTCCACTGGATGGTCGTGGTGAGGGTCAGGTCGTTTTGGCTGTACAAGGTGGCCACCCCCGGTGCTGCCGTGACACTCCCCTCAGCGCCGCACACGTCGTTGGTGGAGCCCCCGATCCTGCTTCCGTTCCGTGAAGACCCTGAAAAAACGAGGATGCCGCACGTGCCCGGCGGAAGGTCGGATCGCTTTAGGAGGAAAACAGCCTTACCATTTCTGATCGTCTTCAGGCGCTTTGCGCCCTTGGGCGTCCGAAGTCGCAGCGTCCCGCGGCACCCCTTCGGGACCGTGGCGGTGACCCGAACTCTCTTCTTCGACACACTCCAATTCACCACTTGCTTGTAGATGTACACCGTACCCTTCGGCGGTTGGAGGCCATCTCTGTGTGTCTGATTCTGAAGGCCGGGATGCTTGAGCGACGCCTTAACCCAAACGAGCGGCTTGCAGGACGAAGTGGAGGCAGACCGTTCGGCTGCGGCAGACGGAACCGACACCACGGTCCCCACCGCCAACACCGCCGTTGAAATCAATGTCGCGATCCTATGTGGCCTCACCGCTGTCTCCTCGTCATCGCCAATCCGGGTATGGTCGCCGCCCAACATGCTAGCGCAGGATACGAGTGCGGAAGGGCTATCCCCGTGACTGCCCGGGGTGTCAGTGGTCGCTCGTAGCTTGGGCTTTTGATCATCAACCCGGTCGCTGGCGTCGACTACCCGGCGCGACTGGCCGAGCTGCGCCAGTGGTTCGGCACGGACGCCGATTCCGTGGGCTTGCTGGATTGTCTGCGCTGGCCCGGCGGGTTCGTGCGCCCGCACAGCGGCGCGACCTCGGGCTCGGGGGGCGCGGACGGCCTGTGGCGCTGCGCCGGGTGCCGGTGACGGCGGGGACGGTGTTCCAGGACACTCGCGCGCCGCTGCTATGAGAGTTTGGTGACCGTAGGCTGGTGACCAGGGGTTTTGGTGAGGGGTGGGTGGGGCGTGGGTGGGTGGGTTTTTGGGCAGGGCAAGGTGGGGGACGGTGGGGTCCTGTGGTTGGTGTGCTTGGTTGTTAGGCGGCGGGTGCGTCGCTGGGGGTGGCGGCTGGTTGGTCGTCGTGTTGGCTGGTCAGGTCCTTGATGCGGGCCTGATGCCAGGCGATCATGCGGTCGGTGTCGCGGGTGTGGAAGTGGGGGGCGCCGAGGTCGTGGTGGGGTTCGCCTTTGGTGAGGATGTTCCAGATCGCTACGGCGAGCGAGCGGGCGATGGCGGTTTGGGCCTTGTTGTTGCCCATTCGGCGTGCCAGCCGCTGGTAGCGGGCCTGGTAGAAGGTGCCGGGGTGGCGGACTGCCTGGTTGGCAGCCATTGTCAGGGCACGCTTGGCGTAGTGGTCACCTTTCTTGCACTTGGTGGACTTAACTACTGCGGCGGACTGGTTCGAGCCAGGTGCGACCCCACACCAGGAGGCCAGGTGGTCGGCGGTCGGGAAGATGGTCATGTCCGCGCCGATCTCGGCGAGCAGGTCCACCGCGAGCGTAGGACCAAGACCGGGGACGCTCATCAACAGGTCAACCTGGGTTTGATAGGGAGCCAGGTGATCGTTGATGTGCTCATCGATCCGCGCGAGTTCGTCGGTGTGCTGGTCGATGATCCGCAGGTGACTACGGATCAGCTCCACATGCCAGGTCTCGACGGTTCCGGTCAACGCGTCAATCAGCCGTTTGCGGGTTGTCTTCAAGCGAGACAAGTCCGCCAACGCTCCTGGGTCAGCCTCTCCTGCACAGATCGCGTCCAGGATCTTGCGTACCGAAGCGTTGAGTGTACGAGAGGACTCGGAGGTGATCTTGATTCCCGCGTCCTCCAACAGCTTCTCCAAACGGGAGATCTCCCGGGTGCGCGACTGAGTGATCTTCAACCGTCGCCTCGTCCACAGCCGCAACGCACGGATCGGCTTGGGCGGAACAAACGAGGGCCGCAACAACCCCAACGCACCCAAACGCGCCAGATGATTCGCGTCCGCCACATCGGTCTTGCGGCCCCGCATCGTCTTGACATGCTGAGGGTTGACCAGGATCAACTCGAAGCCCGCGTCCTCCAACACGTAGTAGAACGGCTTCCAGTACGACGAGGTCGCTTCCATGACCACGCAGGTAACCGCCTGGTCGATCAGGTAGTCCCGCAACTGGCGGATCTGTGGGACCGTCGAGCCCCACACCTTGACGTCCACCCGGGCGCGTTTCCTGCCCTCCGGGACGATCCGGACACACACCTTGGCGTCCGTCTTCGAGATGTCGATCCCCGCACACCGCGTGTGGAGGACCTCTTCTTCAACAACAGGCATCAGTGGCCTATCCTTTCGGTTGTAGTTCCACAAGGCGGGGTCCTGGAGCAGGGCAAGGAAACAACCTGCAAGTCTGCTATTCGTGCTCTAAGGCAACACACCACGGTCCACGTGGAAGCCCTGGCTCCAAGCTGTCGGACGGGCTCTAGGGCACCACAGCGGTAGCGGAGGCAAAACCCCAGGACCCCGCCCCAGTGTCCCGCGCTGCCACCCCCAAAGCAACCCCGGCCACCCCCGCAAGGCGACACAGCAGACAACACTCACAACGGAACGGTGGGCCGATCCGACCCAAGGGAAGCTGTCGGTGCGGTTCGAGGCGGCGTGGCTGATGGTGGCTGCGAAGAACGGTGTCGGCGCGAAAGCCCTGGCGGCGGAGTTGCCCGTCGGGTTGTACCAGACAGCGTGGGCGACGCTGGGCAGGTTCCGCTGGGCGATGTCGGGCTCGGGCAAGGACAAGCTGTCGGGCAGGGTTGAGGTAGACGAGTGGGTCCACGGCGGCGTCGCAAAAGGCGGCAGCGCCATGACCGGAAGAACCTCGTGGTCGGAGCCGTCGAGGTCGTCGGGCGGGGCTGGGGGCGGGCGCGCATGGGCGTGGTCGCCAACCGCGGTGCCTGGGACTGCGAAACCAGGGGACTCTCCCAAGGGTCTGGCGGCAAGCCTCAGCGACCAGGCACCAACGAGCGGAGTGATAAGATCACCTAATGACCCTCTTTGCCGAATACCGCAAGACGCGCCACGACGAGGAAGTCGCACGGCTCCGGCGTCTTGTCGCGCTGCGAGCTATGGCGGCGAAAGGAATGAGTCAGCGCACAATCGCCGAGGGGCTCGGCATCACTCAACCGGCCGTCAGCCAGCAGCTCAAGCATGCCCCGGAGCTCGACGGCGTGGTGCCCGAGATCCTCCTGGAGGCCGCCGCGCCGATCCTCAAGGCCTTGGCCAACGAGAACGGCTACGCGCGGTTGGCGGTCTTCGGATCAGTCGCTCGTCGCGAGGCTCGACCTGATTCTGACATCGACCTCCTGGTCGAGGCACCCGACGGCACGTCCACGTTCGGCCTCATCAGGTTCAGGCAGCTCATTGAGCGCGTGCTCGGCCGCACCGTCGACCTCATCGACTACGGCGGGCTCAAGCCGCGCATCGACGACGACATTCGTCGTGAGGCGGTGCTGCTGTGATGGACCGCGATGCGGCGAAGGAACTACTCAACATCAAGACCTGGCTGCGCCGAATTGACGAGATCGTTCTGCTAGGAAAGGACGCCTACCTTGCCGACGAACTCCTCCAAGAGGCAGGTGACTCCCTGATGATGAAGCTGGGTGAGACGTCCAGACGGCTCGCGCGACTGGGCGTTCCTGCACCTGGCGGAGTCGACTGGACGCTCGCGATTGCGAACCGAAACTTCCTTATCCACCAGTATGACCAAATCAGCCGCGAACTGACCTGGCTTACCCTCGCCCGTGACCTTCCGGCATGGAGGTCCGTCCTGAATCCGCTGTTCGACGCCGCTTTTGCGGCGCTCGCCATGGATGGCCCTAGTGGAGGAAGTGCCGGGCGCCTGTGAGGTATAGGGTGGCGCCGGCTTCCCTGGCCGCCGCGATCACCTCGTCAGCGCGGATGGATCCACCCGGTTGGACGATGGCGCGTACCACTGCCTCGGAGAACACGTCCGTCCCGTCAGCGGCGCGGCTCAGCCCTCACCCGCCCCACGCACATATCCGGCGGATCCCCTGGCAGCAACTCGGCGATTCTCCATAGTTGCTTGCAGCGGTCCAGGATCTGCGGGGCGACCGCATCCGAGGCCGCAAGCCGACAATCTGGCGCGGAAACCAACCTTGAGGTTTCCTCATAAGTCCAACGCGAGTCGTGGATTTCTACACCTGATCAGGCGTGACGTCCGGAAGGATGGGAACACTACGTAAGCCTCCGTGATTCCGTGTCGCGGCTGCGACACGGGTCAAGGGGTTTCGAGTCCCTTCATGGGGTTGTTGAAGCACTCAAGGGCCTCGTCGCTGAAGGCATCCTCACCTGAGGGGAAGAAGACGTCGGGAAGAGGAAGGGGCATTGGAGAGCCGGGAGGCAGGTCGCCGTGGTAGGAGTGTTGATCCCACAGGTCGGCGTAGTCCTGTCCGGTGAAACTGTCAGGCACCCTTCCTTCTCGTTTCAGGCACGCCACGGCCACCTCGTACTCGTTTCCCTTAAGTGGATTGCGAATCATCTGTGAATACAGATAGTCAATGTCGCCCATCCACAGACGTGTGCACTCTCGTACCGCCCGGTCGGTCTCCTCGGTCCATTCTCCAGGCACCGCCATGTTTCGGACACCTTCAGTGACCCCATCATGGTACGACGCAGGAATGCCGACATCTCTCAGGCACTCGACCATGTGCTGCTCGGCTTCACGCATCTCGGCTTCGGTGATCTGCCCGTCCTCCAGGACAGCGCGCACGAAGTCGCTCTCAGTCTGCTCGATAGCCGCCGAGAACTCCGCAGCCCACGGGCTAGCCGTGTCATTGTCCGCGTCGGGATCGCCGGCGGCGCAACCGCCCGCCAGCCCAGACAGCACAAGGAGGACAAGCGGCAGGCAAGACACCCTCGCTGCCCGCGTCACTTCTGAGAGCATGCCCGCCTCCTAACGAGCACCACCTCGTCGAAGAGGTCGAACTCCGCCAGCCTGAGAGCCGTGGTCGAGCCATAGAATCCTGCGCCGATGACGGCCGCCTTTCCTGCCATGGAATGCTCCTTACGTAGAAATCGCCGGACGGCCCCCGCCGCCCGATAGCCCCACGCTTACCTTAGCGCCGAGTCGGGGCCCGTCTTCCCAGTCTTGGGCGCCACCGCAGTCCGACACGGACCGGACCCACCCCCCGCAACAGTCGTCGGCTTCGCCTGGTCCGCAAACGGAAAGATCTACACCGAGGTCATCATCGGCGGCGGCAACCAGTTCGCCGGATGCTGACCCCCACGCCCGTCCCGCACCCCCGTGAAGTACATGCTCACGCCCGCTTTCTAAGCCGCAGCGACCATCTCACCGTCGCAGGTCAATCCCCTTCGACGCACGATGGCGAGTCCCCCAGCTACGAATAACACGTCCGTCCCGTCAGCGGCCGGGATTGCCCTACCGCATCGCCGCATCGACGGACGCAGGATTCCATGGGTTGAGAAGAACGGCTCCGGTCGCGCGGAAGTCGATGGTGTTGCGGGTGACGAGTGTGAGCCCGTGTTCGAGGGCCGTGGCCGCGATGAAGGCGTCGCGATCGGGGCGAGGGTTTGGCACGTGCATGGGCACCGTCCGTCGAATGACGGCAATGGTCATGGGCAGCGTTTGGTTCGACAGATCCGTGATGATGGCCTGCTCAAACCAGGCACGCAGGATCGCTCCCTGGCGTGGGTCGCGTCGCTCCATGAGCGCGACGCCGAGTTCGACCTCCATCACTGTGATGACGCTGACGAATAGGTCACTCGCCGTCTGTCTCGCCGCCCAAGCCACCACGTTGGGGTTGGCCAGGCGGGGTGGTTTGCGTAGTTCGCTGACGACGTTGGTGTCGAGAAGGTACCTCACAACGAGGCCGCCCGCGGCTCGTCGGGAAGACGCACCGGCTCGAAGGCGATCTCGTCGTCGGCCTGGAGGATATCGACGATGCTGCGCTGATCCGACATCCTCCGAAAGTCTTCGATGGTGAGCAGCACGTAGGCGGGGCGGGCGCGATCAGTGATCGTCACCGGCCCGAAGTGCGCGGCGCGCTTGGCGGCGCTGACATCGCGGTTGAACTCACGCGCCGTGACGAGCGTCGACATGTGACCACCTCCCAGTATGTGTAGGTACATACCTACTCTACCGCACTCCAACGGAAGCTAATGCAGGAAGTGCCGGGCGCCTGTGAGGAATAGGGTGGCGCCGGCTTCCCTGGCCGCCGCGATCACCTCGTCATCGCGGATGGAGCCACCCGGTTGGACGATGGCGCGTACCCCAGCCTCGAACAACACCTGCGGTCCGTCGGCGAATGGGAAGAAGGCGTCCGATGCCGCGACGGCTCCCCGCGCCCGCTCCTCACCTGCGCGCGAGACGGCCAGGCGGCAGGAGTCGACCCGGTTGACCTGGCCCATCCCGATCCCCACCGAGGCGCCGTGCCGGGCTAGCAGGATCGCATTCGACTTCACCGACCGCACGGCCCGCCAGGCAAACAGCAGGTCCGCGAGCATTTCCGGGTTGGCCGCCGGTCCCGCCGCGAGAGTCCACGCCGTCGGATCATCCCCGGCCGCGTCCAAGGTGTCGCGCCCCTGCACCAGCACTCCCCCGCTGATCGGCCGCAGCTCCCGCGCCTCCGCCTCCCCGGCCGGCATGCGCAGCACCCGCAGGTTCTTCTTCTCCCTCAACGTAGCGAGCGCCGCTGGCTCGTAGCCCGGAGCGACGATGACCTCGGTGAACACGCCCGCCACCTGCAGTGCCATCTCCTCGGTCACCTCCCGGTTCACCGCGATCACCCCGCCGTAGGCCGAGCCCGGGTCGCAGGCATGGGCACGAGCGTGGGCCTCGGCGACCTGGCTCCCGATCGCAATCCCGCAGGGGTTCGCGTGCTTCATGATCGCCACCGCCGGCTCGGCGAAGTCCCGCGCCGCCCGCCACGCCGCGTCGGCATCGACGTAGTTGTTGAAGGACATTGCCTTGCCCCCCAGCACCTCGGCCCGCGCAATCCCCCCCGCGCACGATGACGTCCCTCGCCCCGCGTAGATCGCTGCAGGCTGGTGTGGGTTTTCTCCGTACCGCAGGACTCCGGTCCGCTGCCATGTCGCCCCCAGCCACTCGGGGGTTGCAGGCTCATCAGGAGCCGCCACCTCCCCCATCCACGTCGCAACCGCGACGTCATAATCGGCGGTGTGCCGGAAGGCGTCACGGGCGAGCCTGGTCCGCTGATCTGCGGTGAAACCGCCGTTGGCGATCTGCTCGGCCGCCCAGGAGTACTGGGTGGGGTCAGTGAGCACGGCCACCGAGGGGTGGTTTTTCGCGGCAGCCCGGATCATGGAGGGGCCGCCGATGTCGATCTGCTCAATGCAGGCGTCCACACAAGCCCCTGCTGAGACGGTGTCCTCGAAGGGATAGAGGGTGCACACCACCAACTCGAAGGGCTCGATCTTCAGGGCCTTGAGCTCCTCGACATGGGAAGGTTTACGCAGGTCAGCGAGGATGCCAGCGTGGATGCTTGGGTGGAGGGTCTTGACCCGTCCGTCGAGGCACTCCGGGAAACCCGTGACCTCCTCGACCCGGGTCACCCGGACGCCGGCCGCCTCGATCGTTGCCGCCGTTGATCCCGTCGAGACGATCTCGACCCCGGCTTCCTCTAGAGTTCGCGCGAACTCCCCCAGTCCGGTCTTGTCCGAGACCGACACGAGAGCACGCCGGACGGGGGTGCGGGGGGAGGTGTGTCGGGACTCGTCATCGTGCGCAGTCATGAGGACTCCTGGGGAAGGCGAGGTCGCCGCGGGCTAGGCGGGCGAGGGTCGTGGTGAGCATCTCGCGCTCACGGATTTTGATGCGTTCGTGGAGCGTGTCGACGGTGTCGTCGGGGGTGATGGCGACGTGGCGGGTGTCGACGACGGGG
>WQYN01000060.1 GCA_009781225.1 Micrococcales bacterium | reverse complement strand
GGGGGGGGGGGGGGGGGGGGGGGGGGGGGGGGGGGGGGGGGGGGGGGGAAGGGGGACGGGCTCCCACAAATCCGGATTGAACGCTACGATCAAACGGAACCTGCCCCGAAGGACCCGACATTGGGGCGCGACCTGGCTACTAGGAGGATTGGTGCCCCTGACACGCCCCGCTTGCCTCGGCATCGATGTCGGGTCAACGACGGTCAAGGCTGTCCTCCTCAACCCCGATGGCCAGCTCATCTTCGAGGATTATCGCCGGCACAACGCCGAGATCCGCATCGAGCTCGCCGATCTCCTGCGCGCCGCGGCCGCCGCTTGTCCCGACCTTCCGGTCAACGTTGCCATCACCGGGTCGGCAGGTCTGGGCCTCGCCGACCTCCTGGAGGTCAACTTTGTCCAGGAAGTGATCGCCGAGACCGCGGCGGTCGAACAGCTCGACCCTGACGCCGACGTCCTCATCGAGCTGGGCGGCGAGGACGCGAAGATCACCTACCTCAAACCCGTCCCTGAGCAGCGCATGAACGGGACCTGCGCGGGTGGCACGGGCGCCTTCATTGACCAGATGGCCTGCCTGCTCCACACCGACGCCGAGGGCCTGGACCGCCTCGCCGAGGGCCACAAGACCCTCTACCCCATCGCCTCGCGCTGCGGCGTCTTCGCCAAATCGGACCTCCAGCCCCTGCTCAACGACGGCGCCCCCCACGAGGACCTCGCCGCCTCCATCTTCCAGGCCGTCGCCACTCAGACCATCGCGGGCCTGGCCTGTGGTCGCCCCATCCGTGGCCGCGTTGTCCTCCTCGGCGGTCCGCTCCACTTCATGCCGCAGCTGCGCGCCGCCTTCGCCCGAGCCCTCGAACCCGCTGGTTGTGAGCTCACCTGCCCCGACCGCGCCCATCTCACGGTCGCCCTGGGCGCCGCTTTCCTGGCAGCGCACGATGACGTCCCTCGCCCTTCGCACACCACGAACGATGACGCCGCTCACCCCCGCGGCCCCATCTGGCTTTCCGATCTTGTTGAGCGGGTGAGAACCTCCTCCCTCACGGCCCTGGCCGGAGGCCAGGGCCGCATGTCTCCACTGTTCGCTGACCAGGCAGAGCAGGACGCCTTCAACGCTCGCCATGGAATGGCAACGATCGAGCAGGCGGACATCTCAAGTGCCAAGGGAGCCTGCTTCTTGGGGATCGATGCCGGATCTACGACGATCAAGGCCGTCCTCCTCGACGACAGCGACCGCATCGTGTTTTCCCACTATGCACCCAACGCGGGGGATCCCGTTAGGGCGGCGGCCGCCATCGTGCGCAATGTTCGAAAGCAACTGCCGCGCGAGGCGATCATTGCGCGCTCCTGCGTCACGGGGTATGGCGAGGGGCTCATCAAGGCGGCGCTGCGGGTGGACTCTTCTGAGGTGGAGACGATTGCCCACTACAAGGCGGCGGCGCATTTCAGGCCTGAGGTGACGAGTGTCATCGATATTGGCGGCCAGGACATGAAGTATCTGCGGATTGACGATGGGGTCATCGATTCGATCTGCGTGAACGAGGCGTGCAGCTCGGGGTGCGGGTCCTTCCTCCAGACGTTTGCGCATGCGATGGGGCTGGAGATCGAGGCGTTTGCTAAGGCGGCGCTTGCCTCGTTTGCGCCGGTGGATCTCGGGTCGCGTTGCACGGTGTTCATGAACTCCTCGGTTAAGCAGGCGCAAAAGGAGGGGGCGAGCGTCGGAGACATCTCAGCGGGATTGTCCTACGCGGTCGTCAGGAATGCTCTGTACAAGGTGATCAAGCTGCGCGACGCCGACCAGCTGGGCGAGCAGGTGGTGGTTCAG
This sequence comes from Micrococcales bacterium, assembly GCA_009781225.1. GTDB lineage: Bacteria > Actinomycetota > Actinomycetes > Actinomycetales > WQXJ01 > WQYN01. Next base: position 12,361 of record WQYN01000060.1, on the reverse strand, counting down.
GGCGGAACCTTCCTCAACGACGCGGTCTTGCGGGCGTTTGAGCTGCTCACGGGGCGTGAGGTGGTGCGGCCGTCCATCGCTGGGCTCATGGGAGCGTTCGGGGCGGCGCTGATCGCTCGCGAGCGGTTCACGCCGGGGGCGCCGAGTTCGCTTTTGCCGCCGTTGCAGTTGCGGGAGTTGACGGTCGTCACGCAAACCCAGCAATGCGGAATGTGCCACAACCACTGCCAATGCACCATTTCGACCTTCCCAGACGGGTCGCGGCATGTCTCGGGCAACCGCTGCGAGCGGGGGGCGGATCCGACGCGGGCTAAGTCGAGCTTGCCCAATCTCTATGACGCGAAGTACAAGCGGCTATTTGCCTATCGGCGGCTCACTGAGCAGGCTGCTCACCGGGGGGATATTGGCATCCCGCGGGCGCTGAACATGTATGAGAACTACCCTCTGTGGTTCACTGTGCTCACCCGTCTGGGATTCCGGGTGCTCCTCTCGCCGCGGAGCAGCCATGACCTTTTCACCGAGGGAATGGATTCGATCGCCTCGGAGAATATTTGCTACCCGGCGAAGCTGGTCCACGGGCACATTGAGGCGCTCCTTGCCAAGGGCGTGCGGACCGTGTTCTATCCGTCCGTTTCCTATGAGCGGGAGCTCGTGCCGGGGGCCGATAACTGCTACAACTGTCCCGTCGTCGCCTCCTATCCGCAGGTGATCGCCAACAACATTGCCGGACTCCGTGACGGGGTGGACGGCGAGCCCGTCCGGTTCATCCACCCGTTTATGCACCTCGGACACCGGGACAAGGTCATTGATGCGATCGCGCGGGAGTTTGCCTACGCAGGAGTGACCCGCGAGGAGGCGCGCGAGGCGGTCGAGGCTGGGTTTGCCGAGATGGAGACGTTTGCCGCCGACATGCGGAAAGCCGGGGAAGAGACCTTGGCGAGGGTCGAGCGAGAGGGGCTTCGCGGCATCGTCCTTGCGGGACGGCCCTACCACGTTGATCCAGAGGTTCACCACGGCATTCCCGAGCTGATCAACGGGCTGGGGATGGCGGTGCTGACGGAGGATTCGATTGCCCACTTGGGCAACGTTGAGCGGCCGTTGCGAGCCCGTGACCAGTGGGCTTACCACTCGCGGCTCTATGAGGCGGCGGATGCGTCCGGGAGTCGGCCCCAGCTCGAGGTTGTTCAGCTCAACTCCTTTGGCTGCGGGCTCGACGCGATCACGACCGACCAGGTCGCCGACATCCTCCACTCGGCGGGCCGGGTCTACACCTGCTTGAAGATCGACGAGGTGTCCAACCTGGGCGCCGCGCGAATCCGGCTGCGGTCGCTGGCAGCGGCGGCGCGCGAGCGCGAGGCGGTTCCGATCCGGCGTGGACCCTCCCATGTCGCGCGCAAAGTGGTGTTCACCCGGGCGATGAAGCGGGACAAGGACCATACGATCATCGCCCCGCAGATGTCCCCAATCCACTTCTCTTTGCTCTCGGCCGCCTTCGAGGGGAGTGGTTATCGGGTCAAGATCCTCGAGCACACCTCGAGTGAGGATGTTGAGCGCGGGTTGAAGCATGTTCACAACGATTCGTGCTATCCGGCGATTATGGTGGTGGGGCAGATGGTCAATGCCTTTGCCACCGGCGAGGAGGACCCTGAGCGGACGTCAGTCCTCATTACTCAGACCGGAGGAATGTGTCGCGCCACGAACTATGTGGGCCTATTGCGCAAAGCATTGGCCGACGCAGGATACCCGCACGTCCCGGTCGTCGCCGTGTCCACCCAGGGTATTGAGAGAAACCCCGGCTTCAAGCTGACGTTGTCGCTGTTGCATAGGGCGATCCGCTCGGTCGTCCTCGGGGACTTGTTCCAGGCGATGCTCCTGCGGGTGAGGCCCTACGAGAAGGTCCCCGGCTCCGCCAACGAGCTCTACCACCGATGGGACGCGATCGGGCGCGAGTTCCTCAGGGGCGATGGGTACAGCCCCACCTGGGGTGGCGACCTGAGCTACGGCTGGCTAATCCGCCGGGCTGTCCGCGAGTTCGACGCGTTGCCGCTGGTGGAAGGGCCGCGCAAGCAACGGGTCGGGATTGTCGGCGAGATCCTCGTCAAGTTCCACCCCGACGCGAATAATGATGTGATCGGCGTAATCGAATCCGAGGGTTGCGAGGCAGTCCTGCCGGGCCTCATGGAGTTTGTCCTCAACGGCATGTACACGGCCGAATGGAACTGGGAGTACCTCGGCACGGGCGGTTCGGCGCGCTTCCTCAAGAAGGCAGGGCGACGCATTGTCGAGGGCTGCCGGTGGCCAGCCAAGCGAGCGCTGGCCCGCTCCGCCCGCTTCACCCCACCCGGTGACATGCGAACGATGGCGCGCGCGGCTTCCGAGGTCGCCTCCCTTGGGAATCAGGCCGGCGAGGGATGGCTCCTGACGGCTGAGATCCTCGAATTGATCGAGGAGGGCGTGACAAAGGTCGTTTGCGCTCAGCCGTTCGCCTGCTTGCCGAACCATGTCACGGGCAAGGGGATGTTCCGGGAGTTGAGTCGGCGCCACCCCGAGGCGTCGATTGTCACGATCGAATACGATCCCGGAGCCTGCGAAGTCAACCAGCTCAACCGGATCAAACTGCTGCTCACCGGTGGGAAAGCGCACGCCGGTGGTCCGCGCCCCCGGGACCTGGACCTCGCGAAGGTCGGCGCCCAGCCCCGCTGAGCAAGAGGTGCTATTTCGCTCAGAGCGATACGGGCGATTCCCCTCATAGCAGGTCGGTGTCGTGGCAGAGCCAGTAGAGCTACCCAGGCCGTCTCGCGGAAAGGGCGAGACCCCGCTACGATGCTGTATACCCATACGCCCCGTAGCGCGGGGCATTCGATTTGCAGCACGGCGTCTGCGAAGCGAAGCCGTCCGCGCGCCCCGAGGAGTCCCTAGATGCGACCCGCCCGAAAGGCCGCTCAAGCCCCACGAATCCTCGATGGCGCCAATTCTCCGACCAATGGCAAGCCCAAGCTCTGGAAACGCCTCACCGCGACACCGCTATCAACAATGGTTGTCGTGGCGTTTCCCTTGGCGGCGCTCTGCCTCGGTCTCTCGGTTACCGCGCTCGTGGGCCAGCTCCAGGAACTTAACCGTCCCCCCCAACTCACCACCGATGCCCGGGGACCGGCGTCGGCGGAGCTGAAGATCCCTACACCTGAGGTTCCCACGCCAGCTGAGCCGGAAGAGCTCCCAACCCCTGAGCCCGTAGAACTTCCGGCTGACCCACCTCAGGAGGTTCTCCCCCCGGAACCTCCTGCAGTCGAAGAAACCCCTGAGCCAATCGAGACGCCAACTCCCGAGCCAACACCCTCCGTTCTCCCCACCCCTCCGCTGGCCACACCGCCAGCGATTCCCTCAGCCACGGCCGCGCCGACCGCACCTCAGGCGACGCTGTCTGCCACACCCTCCGCCACGACCCCGACGGATGGTGCCAATGGCAAGGTCTCGACCCCGACACCTCCCACACCAACTCCGGTGCCGGCTGCTGTCGAGATCACAAACGTTGACGTGGGAAAGGGAGACGCAAAGGGACGGCTCGTTCCCATCGTCTCAGGAACGGCCGCGAAGGGCACGGTGATCCTCATCAACACCGGTGCCAAGACCACCGTCCAGGTGGTCTCCGATTCGCGAGGCCAGTGGCGCAGCGAGCCACTCGTTGACGTCCTGGCCGGGATCACGACTCTCAACCTGAGCGCCACGGCGCCTGACGGCACCACATCGTGGACCTGGCACACCCTCGAACTGTCGGCACCTTCGGTGTTGATCTCCCCCATGGAGACCGGCGGCTTCAGCCTGTCGATCAGCGATCGGCCGGGCACCTACTTCGAGGTCTTGCTCAACGGACAACCGTTCAGCGCGCCGGTCGCGATTGGGCCCACTGGATCATGGAAGGGGCCGATAGCAACCTTGCGGCCCGGAACCCACAGGATCGGTGTGCGAATCGTCATTGACGGTAGACCCGGTCCTCTTGTCACGACAGTGGTGAGGGTGTTTTAGCAGCACATGAACGATACAGTCCCCCCCGACAACGACCGTCCCACCCACGACGAGGCGGCAATCAACACTGCCCAACCTCCCGCGCCCGAGGCAGAAAGCGCTGCCGCGCCCGAGGCAGAAAACGCTGCCGTCCCCGAGGCGACTGACGCAACCGTCCCCGAGGCGGAGGACCCTCCCGCCCCCGAGGCGACTGACGCAGCCCCGCCTTCCTCAAAGGTCCCGGTGCTCGATCCCCCCTTCCCCGAGTCGAAGACCGCCCCCACGCCCCCCCTCCCCGAGGCGAACAGCGCCCCAACGCCCCCCGTCCCCGAGGCGACCGCACCCCCCGCCCCCGAGACGACTGACGCAGCCCCGCCTGTCTCTCGCGAGACGACCAGAGTGCCGATTGGCCAGCGGCTCGCCGACGCGACTCCGACCCCGCCCTCGGGAATCGCCCAAGCGTCAAGGACTCCCGCAGCCCCGACCGTCGCCCACACCCCGCCAGCGAAGCAGCCGACCCTCCTCCCCCAACTCCCCGCCCCCACCAAACCGCGCCGCCGCATCCCCCTCGCGATCACCTTCACCGCCCCCGTGGCCGCCGCTGCGCTCGTGGGCGGGATCGTCCTACTTCTGGGACCGATGATCGGAGAGCCGGACACCGACGGCACCACGACCGCCCCACCGACCGCCGCCGCACCGTCCGTATCCAAGATCGTCGACGCCCTGACCGGCCCCCTGCGCGGCACAATCACCCCCGCACCTCCCGAGCCCGAGCCTCCCGCTGAGCCTCCTCCCGAGGCGGAACCTCCACAAGAAGCGGACGATGACGACAACGTCGCCTTACCCGAGGTCCCCGCCCAGGTGCCGACTCCGCGCGCGACGACCGTGCCGCCATCGTCCCCCACGCCGGTACCTAGCCCAAGCGTCGGTGACGTCGGGAGAACCGCAGCCCCGCCCGAGCCGATCCGCTCGACCGTGACGATCACCGAGGTCGACACGGGCTCCGACTGGTTCGCGGGGATGCTCTTCCCCGTTGTCATGGGCGAGGCCAACCCCGGCTCGAAGGTGCACATTCGCAACGGAGACGCCGGCGAAATCGTGGTCAAGGCCGACAAGCGCGGCAACTGGAAAGTCGGCCCGCTCGACGGGTTTGGCACAGGACCGGACCGGATCGACGCGCGCGCCGACACCGAGTGGGCGATCGTGTCCGCACCCTTCAGCTTGTCCACCCTCCGTCTGACCGTGACGCCCGCTAACATCGGGTTCTTTGTTCGGGTGGACGGCCCGCCGGGCGCAAAGGTGGACGTGCTCATCGACGGAGTGCGGACCTGGGGCGCGGTGAAACTCGAGGACTACGGCGCCTGGGGCGACTACTTCGCGAACCCCGGGTTCGGGTACCACGAGATCTCGGCGCGGATCCTCAACGGCAAGAGGACCGGTCCCGCCGTGAGCACCCAGGCCCGCTGGGAGTAGCTACCCCAGCCGGCCGAGGTCCCGCACCGCTCCGCGATCCGCCGAGGTCGCCATCGCCGCGTAGGCGCGCAAGGCCTGGCTGATCGGGCGATCGCGGCCGGCGGGATGGTAGCCAGTCCCGGCCTCAAGCGCCGCCCGCCTAGCGCTAAGCACCTGCGCATCGACGTTGAGTTGGAGCGTGCGTGCGGTGATGTCGATCTCGATCTCGTCGCCATCCTCGACGAGCGCGATGAGCCCGCCCGCCGCCGCCTCCGGGGAGACATGCCCAATGGACAGGCCCGACGTCCCGCCCGAGAATCGCCCGTCCGTGATGAGCGCGCAGGCCTTGCCCAGCCCACGCCCCTTGAGGAAGGAGGTCGGGTGGAGCATCTCCTGCATCCCAGGCCCGCCCGCCGGCCCCTCGTAGCGAATCACCACGACGTCGCCCGCCGCGACTCGCCCGTTCAGAATCGCTTCCACCGCCTCTTCCTGTGATTCGAGAACGATGGCGGGACCCCGGAAAGCGTGGAGCGCCACGTCCACTCCGGCCGTCTTTACGATCGCTCCATCGGGGGCAAGGTTTCCCTTGAGGATCGCCAGGCCGCCGTCGGGGGAGTGGGCGTGGTCCTGGTCGCGGATACACCCTGTGACCTGGTCTGTGTCGAGAGTGTCTGCCCGCTTCGACTGGGAAAAGGCGCGGGGGGTCCTTTGATGTCCGGGAGCCGCGTGGAATAGGGCTTGTGCTTCGGGGGAGGGGCTGCCACCGCGGACATCCCAGTCGTCGAGCCACTCGGCGAGCGAGTCGTAGGCGACGGACTTGACGCTCTCATCAAGGAGGCCGGCCCGCCTCAGCTCGCCCAGGAGCGCCGGAACCCCGCCGGCCCTGTGGACGTCTTGGACCAGGTGGGGGCCGTTGGGGGCGATCTTCGCCAGGCACGGAACCGTCCGCGAGAGGGCATCGATGTCTTCCATCGTGAAGTCAACCCCGGCCTCCTGGGCCAGCGCCAGCAGGTGAAGAACGGTGTTCGTCGACCCGCCCATCGCGAGGTCTAGCGACATGGCGTTGAGGAAAGCGGAGCGTGAGGCGAGGGATTTCGGGAGGATCGTGACGTCATCGTTCGCGTAATAGCGCTGAGTGAGGGCGATGATCTGGCGACCGGCGTTCACATAGAGGTCGCGGCGCGCGGTGTGGGTCGCGACGAGCGTGGCCATGCCGGGGAGGGTCAGGCCCAGCGCCTCGGTCAGGCAGTTCATCGAGTTGGCCGTGAACATGCCGGCGCAGGAGCCGCAGGTGGGGCAGGCGCCCGCCTCGATTGCCGCCAGTTCCGCGTCGCTGACCTGGGGGTTTGCTGCTTCCGAGATGGCGGTGATGAGGTCGAGCGGGCCACGCGTCGAGCCGTCAGGCATGGCGGCCGCGCCGCCCTCCATGGGGCCACCGGTCACGACGATCGCGGGGATGTTGAGCCGGAGCGCCGCCATGAGCATGCCGGGCGTGATCTTGTCGCAGTTGGTGATGCAGACAAGGGCGTCGGCGCGGTGGGCGGCGACCATGTACTCCACGGAGTCGGCGATGAGGTCGCGGGAGGGGAGCGAGTAGAGCATGCCAGCGTGGCCCATGGCGATGCCGTCGTCGATGGCGATCGTGTTGAACTCCCGGGGGATGCCGCCCGCCTGGACGACAGCGTCGGAGACCACTCGGCCGACCTCGGCGAGGTGCGTGTGCCCCGGGACAAACTCGGTGAACGAGTTCGCGATCGCGATGATCGGCTTGCCAAAGTCTTGGGCTTCGACTCCGGCGGCCAGGAGGAGGGCGCGAGCCCCCGCCATCGTCCGATTGGAAAACAGCAGGTCAGACGGACGTGCGGTCATGGTACGGACCCTTCTCTTAGGTGGCGTGCGCCGTCGGGCTACAGCCAGTTTGATCTCTTGAACCACGCGTAGAGGACCGCGGCTGAGCCGATCATCATGCCGACCGCCATGGGGTAGCCGAAGTACCAGTGCGTCTCGGGCATGTAGTCGAAATTCATGCCGTACATACCCGCGATGACGGTCGGGGCAAAGATGATGGCAGCCCAGCCGGTGATCTTCTTGGTCTGGATGTTTTCAGCGTTGGTGGCCTCCGTCATCGCCCGCATCTCTTCGTTTTGCTCCTGGGCGACGAGCGTGGCGTTGACGGTGAGGATGTCGCGGAGTGAGGCGTGGATGTCGTCGAGCCGGTTGCGGACCTCGGTGAGGTGGTCGGTGACGTCGCGCAGGTACTCCTGGAGCTCGGTTGTTACGCCGTATTTGGCGAAGCCGGCGGTGAGATCGCCGAGCATTGCGTAGAGGGCGCGGGCGGCGCGCTGGAAGTCGGCGACCTCGCGGGAGAGCTCGTAGATGCGTCGGCTGACCTCGCCGACGCGGGAGAAGACGGCGACCTCGATCTCGTCAATGTCCTGCTCAAGGCCGCGGACCACGGGAATGTAGTCGTCAACCACCGCGTCGATGACACCGTAGAGCACCGCCTCAGGTCCCAGGGCCAGGAGGTCGGCGTTGCGTTCGAGTCGCGCTCGCACCCACTTGAGGTCGGGCGCGTTCTTGTGGGAGATCGTCGTGACGTATTCGTCGCCGAGGATGAGCTGGAGTTCGCCGAACTCGACCTCCTCAGCCGCCTCCCGGTAGCGGGCGGAGTGGACCACGGCGAAGAGGGACTGCCCGTAGCGCTCCAGCTTGGGGCGCTGGTGGCCCTGGACCGCGTCCTCGATCACAAGTTCGTGGAGGTTGAAGGCCTCGGCGAGGTGCTCCATCTGTTCCATGGACGGCGCCTCAATGTCGATCCACGCCATTGCGCCCTCAGGTGCCTGGTCCGCCGTGTAGTCCTCAACGGCGATCTCCAGCTCACCGACCGAGTGACCCTGGTCGTAGAAGGTCACGTTCATCGGCTGGTTCACAGGTTTGGAGCGATGCCGCCCGCTGTGGCCTTCGTGGGCCTCGGGTTCCAGAGGAGTCGGGGGGGTGTCGGCTCGGCGCTGGCGTTGCAGCGAGACTAAGCGCATCGCGACCTCCTCTGGGGCGGGCTACTCCTGTTGGTGTGGGCTCGGATACCTGTCCTAGCGAAGTCTAGGGGTTTCGCACGATGACGGCACGTCGAGGCGCGCTGGAACCCGCCGGTGTCAGCCCGCTGCGCCCGTCCTCGCCGCCGCCGCCCCCACAAAGGGCTGCCCCCACACAGAGGGCAAAAGTCACAAACCCAGGTTTCGACGCAACCGCCCCCACACAGGGCTGCCCCCACACAGAGGGCAAAAGTCACAAACCCAGGTTTCGACGCAACCGCCGTCCCGGACGTCCGACGTTTGCCCTGGTCACAGGAGTGCCCGGACTTGCCGCGGGAGCAAAAACCTGGGTTTGCGACTTTTGCTCATGGGTTTGTGACTTTTGCTCATGGGTTTGCGAGCCGGCATTACCGCGGGCGGGGAGTGGGAACCCACGACGTGATGTACTGCCAGTGGGGCGGGGTGGGGGTGTCCGCGAGAGGCTCGAAGCTGCCCGGGATGCCTTGTTCCTTGCAGGTCAACTCGAAGTGGCACAGGGCGATCCCGGCATCTGTATGGGCGCGCTTCTCCGGAACGACGGCAAAGTGGCAGGTGCCTTCGTCCTTGATGACTCGGACCGGCTGAAGGTTGCGCGCCGAGGGGGCGATCCGGACCATCTCCAGGGCGTCGCCGTAAGGTCCCGCGTTCGCCTGAGCGAGGGCTGATCCGTCGGGGTTCAGGAACAGTGCCTCGAAGGGCTTCTTGTTCCCATGAGCCTCGTGGGGTTTCCGCAGGCGAAGGCGGTCGATGAGCGGTTGAGCACCTCCTTCGAGCCCAACCGGGCAGGCGTAAGCCAGGACTTCGCCATCGTCCAACGTCACATGACCATCGAATGACGAACGCGAGAACCCAGCAAGCCACACCGTACCGAGGCCGAGCTTGGTGCAATGGAGGATGACCTGCTCGAACCAGTAGGCGGCCCCCTCTTCGGCGAGTGGCGGGCCCGGGCGCGGGAACACGAGTCCCATGAAGCTGACGGCCCCTTTGACAGAGCCCATGGTGCCAAGTGGGGTGGCGGCGTCTTTGACAAGGGTGATCTGCGCACGGGCACCGAACGGCGGGGCGGTCGCGGCAATGAAGTCCTCAATAGAGGAGGCTTGCACGTCTGTGAGAGGCTCGCCCGTGTAGCTGCGTACTGCGTGCCTGGCCCGCATTACGTCGGTGATGGTCGAAGTCATGGTCCGAGACTATCGGGTGTAAGTGGGCGGCCGAGATCTCCTGTAGCCTTCTTGCGTGACGGATGACAACGGACGTCTGACTCGCGCGAGACTTGCCCTTGCGCGCTGGATTCCGTTGGCTCTGTGGACCCTCTTTGCCTTGCTGGCAACGGCAACGCTCTTCGCCATCGTCTATTGGTTCTTCAACGGCAAGACCTTTGCGAGCGCCGACAACCTCGCGGAAGTCGCCAAGGCTGCAGTGACCTCGATCGGCGTGATGGCCGGAGGGGCGGGAGCGGCGGTCGCGCTGCGGCGGCAAAAGATCCAGGAGGATCAGGCCCAGCTGTCAAAGGACGCGCTGTTCTCTGATCGCTATCGCCAGGCGATTGACCAGCTGGGGAGCGAGTCAACGAAGGTCCAGCTCGGCGGGGTCTACGCCCTCGAGCGCCTGCTAGCCGACAACGTGGACAGGGACGATGCGCAGGCCGTGGTCAACGCCCTGACTGCCCACGTGCGGTCGCCGCGACGCGAGGAGGGCAAGGTTCACCAAGAACCCCTGGAGGTGGTCGTGGCGGTCGAGGCGCTTGATCGCATCAAACGTAGGCGCCCCTACGTCGAGGTCGATCTTCGCCGGGCGAACCTGGCGGGCCTCCACCTTGCCGGTCTCCGGTTGGCGGGATTCCTGCTGGTCGGCACCAACTTCGAAGGCGCGAACCTTCGGGGTGCGCGGCTTGCGGGTGCGCAGCTCTCCGCAGCGAACCTCCAAAACGCCGACCTCTTCGGGGCCGACCTCCGCGAAGCCAACCTCAGCGAGGCGAGCCTAGTCGGGGCGTTCCTGGCCGAGGCGAGTCTCACCGAGGCGAACCTCACCTTCGCGGACCTGACCCGCGTGACCCTCTACGACGCGGACCTATCCCGAGCCGTCATCTATGACTCGGACCTCACGGGAGCGATCCTCATGGGGGCGACTCTCCTCGAAGCCGACCTCTCCCGCGTGTGCCTTAGCGGAGCGAGCATCAGCGGCGTTCGCGCCGACCACGACCTCCAAGAGTGGACGATGACGACCCAACGCACCCCCGACCACTTTCCCCCCGCGAAAGTCCCCGCCCTAGTGCCCGCCTGAGGTTCACCCAGGTCCGTCCCGTGGCGCCTCAATCCCCGCAGCCCGCCGGGTCGTGTGGTTGGCGTGGACCGTGAACTGCGGCAGCCACACGGCAAACCCGCCCGCCGCCAGCAGCCCCGACACCCCCACGAGCCCAATCCCCAACCCCAGCGACCCAAGCGCCGCCCCCGCCGAGACCACGAGCGGAAACGCCGCCCCGCCCGCGTCGTTCAACAGCCGCCACACCCCGAGGAATTGCGCCCGAATCCGAGCGGGCGCGAGATCCGCCCCCAGGGTCATGACAATCCCCGCCCCCATGGAGTTCCCCAGGCCGATCGCCAGCGACACCGCAACGTAGGCGAGTTCCGTGGAGGTGACGGGCAGGGCGAGCAGGCAGACCGCCATCGTCCCCACCGATGGGATGGCGACCCACATGCGGCCGTGACGGTCCATCGCGCGCCCGCTCGGGTAGAAGAAAAGCGCGTCCATCAGCCCGGATAGCCCAAAGATGAGCGAGACGCGCGCGTCGGAGAGCCCGATCGCCTCGCCCCATAGCGGCAGTGCGGTCGCGCGGACGGCACGCACCCCGCCGAGGATGAGGATCGTCGCCCCGAGCGTCCGGAACAGTCGCGCATGATCGCGCACGATGGCGCGAGCTGAGACCCGCTCCTCGCTCGCCTCGGCCCCGGGTCCAGCGATGTCCGGCACCGCGAACACCACGAGGGCGACGAGCGCGCTGAGTCCCGCCGCCACCCAGAACACCGCCCGGATGCCCCACGTCCCGATGACCGCCGAGCCCAGGAAAGGCCCGATGAGCAGACCGATTCGGCCCACGCCGCCTAGCGAGGACATGGCGCGGGCGCGTTTGAGGGGCGGAATGTGCTCGGCGAGGTAGGCCTGTCGTGCGAGGAGGAAGACCGCGTGCAACGCCCCGAGTGCGAAGACTCCGAGCGCCAGAGACACCCAATGCGTCGCGGCGGCGCATGCCGAGACGGCGCCAACCGAGGCTGTCGCGGCGACGATCATCGCCCGCCGATCCCCGAACCGCGCCGCGAGTTTGCCCGCCGGAATGTCGCCCACCACCGTGCCGACCCCCAGAATCGCGACGATCGCCGCCCCGATGCCCGGGCCACCCCCAATTCGCCCCGCGAACAGCGGAAGCACCGGCGCCAGCGCCCCCACCCCAATCTCGTAGATCAAGCACGGCGCATACACCCCGGGGATCAACCGGCGCAGGTCCAGGCGAGGTTCATCCACTGGGCATCACGGGGCAACTGTACGCGCGTGGGCGCGCGGGGCGGGACCGGCGCACCTCGCCCGGTGCTACCCTTGGCAGCGCTATCAGCTCCTTCGTGTCGCGCGGCACGTAGCAGCTACCTGCTTCAATCCGAGGGGGGAAACCCAATGAAACGAAACCCGTCCACGACCGTCACGGGGCTGCTTGTCGGTGTCGCGGCACTGGCGGTCGCTCTTGGTGGCGGCTGTCCTGCGGCGCAGGGTCTTGTTGGCCCTCCGTTCACGTCCTCCTGCGACTCGGCCATGTCACCCTGCAACTGGGATCGGGGCACCATGGAGGT
>WQYN01000059.1 GCA_009781225.1 Micrococcales bacterium | reverse complement strand
GTACCTCGTCGCGGCGGTTGACGCGCCCGGCCGATTCCCTCGCGACCACATCACAGGAGCACCATGTCTGCCATCAACGCCCAACAGCCGTCCCCCATGCCGATCAGCCGCTACCGGCCCTTCCACGAGACCAACCCCGTCCACCTCCCCGACCGCAGCTGGCCCGACCGGCGCATCACCCGCGCCCCACGCTGGCTGTCCACTGACCTGCGCGATGGCAACCAAGCGCTCATCGAGCCCATGGATCCCGGCCGCAAACGCGCCATGTTCGACCTCCTCATCTCCATGGGCTACAAGGAGATCGAGGTCGGATTCCCCGCCGCATCCCAGACGGACTTCGACTTTGTCCGCTCGCTGGTCACCACCGAAGCCATCCCGGATGACGTCACGATCTCCGTCCTGACCCAGGCTCGCCGCGACCTCATTGACCGGACGGTCTCCTCCCTGGTCGGTCTGCCGCGATCCAACGTCCACCTCTACAACGCGACGAGCCCCCTGTTCCGCGACGTCGTCTTTAGAAACGACCGCGCCCAGACCATCGCCCTTGCGGTGGACGGCACCCGCGATGTCATGGACTTCGCCAACAAGCACCTGGACGATGACGTCGATTTCGGTTTCGAGTACTCTCCCGAGATCTTCATCGACACCGAGCTGGAGTTCGCGCTCGCCATCTGCGAAGCCGTCATGGACGAGTGGGCCCCCGGCCCCGACCGCGAGATCATCCTCAACCTCCCCGCGACCGTCGAGCGCGCCACCCCCAACATCTACGCCGACCAGATCGAGTGGATGGACCGCCATCTGTCGCGCCGCGAGCACATCGCCCTGTCCGTCCACCCCCACAATGATCGAGGTTGCGCCGTCGCCGCCGCCGAGCTCGCCCTCCAAGCCGGTGCAGACCGCGTCGAAGGCTGCCTCTTTGGCCAGGGAGAACGCACCGGCAACGTCGACCTCATCACCCTCGGGATGAACCTCTTCACCCAAGGGATCGACCCGCAGATCGACTTCTCCGACATCGACCAGATCCGCCGCACGGTCGAGCGGTGCACCCGCATGGAGGTCCCCCCGCGCGCCCCCTACGGCGGCGACCTCGTCTACACCTCCTTCTCCGGCTCCCACCAAGACGCGATCAAGAAGGGCTTGGAGGCCCGCGAAGCCCACGCCCGCGCCGCCGGCGTCAACGAGCGCGACTACCCCTGGTTTGTCCCCTACCTCCCCGTTGACCCCCGCGACGTGGGTCGCAGCTACGAGGCGGTCATCCGCGTCAACTCCCAGTCCGGCAAGGGCGGCATCGCCTACCTCCTCAAGCATGAGCGCTCCCTGGACCTGCCGCGCCGCCTCCAGATCGAGTTCTCCCGCGTTGTCCAGTCCCAGACGGACGCCAGCGGCGCCGAGATGAGCGCCGAGGAGCTTTGGCTCGCCTTCGCCGACGAGTACCTCCCCGCTCCGCCCGACACTCCCCTTGATCGCTGGGGTCGCCTAGAGCTCCTGCGCACCAAGTCCACCACCACGGACGATGGCGAAGAGACCCTCACCGCCGATCTCCTGGATCGTAGAACTCCGGTCAGCATCACCGGGGTCGGCAACGGCCCCATCGCCGCCTTTGTCCACGCTCTGACGGGCTTGGGTCTTCACGTGGCGGTTCTCGACTACGCCGAGCACGCCCTCTCCGAAGGCGGTGACGCCTCCGCCGCCGCCTACGTCGAGTGCGAGGTTGCTGGTCAGACCCTGTGGGGCGTTGGCATCGACCCCTCGATCATCCGAGCCTCCCTCAAAGCCATCATCTCCGCCATCAACCGCTCCGAACGCTAGCCCCGCCTCCGGGCGTGGGGTGGCGGGGTGGGGGAGGGGGACTGGCAGAATGTGGGGCGTGGATCGAGTGGCTCGACGACAGGTGGCGGTGTGCGTGCTGGGGGTGGCGCTCATCGCGGGTGGACAGGGGTTCCATCTGGAGAGCGACGTCGTGGAGGCGGCGACGACACCGCCGGTCGCACAGCAGGTGGCTGAGGAGAGCGCGCCAACACCCCCGGCGGCGGTCAAATCCGCGTTCCCTGCGGGAAAGCCCTGCGGCGACATCGCCGAGGCACCGCCGGGAGTCTCCTCCCAGCCAACAACGAGCTACCTCACGAAGAACCTCGCCAAGGTCAAGACGCTCAAGGCTCTGAGGGTCTACAGCTGCGTCGACATGTGGCCGGGTTTCGGAACACAGACGATCCTCTCCAAGGGCAGCCTCATCCAGGTTCACGCTGTTCACTCAGCCCAGGACGGCACCCCGCGCCTGTCAGTCTCCGGCGGATACATTTCGGCGTCGGTCGCAGACGTCGCACGGCCCACCCTTACGATTCCCAAGGCCCGAGAGGTCTACGCCTTCGATGTGGACACCGGAGAGGTGCTCTATCAGAAGAACGCGAACAAGGCGACCTCCGTCGCTTCCCTTGCCAAGCTCATGACGGCGCTGATCGTCCGCGACGAGGTCGCTGCAGGGCGGTTGACCTGGGACACCAAGATCTCCATCACCGATCCCAACCTTGTGCGCATGAGCACCGACTGGAACACCGGAGGTAGGCCCCTAAAGGTCGGCCAGACCTTCACCCTGAAGCAGCTCGATGCCTTGTCGGTGGTCTCCTCCCATAACGCGGCCGTCACCCAGATCGGGATCTACATCTCAGGCAACAACGCCAAGTTCGTCCGGAAGATGAACGCCAAGGCGGCCAAGCTCGGCATGACGAAGTCCACGTTCATCTCCGTCTCGGGCCTCGACACCAAGGACCTTGACCGGTTCGGTCTCAAGATCCCCGGCACCCAAGGCGGGAACCAGGTCTCCGCCAAGGACATGGCAACGCTCACCGCAGCCCTCCTCAAGGCCGACCCAGGCCTGACGACCCTCACCAAGAAGTCGTCAGTCAAGGTCAAGGGTAAGAAGGCGCGCTCTACGAACCAGCTCCTCGAAGGCTTCCCCTTCTACAAGCCCAGCCTGGGAGTCGACGGCCTCAAGACGGGGTACACCGGTTCGGCAGGGTATTGCCTGGTCGCCACAGCGAAACCGTCGGGTCGGCACCGAGTGGCGGTCGTCATCGTCCATGCGAAGAACTCGAAGAATCGGTTCGAGGGGGCGAGCAAACTGCTCGAATCGATCTACGCGCGCTACCCGCTGAGCTAGGGGGCGCGGTGAAGACGTACCGGGACGCCGCGATCGTGTTGCGCACCCACAAGCTGGGGGAGGCCGATCGGATCGTGACGCTGCTGACCCGGCACCACGGGCGGGTGCGGGCGGTCGCCAAGGGGGTGCGGCGCACGACCTCGCGGATCGGGGCGCGGATGGAGCCGTTTATGCACGTTGACGTGCTCCTTCATAAGGGGCGGAGCCTCGACATTGTCACCCAGGTCGAGACGCTGGGGGCCTACGCCGCGCCCATTGCCGACGACTTCGCGCTCTACACCGCCGCGAGCGCGATGGTTGAGGCCGCGGAGAAGCTCACCGAGGAGGAGGGAGAGCCGGCGACCCAGCTGTTCCTCCTGCTCGCGGGGGGTTTGCGGGCGTTGTCGACGCGGGCGCATCCGGCGGGGCTGATCCTCGACTCCTTCCTTGTGCGCGCGCTGGCCATCGCCGGCTATGCGCCCAGCTTCGACGCCTGCGCCCGATGCGGAGCCCCCGGCCCGCACCGCGCCTTCTCGCCGCAGGTCGGCGGGGCTGTTTGCGCTGACTGCCGCCCCTCCGGCGCCGCCGCTCCCAGCGTGGAGGCTCTCAACCTGCTCGGCGCCCTCCTCGCCGCCGACTGGCCCACCGCCGAGGCCTCCAGCGAGCCTGCCCGTCGCCAAGCCGCAGGGTTGGCCGCCGCTTACGCCCAGTGGCACCTCGACCGCCCCCTCCGCTCCCTAGCGATGGTCGGACGATGACGGGGGCCTGCCCGCCAGCGCTGCCGCCCGAGGCAATTCCGCGGCATGTTGCGGTCGTCATGGATGGAAACGGGCGCTGGGCGAATGCGCGTGGGCTTCCACGGACCGAGGGGCATCGCGCGGGAGAAGAGGCACTGGTTGAGGTGGTCGCCGGGGCCTTGGAGATTGGGGTGGAGTGGGTAAGCGCCTACGCCTTCTCCACCGAAAACTGGCGTCGCAGCCCCTCGGAGGTGCGCTTCCTGATGGGCTATTCGCGCAAGGTCCTGCGCGCCCGGCGCGATCTGTTCCACTCCTGGGGGGTCCGGATCGTGTGGACCGGATCCGAGCAGCGGCTCTGGCCGTCGGTCGTAAGGGAACTGAGGGAGGCTGCTGAGCTGACGGCCGACAACACCAGGGCGACCCTCAACCTCTGTGTCAACTACGGAGGGCGAGGGGAAATTGCCGAGGCAGCGTCCGCCATCGTGCGTACACAGGGTGAAGGACGGATCAGCGAGGAGGAACTGGGGCGAGCTCTGGGCGCGGAGACGGCGGGGGGGCGGCGTGTTGAGATCCCCGATGTCGATCTGTTTTGGCGCACCTCGGGCGAGCAGCGGCTGTCCAACTTCCTGATCTGGGAATCCGCCTACGCCGAGCTCGTCTTCACCTCGACGCTGTGGCCCGATGTCGACCGGAGGGACCTGTGGGCGGCGATCGAGGAGTACGCGGGGCGGGCGCGGCGATTCGGGGCGGCGACCGAGGAGCCGAAAGGTTAGTATGACGCGCAAGACCGCGCCGAGATGAGGAGGGTTGCTATGCCGCGGCGTCGCCGCCGTCGTCCCCTCACCCAGCCACCGAAGGTCTCGGCCCGCCGCAGGATCGGACGGGTGGCCGTGGTGGTCGTCGCGGTGATCTGCGTGGTCATCGGCGGTTTCCTCGCGATCGAAACGACCTTGGAGTACCGACCGCGAGACAGCGAGAGGCTGACGGTTGAGCGCGCCGAAGCGGGCTCGGAGATCCGGCAGCTCGCGCCCGGCGACGCACTGACCCTGCTGACCTTCAACGTGGGCTACGCGGGACTGGGCAAGGACCAGGACTTTTACGCTCACGGCGGAAAGATGGTCAACCCGCCGGGCGAGGCCGTCGAGGCGAACCTGGCCGGTATTCTCGCGACGCTCACCGACCACCCAGCCGACGCCGTCCTCCTCCAGGAGGTTGACACGCGCTCGCGGCGCTCGGGGGGCGTTGACCAGAGCGCGCGGGTTCGCGAAGTGGCCCCCGCGATGGCCTCAGTCTTCGCCACCAACCTGCGATCATTTTTCGCCCCGTTCCCCGTGCCTCCGATCGGGCGATTGGGCTCGGGACTCCAGACACTCAGCGTCTTCAAGCCCTCCCAGGCGACCCGGGTTGCGCTGCCAGGACGGTTTGGCTGGCCGGCGCGGCTCTTCCACCACAAGCGCTGTCTTGTCGTCGAGCGCACACCCGTGGGCGTGGGTCGGGAGCTGGTGCTCATCAATCTCCAGCTTGACCCGACGTCGGACGATGGCGCGCGGATGGTCCAGCTCGGAGAGCTGAAGGAGGTCGCGGCCAAGGAGTATTCCGCCGGGAACTACGTGATCATCGGCGGCGACTTTGGCGAGGATTTCCCGGGTGTTTCCGCCGTGCAGGACTGGGTTCCCGGGACCTGGGAGGTGGGAAAGGTGCCGACCGGCTGGACGATGGCGACGGGCCAGGGTCCCACCGCGCGGCTCACCGACAAGCCATGGGATGGAAGCAACGAGGTCTCCTCGCCCGACGGCTTCATCGCCTCGCCCAACGTGACGCTCACCGACGTCCGAGTCGTGGATCTCGGGTTCGAGCACTCCCATCACAACCCCGTCATGGCGAGCGCGACCCTCATGCCGTAGGGTGCTGGTCAACAGAAGGCTTGGCAAGCAAGGAGAGGTGAGGGGCTCATGGTTCGTCGAGCGTGGGTGCGCGGCGTGGTCGGCATGATCGTGGCGGTGGCGCTTGTGGGGGGTTGCTCCCGTGACGAGAGCCCGCCTGTCACCCAGGAAGGTGTGAACGATGACGACCCTGCGGTGTGGACGGATGATGGTGGGGCTTGGGAGGGTGGTGACGTGGTCGCGGTGTCGCTTCCCGAGGGGTTTGGTTGGTATGGCGACGATCCGACGGCGGTGCGCGACGCCTACCTGAAAGCTGCCGTCGAGGAGGCGGGGTTCAGGCTTCTGCCCTTCGTAGCGGGGGACAAGCCCCTCGACGAGCAGGTCTTCACGGCGATCGATGAGGACGCCAAGGCGATGGTCATCGGCGCGGCGGCGGGTGTGGGGGACGCGGGCCCGTACCTCGATGCGATGAAAGCCAATGGCACGTGGATCATCTCCTATGGCCGCCTGCTGGAAAACACAGCGGCGGTGGATGCGGTGGTTCAGTATGGCATCGAGACCATTGGGCGCCTCCAGGCGGAGACCCTGGTCCAGGGCCTGGAGGAGAAGAAGCCGGGGGGCCCGTGGACCGTTGAACTGTTTGCCGGTGAAGCGACGGATCCGAACGCCCGGTTGCTGTATGAGGCGGCGATGGAGGTTCTCCAGCCACTCCTTGACGAGGGGGTTCTCTCGGTAGGTTCTGGCACCACCGGGTTCGCCGACGTCGCGACCACCGATTGGGACGGCAAGAAGGCCCGGATCCGGATGAAGTCAACCCTGACCACGTCCTACCAGGGCAAAGGCCCCGACGGTGTCCTGGTTCCCAACGACGGAATCGCCCGCTCGATCCTCAAAGCCTGCCAGAGCGCAGGGTTCGACACTCCGGTGGTGGTCGGCCTAGACGCCGAGCGCGAGTCGGTTCTCCTGGTCCGCGAGGGCGCGCAGTATGCGACCATCCACACGCCGGAGGCGCTCATCATCGACAAGACCGTCGAGGTCGTGGCCTACGCCCTGGCGAACTCCGCCCTTCCCCCCACCGACAACTCCGTAACCAACGGCGCAAAAGCGGTAGCCCGCTTCGAGGTTGCTCCCCTCGTGATCACCCAAGCCACCGTCGACGAGGTCTTCCCCTGCTCAACCACCGACCCCGCCGCAGCAGAAATGTGCCCGTAGGGGTCTCACCCCACGAAGGACGCGCGGAGGCGCATCAGCCAGTCGGCGAAGTGGGCGGAGACAAGTTCGGGTTGGTCGAACCACAGGGCGTGTCCGGCATCGGTGAGTGCGGCGTAGGTGGCGGCCGGATAGTGAGGCATCAGGTCCCATTGGTCCTGGTAGCCGACGATGTGGTCGTCGCGTCCACACAGGATCAGGCTGGGCCGGACAAAGGGTCGTTCCGCCCGCTCGGGGGGCACCGCCAGGTCGTAGGAGGACTCCAGCCTTGCAACGATGGGCGGTATTCCAGAGGTGCCGGGGGGCGCGAGGACGAACTCTTGGTAGGCGTTCCACCCCCGCGCCGACTCGACGACGGCGACCTCCGCATACTCCGCCCAGTCGCTGGGTGACGCTGTCGCCTCGACCGCCGGGTCGTAGCGGGCGACGCGACGCAGTGGTAGCGTTCGGGCCTTCCGGTCGGCGACGGCTAGGGGGTAGAGCAGCGCCAAGCCGTCAATCTGCTGAGGAATCTGCGAGACAACGTATCGGGCAAGCAAGCCTCCATAGGAGCTTCCAACGAGCGCGAACCGACTATCTCCAAAGGTGTCGCGTAGCCAGCTGAGCAGGGCCTCCGCCATCGTCTGCGTCGAGACGATCGAATCGGGCAGGGGGCTGGCTCCGAACCCTGGAAGGTCCAGATGCCAGCGCTCCCACTCGCCGACCGCGTCGACGACGGAGCCCAGCGGCATGTCGATGCGGTGATCAACTCCGTTTCCGTGGACGAACACCAAAGGCCGTCCAGCGCCCCGACGTTCGACATACAGCGATGGGCTCCCCATGTGTGACTCCTTGGATTGCTTACGTCACCCTCACGGTGAGGGTCCGGCTGACTCTGCCGACCTTGACCACGATCCTATCCATGCCCTTGGTGAGGGGGGAGGAGTGAGCGTCGCTGCGGTTCACCCGACCCTCGCGCCGAGCATGTGGAAACCTGAGCATTAGCAGCGACGACAGCGCTCTTAATGCTCAGGTTTCCACATGCTCGCGGGGGAGGGGCGAGCGCACGCGGCATCGAGGTGGTTACCGTCGGGTAGTCCCTGGGGCGCTACGGCTTTTCTTCTGATGTTGCGCGACTTGTCGGGCGGCGTTCACCGGGTGGCAACCTTGACCTTCTTGCATGGGAGGCGTGATCAACGAACCAGGACACGTTCTCCTGACACCGGGGCCCCTCACCACATCGGACAGGGTTCGCGCGGCGGCGACACGGGACTTTGGGTCGTGGGATCAGGACTTCAACGATGTCACTGCTGAGGTGCGTGCTGCCATCGTGCGCGCTGCGGGGGGGATGCTGGGCCGCGAGTTGACGTGCGTGCCGATGCAGGGCTCGGGAACCTTTTCGGTCGAGGCGATGGTGCGCACGTTTGTCCCTCAGTCGGGCGGGCTGCTGGTCGCGAGCAACGGTGCTTACGGCGAGAGGATGGCGCGGATTGCGCAGGTAGCGGGCCTGCGCGTCCGCGTCATCGCCACGCCCTGGGACCAGCCGATTGACCCAGGGCAGATCGCCCGTGAACTGCGGGAGCATCCCGGGATCACGCACGTCGGCCTCATCCACTGCGAGACATCGACCGGGCTGCTGAACCCGCTGCCGGACATCGCTGATGCTGTCCACGCCTGTGGGGCGCGGCTCCTGCTCGACGCGATGTCCACCTTCGGTGCGCTCGACACTCTTCCGGACCACCCGGGGGTCGAGGCAGCGGTCGCGGCGTCGGGCAAGTGCCTTGAGGGCCTTCCGGGAGTGGGGTTCGCCATTGCGCGCCGGGAATCGCTGGCGGCGGCGGATGGGCGGTGCAGCTCACTGAGCCTTGACCTCGCTGACCAGCATGCCTACATGGAACGGACGGGGCAGTGGCGCTACACCCCGCCCACTCACGTCGTCGCGGCGCTACGCGAGGCGATGCTCGCCTTCGAGGAGGAGGGTGGGCGTGCGGTGCGCCTGGTGCGCTACCAGGAGAACTCGCGGGCGCTGGCGGACGGCGCTGCCAGCCTTGGTCTCGCGCCCTACCTCCCGGACGCGCTCCAGGCTCCGATCATCCACACCTTCTACGCCCCGGCCTCGCCGCGCTGGGACTTTTCCGCCTTCTACCAGGAGGTTAAGGCGCGCGGCTTCATCCTGTATCCCGGCAAGTTGACGGCAGAGGACACCTTCCGGGTGGGGTGCATCGGGCAGGTGACACCGCAGACGATGGCGCAGGCGTGCGGCGCGATCGAAGACGCCCTCGTCGAAATCGGGGTGCGTCGGCGCGGAGCCGTCGCAGGACCCACCACTCTCGCTCCTTCCCGACTGTCCATCCGCGACCGAAAGATCCCACGATGACCACGATTCCGCTGCCCGAGGTCGCCGTCCTGGACCTTGCCGGCACGACCATATCCGACGAGGGCCTGGTCCTCGACGCCTTCTTCGCCGCCCTCCGTGACGCGGGCATCCCCGCAGGTGACGCCCGCTGCGAGGAGGTGGTCCGCCGGATGGGCGAGTCCAAGATCACCGTCTTCCTCGACCTCTTCGACCAGGACCTCGCCCTGGCCAC
The DNA here is from genome assembly GCA_009781225.1 of Micrococcales bacterium. Lineage (GTDB taxonomy): Bacteria > Actinomycetota > Actinomycetes > Actinomycetales > WQXJ01 > WQYN01. The sequence goes on along the minus strand of WQYN01000059.1, from coordinate 4,715 downwards.
CCACGCCAACCAGGTCTTCGAGGCCGTCTACGCCGCCCGGCTCGCCTCGGGACTGGTGAGACCCGTGCCGGGGGCGAGGGACGTCATCGTCCATCTTCAGGGGCGGGGAGTGAGGGTCGCGCTGACCACGGGATTCTCGCCGAAGACTCGCGACGCGCTCCTCGACGCCGTCGGATGGCGCACGATGGCGGACCTCACCTTGTCTCCCGCCGACGTGGGGCGCGGGCGACCATTTCCGGATCTTGCGCTCGCTGCGTTGATGCGGTTGGGCGGCAGCTCGGTCAAAGCCCTGCTCACGGCCGGTGACACGATCGCGGACGTACGCAGCGGCCTCGCGGCGGGCGCGGGGACGGTCATAGGCGTCCTGACGGGGACGCATGGAGAAGACGACCTTCATGGCGCGGGGGCACACCTGGTCCTGCCCTCCATTTCAGACCTGCCGGCGCTGCTGACCAGCGGCGACGGTGTGACGCAGGGCAGTCCTGCGGCACAAGACAACCCAAGGAAAGGACACACAACACAATGACAACCTTGCCCACTGCCCGCGCGGCGGCCGGCCTGCTCGCGCTCCTGCTGAGCGGGGCGGCGGCGCTGACCGGCTGCTCCGACGCGTCGAAGGCCGACACGGAGAAGCCGACGGCCGGGACGTATGCGAAGGACTCCTCGACGCTGATCTTCGGCGTCGTCCCGGATTCGGTGGACACCGAAACCAACTACCAGCCCCTCATGGACTACATCGCCCTCAAGACCGGCAAAAAGGTCGAATACAAGGAGTCGACGGACTACGCCGCGCTCATCGAAGCGGCCATTGCCGGGAAGATTGACGTCGCATCCTTCTCCGGATTCACCTACGTCATCGCGACCAACAAGGGCGCCAAGCTCACGGCCATTTCCTCGATCGTCACCGAGGCAGGGGAGGAACCGGGCTACTACTCTGAGGCGATCGTGCCGGTCGACTCCCCAATCACGACGCTGGCGGGGTTTGCGGGCAAGAAGGTCTGCTTTGTCGATCCTTCCTCGACCTCGGGGTATCTGTTCCCGTCCTACCGCCTCATCGAAGAGGGCATCGACCCAGATACCGGCGTGACCCCCGTGTTCGCCGGAAAGCATGACATTTCGGTGACCAAGACCGGTGAAGGACGCGAATGCGAGGCCGGATTCGCAGAGGATTCCGAGGTCGCGAAGTCTGACGCTGTGCGCGTTGTTGAGAGGACCAAGGTTCCCGGAGCTCCGGTCGTCTACTCCTCGGTGCTTCCCAACGATGTACAGGAATCGCTGCGAAACGCGCTGTCAAGCGTGACGATCGATCAGATCATTGCCGATGGCATCGCGGACGCCGACTCTGAGGCTTTCCGCTCCGTGTTCGCCGCTCTGTCGCCGGTCGACGACTCCGTCTACGACCTCATCCGCGACATCTGCGCCAAGACCGGTGCCAAGCAGTGCGAGAGCTAACGCCAGCGGTGTCCTTCGAGGGCCTGGGCAAGCGCTTCGGGGATGCCTGGGCCCTGCGTGAGGTGACCCTCGATGTGCCGGAACGGCAGGTCGCGGTCCTCCTCGGGGCCTCCGGATCCGGCAAGTCGACCTTGCTGCGACTGGTGGACGGACTCGAATCGCCGAGCGAGGGCCGGGTCGTGGTCCAGGGCACGGACGTGTCGGCGATCCGCGGGCGAGACCTGCGGACCCTGCGCTCCAAGGTCGGATTCATCTTCCAGCAGTTCGAGCTGGTTGGCCCGTTGACGGCGCTGGAAAACGTGTTGACCGGGGCCTCTGCTCGCCTGCGTGGACCCAGGCTCGGGGCGTGGTCCTATCCGCGCTCCCTGCGTTCGGAGGCGCTGGATCACCTGGAGCGCGTGGGTCTGCGGGCGTTTGCAGAGCGCCGCGCAGACACACTCTCCGGCGGTCAGCAGCAGCGGGTTGCGATCGCCCGCGCCCTCATGCAGCACCCCGCGGTCCTCCTCGCCGATGAGCCCGTCGCCTCCCTGGACCCCGAGTCGGCCGTCGAGGTCATGGCCCTTCTGCGCCAGGTGGCGGCCTGCGAGGCGCTGACGGTGGTGTGCTCGCTGCACCACGTAGAACTGGCGCTGAGCTGGGGGGATAGGATCGTCGGCCTGCGGTCGGGTTCGGTGGTCATGGATTCCCCCGCCGCTGATCTCACCCGCGATCACGTCATGGGCCTGTACCAGCGTTCCCCCATGGACGATGACGGACCCTCACCTCGCGCGGACGAGGTGGGGGTGGGCAGTCGGGTCGCCAACCGCGTGCCGGTCGCAGCGTGACGATGACTCTCACCCGCATCAGTCGACAGGCCGCAGGGTGGACACTGCTCCTGCTCTTCGGGCTGGGTACGTGGATGTCCCTGACGATCCTGACAGGGGCCGACTCTGTAGCCGTCGGCTGGGGCAACCTAGTGCGATTCATCGAGCGTGTGGGAAGTCTCGACTTCCCGCCCCTTGGCGAGATTCTCTCCTTGTCCGCGATGACGATGGCGATCGTCATCCTAGGGACGCTCCTGGCGGCTGTTCTCTCGATTCCCGTGGCCTGGGCCTCTGCCTCGAACACGACGCCGGGTCCTGTGTGGCGGATCGTGGGCCGACTGACTGGGGTGATCGCCCGAGCGGTTCCCGACGTGGTGCTCGCCATGGTGTTCGCCCTCATGCTTCCCTTCGGGGCGATGCCCGGGATCCTAGCCTTTGGGCTGCACTCGGTGGGCATGATCTCCCGTCTCTTCGCTGATGCGATTGAACAATCGGACCCAGGGCCTCGGTTGGCGATCCGGGCTGCGGGAGGTTCGCGGCTCCAGGAGTTCACGGCCGGGGTGTTACCTCAGGTCTTCCCCTCCTGGGTCGCCACTACGATCCACCGGGCCGACATCAACCTAAGGGGATCGGTGATCCTCGGATACGCCGGGGTGGCGGGGTTGGGGTTGGCGATGCGCGGTGCCTTCGCGACTCTTGACTATGCGCGGGGACTGGCCATTGCCGTCATCATGCTGATGCTGTGCATCGTGATGGAGGTGATCTCCTCAGCCGCGCGCCGGCGTCTGCTCGGGGTGGGGCGTTCTCGTGGGGGTGGGCGGCGATTGGGGCCTGGAGTTGTCATCGGTCTGGTGGTAGCCCTTGTGGCGGGCTCGGCGTGGGTGTGCCGGTTGAGCCTGAGGGACCTGGGGGCCCTGTGGAGCCGCGGACCTACCGTGGCCCGCAGCTTCTGGCCGCCCAACGCCGGCTCCTACGGGATGGGACGGTTCCTTGCCGCGATGGGCACCACGTTGGGAATCGCCCTGGCCGCCGTAGCTGTTTGTCTCGTGGGATCCCTCGTTCTGGGATCCTTCGCGGCGCGCAACGTGGCGCCTCGACCGTGGATTCGTACGGGCTGTCGGGGCGTTCTCGTGGTGGTGAGGGCACTGCCTGAGCTGGTGGTCGCCATCGTCCTCATTGTGGTGACGGGCCTGGGCGCGCCGGCGGGGACTCTCGCGCTGGGAGTCTGCGGGATCGGACTGCTGGGCAAGCTCCTCGCTGACTCCCTTGAGGAGAATCCGCCTGGCCCCGAGCAGGCGCTGCGCGCGACGGGAGCCTCCCGAGCCCAGGTCTACGCCGGTGCCACCCTCCCGCTGGCCCGTCGGGCCGTCATCGGCCATGTCTTCTACCTGCTTGACACGAACATTCGCGCCGCCACAATCCTCGGCGTGGTCGGCGGCGGCGGCATCGGCTACCACCTTCTTACCGCCTCCCAAGGTGGTCGCTACGGCCAGGTGACCCTCATTGTCGGCATGATCATCGTTGCCGTCCTAGCCGTAGAAGGCCTAGCCATCTGGACCCGCTCCGCCCTCCGCTAGCGCGCTGGGAGGGGCTAGCCCTTGGGGGGGCGGCCGGGGGGGGAGGGGTCTCCGGGGTTCTTGCCGTGGTGGCCTTCTAGGAAGCGCTGGAACTCGCGGGCTAGGGCCTCGCCGGAGGCTTCGGGGGAGTCGACGGCATCCTTGGCGGCTTCGAGCTGGGCGATGTAGCCGGCGAGTTCGCGATCTTCCTCGGCCATCGAGTCGATGGACTCTTGCCACTTCACGGCCTCGTTGGGGAGGTCGCCGAGGTCAATGTCCTCATCAAGCAGTTCGCCGAGCTTGTTGAGGATGGCGATGACGGCCTTGGGCGAGGGAGGGCTGGCGACCACGTAGTGCGGGACCGCAGCCCACAGCGACATGGAGGGTAGGTCTTCGTCATGGAAGGCCAGGTGCTCCAGGACGCCAACAATGCCTGTGGGACCGGTGTAGTCGCTGCGCTCGACCCCGTAGCGGATGCGAACCTCCGTCGAGGCGGAGGTCGCGGTGACGGGGATGGGTCGGGTGTGGGGGACGTCGGCGAGCAGGGCGCCGACCGAGATGAGCAGGCCAACGTCGAATTCGTCGAAGAGTGCGAGCAGCTCCGCCGTGAACTCTCGCCATCGCATCGACGGCTCGATCCCGTCGATCAACAGGATCTCTTGTTGATCGGGAGTCTCAGCGAGGAACGCTCGGGTCTTGGGCCAGAGGAGTTCGCGGCCGGTCCCGTCGGCAATGAACCGGGGGCGCATCACCTGGAAGTCGTAGTAGTCCTCCGGGTCCTGCTCGGCGACGAGTTCGGCCTCCCACAGGGCCGCGAGGTGCTCAACTGCGTCCGTCGCGGCGCCGCCGGCGTCGTTCCAGCCGGCAAACGCGGTGATGGCGATCCGATCGCGCGAGGAGGAAG
>WQYN01000058.1 GCA_009781225.1 Micrococcales bacterium | reverse complement strand
TCCCCACCCAGGCACCCCTCCCTGCCCTGGCACCCCTCCCGGAACCGCAGTGACGGCTGTGATCACCCACGCCCCTCCCACGATCCGCCCCGACGACCTCGCCGCCGCCCTAGACTCCCTGGTCAGCGGCCGCCTAGGCCCACCCCAGTCCACCCACCGCCAAGCCCAAGGCCGCTGGACCGGCACCCACCTCACCAACCCCCTCGCCTAACTCTCCCCCTCCGGACTGGGGAGTGGTTTCGTTGGTTTTGGTGGGGTCAGATTCAACGAGACCACTCCCCAGTCCGGGGAGAGGGTGTCGGGCGTCTCTCCCGACCCCGCCGCCCCTCTCCCCGCCGCCCCTCTCCCAACCCCGCCTCCCCTCTCCCGACCCCGCCGCCCCCTTCCCTCGCGGACTGGGGAGTGGTTTCGTTGGTTTTGGTGGGGTCAGATTCCACGAGACCACTCCCCAGTCCGGGGAGAGGGAGTTGGGCGCCTCTCCCAACCCCGCCGCCCCACTCCCCGCCGCCCCCTTCCCTCGCGGACTGGGGAGTGGTTTCGTTGGTTTTGGTGGGGTCAGATTCAACGAGACCACTCCCCAGTCCGGGGAGAGGGTGTCGGGGGTCCGGGGGGTGGGGAGGTTGGGCGTTTGGTGGGTGGGGGCGGGGTGGCGCGAGGGTGTGGGGGGAGCAGTGTGCAACAATGGGGGGGTTGTGGGAGGCACACCGGCCCGCAGCGCGGCGACGCCGCGAAGGACGCCCTGGTGATACGTCACTGGTTGGGCGCCCGGCGTCGTTCGTCTGAGCAGCGCGGTTATCGCGCGCCAGACGTCGTGAGTCTTCCGCCAGCGCGGGAAAACTGCGCAGGCGGCATTTGAAGACGTGAGCTGGACCAGCTGGGGTGTGTGGCGGTTCGGCGCCCAACAGGAGAACATCGTGACCGACGGACCTGAAGAGTCCCCAACCACCAAACCCCGGCGCCGGGCGACACGCCCGGCACAAGCCGCCCCTGAGAAGCTCGATTTGAGCATCATCCCTCCGGCCTTCCAAGCCGCTAACAATGCCGCGCGCCCCGACTCGGGTACCGCGAGTTCGGACACCTCGGCGAAGAAGACAGCCCGTGCATCGGCCGTTGCCCCCGCGGTGCCGGACCTCATGTTCTTTGCCGAGCCTGCCGCGGCCCCTGCCCGGCGCAGTCGAGCGCGCAAAACCCCAGATGAAGCGCCAGCAAAGGAGACAGCACCGCAGGCGGAAGCTTCGGCCGCGCCGACAACGCGCACGCGGTCGCGTGCCGCTGGGTCGGCAGCTCCGCTGGACCTTGGACCGCAAGGAGAGCTGGGGTCAACCAAACGCGCGCGGTCGCGGTCTGGCGCTCCGGGAAAGGATTCCGGTTCGCAGCCGGAGCCCGCCCAAGATGAGCCCACCCCGACCAAGCGGACGCGGTCGCGGACAAGTTCCGCGAAGGCAGTGGCTGACGCGGCACCTGCGCCTGAGCAGTCACCCCCTTCAGAGCCAGCGCAAGAGCAGCCACCCGTGGCCTCCGAGCCCACCCCGACCAAGCGGGCGCGGTCGCGGACAAGTTCCGCGAAGGCAGTGGCTGATGCGGCACCTGCGCCTGAGCAGACGCCTCCGCCGGAGCCAGCGCAAGAACAGCCACCCGCGCACTCCGAGCCCACCCCGACTAGGCGGACCCGGTCCCGCAAGGGATCAACCACGCCAAGCACCCCCGCCGATGGCGCGTCACCAGCGGAACCCGCGGCCCCGTCATCGTCCGCAGAGCGCAGCGAACCACGGGCCAAGGCAGCCGCGAAGGCCGACCAGGCCAAGGGATCCGCGAAGGCCGACCAGGCCGTGGCAGACAAACCCACCGACCAGGCCGAGGCTGTCGCACCTCTTCCCATGACGGCGCTGTTGTTCCAAGCGCCCGAGCCGGTTGTGGCGCCGGCGGTGACACGAAGCCCTGAGCAGACATTCCCGTCAGTCGAGGAGATCAAGCCGGAACCGAAGAAGACGTCCGGGAAGAAGAAGGGGAAGGCGACCACAGAGAAGGCACAAGAACCCAAGGAACCCGAACCGCCCCGCCAGGACCGCCAAGACAAGCCTGACAAGCAGGACAAGCGAGACAAGCCCGACGACGCCAGCGGTGACCACGAAGGCTCCGGGAAGAAGCGCCGCCGGGGCGGGCGCGGCAAGCGCGGCAAGGGCAAGTCCTCCGAGGCGGTGGCCCACGATGCAGGGCGCGAGGCCAGCGAGGTTGTCGAGGAAGGGTCGTCGCATCGGCGCAGGCATCGGCGGCGCTCGGGCGGCGCGGAAGGCGGCTCGGACGAGGTCCAGGGAGTCACGGGATCCACCCGACTCGAGGCCAAGAGGATGCGGAGGCGTGACGGGCGCGAGACGGGCCGGCGTCGAACCGTCATCACAGAGTCCCAGTTCCTCGCACGGCGTGAGTCGGTAGACCGGGTGATGATAGTTCGCGAGCAGGCCGGACGCACCCAGATCGCCGTGCTGGAGGACCAGGTCCTAGTCGAGCACTACGTCTCGCGGCAGACCCAGGGGACCATGGCCGGCAATGTCTACCTCGGCCGCGTGCAAAACGTCCTCCCCTCCATGGAGGCAGCCTTCATCGACATCGGCAAGGGCCGCAACGCAGTCCTGTACGCGGGCGAGGTCAACTGGGACGTCGTCGGAGTCGAGGGCGAGCCGCGCCGAATCGAGCAGGCCATGAAGCCGGGCGACGCGATCCTCGTCCAGGTGACCAAGGATCCGCTCGGCCACAAGGGCGCCCGCCTGACCAGCCAACTCACGCTCGCGGGGCGCTTCCTCGTCCTCATCCCCAGGGGAGGAATGACGGGGATCTCCCGCAAACTCCCGGAGGGTGAGCGCAATCGCCTTAAGCGAATTCTTTCCGAAATCACTCCCGAGGGGACGGGCGTAATCGTGCGCACGGCGGCGGAGGGGGCGAGCGAGGAAGAGCTCAAAGCCGACATTTCGCGCCTGACAGACCGGTGGGCGCAGATCGAGAAAAAGGCGAAGACAGCGCACGCCCCAGCCCTGCTCAAGGGCGAGCCCGACGTCGCAATCCGGGTGGTGCGCGACATCTTCAACGGCGACTTCTCGCGGCTGGTCATCTCCGGCTCCGGCGCCTGGGGTCAGCTTTCGCAGTATGTCGAGGAGGTCGCGCCCGACCTCATGGGTCGCCTCGAGAGGTGGTCCGACGCCAAGGACGTTTTCGCTGCTCACCGCATTGACGAGCAGCTCTCCAAGGGGATGGACCGCAAGGTGTGGCTGCCCTCGGGAGGGTCGATCGTCATAGACCGGACCGAGGCGATGACGGTCATCGACGTCAACACCGGCAAGTTCACGGGCGCTGGGTCGACCCTCGAGGAGACGGTCACGCGCAACAACCTCGAGGCGGCCGAGGAGATTGTCCGCCAGCTCCGCCTGCGCGACGTCGGCGGGATCATCGTCATCGACTTCATCGACATGGTCCTCGAATCCAACCGTGACCTGGTGCTTCGTCGCCTCATCGAGTGCCTGGGGCGTGATCGCACCCGCCACCAAGTCGCCGAGGTCACCTCCCTGGGCCTGGTCCAGATGACCCGCAAGCGCGTGGGCCAGGGCCTGGTCGAGGCCTTCTCCGAGCCCTGCGAGGTCTGCTTGGGTCGCGGTGTCGTCATCCACACCGACCCCGGAGAGGCAGCGCTGGCCAAGGAGCCTGAGTCCAAGAAGGCCAAGCGCGCCCGCAAGGCCAAGGGGGATGCGTCATCGTCCGCAAAGGTTGTAATTCCCGTGATCGAGGAGGCGCGCCCCGAGGTCAAGGCGACCCTCGCCTCGATCGCCGCCGCCGCCTCCCACCAGCATGAAGAGGAGATCGCGAGCAAGGCCGCCAAGAAGAAGAAGGCCGCCAAAGCAGCCGAGCCGCCAGTGATCGCCCCGCCACCCGAGCCCGCCCCTACCCCGATGGACGATGGCGAGCCCGCGCCCGAGATCAAGGCGTCGCCCCGCAGGCGCGTGCGTCGGGCGGCAGCCCCAGCCGGGGAACCTGCCCACGTGCCCGAGCCTGCCCACGCCCCCGAGCCCGCGCCGGAACCGGACCCGGAACCCACCCCGAGCCCCGCTCCACGCAAGCGAGTCCGACGGGCCGCGACAGCGCCGGCTGGGCCTCCGCCATCGTCCAGCTAATTCCGGCGTCGCGATGTCCCGGTGTCCTCGCCACAGAGCCTGCTAGAATTCCCTATCGCGGCTCACGCCGCACGACACAATTGATATTGCCGGTTACTTATCCACGGACGGCGCCGTGCCGAGGTTGACATTCGCCGCCTGCGCTGGGCTACCGGCGTGACACTCAAAGGAGAGACTCCATGAGAGCCCACAGTAAGCGGCACCCCCGGGTGTCGCGGGTGGCCGCCGTCGTCGCGACGGCAGCCCTGGCGCTGACGATGGGAGCCCTAACAGGCTCCCCGGTCAACGCCAATCCGCCGGACAGGCCCTACCCCGGTGGTCAGGATGTTGACCCCCCTGACTACCCGCTCATCGGCGGCTACTTCTCCAATCCCTCAAACCTCACCGGCACTAGCTATGACATGGCGAACGTGAACATCGCCTGGTGGTCCTTCTCGACGATCGGGATGCCCGGCGCCGCGAATGACGGCCAGTGCACCCCCGCGACCGCTGCTCAGCTATCCGCCGCCAAGGCGTTCCGTGCAGCCAACCCGCAGACCAAGATCATCCGGTCAATCGGCGGATGGGGTGGCCGCGGCTTCTCCAACGCCGTGCGGACCCAAGCAGGCCGCGAGAAGCTCGCCAAGTCGTGCGTCGAGCGGTTCATGGACGAGGATGCGGTTGACGGATTCGACTTTGACTGGGAGTTCCCGGTCACGGGCGGCCCGCTCAACATTGGCTACCATCCCGACGACCGCGAGAACCACAACCTCATGGTCATCGAGTTCCGCAACCAGATGAACGCCTGGGCGATTGCCCACGACAAGGATCCGAAAGAGTACTGGCTGACGGCCGCCACCCCGGCTGGCCGCTGGCAGACCTCTGACTTCTCCGACGACGTCTTCGCCCCGTACGACCCGACCAGGAGCTTCGACTTTGAGTTCCTCGGGCGCACGCTCGAAGCGATCAGCATCATGGCCTACGAGATGGGCTGCGACCTCAATGGAGACTTCTCCATGCCGAACCAGCCGCTGTACTACGACCCGAGGGATACCTCGGGTGACGAGTACAACTCGGGCGTCGATTCGGTCAGGCTCTACCTTGAGCAGGGCGTTGACCCCAAGAAGATCGTCTACGGCGTCATGTGGACAGGAGCCCGTGGCTTCACGCTCACGCAGCACTGGCCGGATGATGGCATGTACAAGCCCGCCATTCTTCCGACCGGCGCCGGCTCGGCGACCTGGGCCAACGCTCAGAGCGCCTCGCGCGTGACTCTCATGTACTGGAACGACCTCACCAAGAATGAGACGTACTACGACATGAGCACGCTTCGTGTGGGCTCGGTTGAAAACGCCCAGACCATCTACGACCGCGCCAAGTGGGCAGCTGACAACGGGCTCAACGGCATGATGTCGTGGACCCTGAGCAACAGCAACTCGACCCAGTATCCGGAGATCCGCGCCGCAGTGCGTGCGTTCTATCCCGAGAAGTCCACCGAGCCGCCGGCTCCCACGGTCAAGGGTGCCCTCATGCACCCGATCACCGGAGTGGAGTTTGACGGCGAGGTTGCTCATGTGACCGGCTCTGCAGCGACCACGCTGACCGCCATCATCAACTGGGGAGACAAGACTCGCTCGATTGCCGCCGACGTCCAGGTTGTTCCGCTGGGCGGCGGGGAGTTCTCTGTTCGGGCCAAGCACACCTATGCCGCAGCCGGCAAGTACGAGCTGTCGGTCAAGGTCATTGATCCGCTGATCATCAACACCCGGGCGACCAACGCCTGGGCGATGGTTGGTGCCCAGGTCGGCATCGACTCCGAGCTCGACGTCACGCTCACCGGCACGTCGCTCAGCCTTGAGGTTCCTGTGAACCCGACGGTCAGCTTCGGCGCCTTCACGCTGAACGGCTCCGACCAGATCACCCGCGGGCACGCGATGAACCCGGCGTTCGTTACCGACGCGCGCGGCACCGGCGAGGGCTGGACCCTCGTGGGTGTGGCCTCCGACTTCGTGGGAGACAACACGGGCCGCCGGATTCTCTCGGCGAACCTGGGTTGGTTCCCCAAGGTCACATTCGCTCCGGTTGTCGATGAGGGCCTAGCCCACGACCCGGTGAACGTCCCCATGAAGCTGCCTGGGGCGCCGATTTGGCCTGGTGAGTATCAGGGCCTGTCGACACCCAAGACAGCCTGCTACACCGGCGGCGGGGTCTCGACCGGCCGCTTCAAGTGCGACGCCGAACTGGTCCTGGGCATCCCCTGGTCCACCCCGGCTGACCACTACACCTCTGTTTTGACTCTCACACTCATCTAGCAGTAACCGCCAATGGGGCCGTCGTCAGCCACGCGCTGGCGGCGGCCCCATTGCTATTCAGGCCGCCCCACCACCGTCGGCGCGAGGCGGTCACGACGCAAGGAGCCGGGGATAAGTCGGACGGGACGTTCGTTTGACCTCCGGGCCTGGCCACCCTAAGCTAGGAGGTCGGCGCGCCTGACGGCGCGACGTTTGCGCGCCGTGCGGGCCGTTACCTCCCGAAGGCGACCAAGCTCCGCACGTGTCCGTGCCCAACACGCGAGAGAAATGAGCAGCACCGTGGTGTACGCGATCATCAAGGCCTCAGGCCACCAAGAGAAGGTGGCCGTCGGCGATGTGGTGGTGACGAACCGCCTGTCTGAGGCTGTCGGCGAGACGGTCGAGTTCCCCGCGGTCTTCTACGCCGATGGCGAGACCATCACGACCGACCCGGACGAGCTGGCAAAGGTGAAGGTCACCTGCGAGATCCTCGCGAACGAACGCGGCAAGAAGATCCGCATCTTCAAGTACAAGAACAAGACCCGCTACCGTCGGCGCCAAGGCCACCGCCAGGAGCTGACTCGGGTCAAGGTCACGGGAATCACCAGGTAGGAGCAGCGCGATGGCCCACAAGAAAGGCGCGAGCTCCTCGCGCAACGGTCGTGATTCGAACGCCCAGCGTCTGGGCGTCAAGCGGTACGGCGGCCAGGTCGTCAAGGCCGGCGAGATCCTTGTCCGTCAGCGGGGTACCCACTTCCACCCGGGGCACGGGGTGGGCCTGGGCCGCGACGACACGTTGTTCGCCACCCGCGCGGGAGCGGTGAAGTTTGGCGCTCGCGGACGGCGGCGCGTCGTCGACATCGTCGAGGCCTGATCCGGACCTGATCGGCTGTGGCCGAATTCGTTGACCGCGTCACCCTCCACCTCAAGGCCGGAAAGGGTGGCGACGGCTGCGCCTCCATCAAGCGCGAAAAGTACAAGCCGCTGGCCGGTCCCGACGGTGGGAACGGTGGCGACGGTGGGTCAATCATCCTTCGAGCCGACACCAGCACGACAACTCTTCTGAGCTTCCACCGCGCCCCCCACGTCAAGGCGGCATCCGGCGGCGCTGGCCAAGGCGGACCGCGAGATGGCGCTCGCGGCCGCGACCTGGTCCTTGATGTCCCCGACGGCACGGTGGTTAAGGACAGGGGAGGCGCCGTCCTAGCCGATCTTGTCGGCTCCGGAGTGCAGTTCGTTGCTGCCGCGGGAGGACGAGGAGGCCTGGGGAACGCCGCGCTCGCGTCGGTTCGACGCAAGGCCCCCGGTTTCGCGCTCTTGGGCGAACCCGGCGAGGAACGCGACCTCATCCTCGAGCTAAAGTCGCTGGCCGATGTCGCCCTGGTCGGCTTCCCCTCGGCCGGCAAGTCCTCCCTCATCGCCGCAATGTCCGCCGCTCGCCCCAAGATCGCCGACTACCCCTTTACGACGCTCATCCCGAACCTCGGCGTTGTCCAGGCCGGGGCTGACCGGTTCACGATGGCGGACGTCCCCGGACTCATCCCCGGCGCCGCCCAGGGACGCGGCCTGGGCCTGGACTTCCTGCGCCACATCGAGCGCTCCGGCGTCATTGTCCACGTCCTGGACTGCGCGACCCTCGAGCCCGGACGCGACCCCGTCTCCGACCTCGACGCGATTGAGGCCGAGCTCGCCTGCTACGCGGCCGACCTCCCAACCGCCGGCGGCGCCCTGCCCCTCATGGAACGCCCCCGCGTCGCAGTTCTCACCAAGATCGACGTCCCCGAAGCCCGCGAGTTGGCCGAGCTCATCAGCCCTGACCTCCGCGAGCGCGGCCTCGACGTGCTTGCGGTCTCGGCAGTGAGCCACGAAGGCCTCCCCGCGCTGGGATACGCCCTAGCCGCCCTGGTTCGCGCCGCTCGCGAGCGCGAAGCCGCCGCCCCCGCCCCCCGCATCGTCCTGCGACCCAAGGCCGTTGACGCCACCCCCTTCACGGTCACCCGCCACGAGGAGGCCGACGGGCAGGTGTTGTACCAGGTCGAGGGCGACAAACCCGTCCGCTGGGTCCACCAAACAGACTTCTCCAACGACGAGGCCATCGGCTACCTCGCCGACCGCCTGGCCCGTCTCGGGGTTGAAGACGCCCTAATGGAAGCGGGCGCGAGCGCCGGAGCCGAGGTCGTCATCGGCCGCCTCGACTCCGGGGTGGTCTTTGATTTCGAGCCGACGCTCCTGACTGGCCCCGAGCTTCTTGGCGCCCGCGGAAGCGACCCGCGCCTAGAGGATCGCCGTCGCCGCACCACTCCCGACCGTCGTCGCGAATACGCTGAGCGTATGGATGCCAAAGCCGCAGCGCGCGCCGAGCTGTGGACCGAGCGCCTCGCCGGCCACTGGTCCGACCCCGCCGACACCCCCAAGGACGCACGATGACGGCCCCCCAGACCCGCTCCGAGCTCGCGGCTGCCCGGCGACTCGTCATCAAAGTGGGGTCCAGCTGCCTGACGGACACCGCGGGCCACCTCGCGCCGGACCGACTCGGAGCGCTGGTCAACGGCCTCGCCGGGCGACTGGCGGCGGGCCGCGAAGTCGTGCTTGTCTCCTCTGGCGCCCAGGCCGCCGGCATGGGACCGCTCGGATTGCCCACCTGGCCTCGGACTCTCGCCGAAGCGCAGGCCGCGGCCTCCGTAGGGCAAGGTCTCCTCATGGCCGAGTACACGCGAGCCTTTGGTTCGCATGGCCGGACGGTGGGGCAAGTGCTGTTGACGAGTCGCGACATCGTGCGCCGATCTACCTACGGGAATGCTGAACGGGCGCTTGTGACCCTGCTTGAGCGCGGGGTTGTGCCGGTCATTAACGAAAACGACGCTGTGGCCACCGACGAGATTCGCTTTGGCGACAACGACCGGCTCGCCGCGTTTGTGGCCCACCTGGTCCGGGCGGACGGGCTTGTGCTGCTGACCGACGTTGACGGGCTGCGGACTGCGCCCCCCACGCGGCCGGGCTCAGTCCGGATCGCCGAGGTCGTGGACTCCGAGGACCTGGAAGGAATCTCCGTCTCGGCGCGGGGATCTGCGGTCGGCACCGGCGGGATGGCCACGAAAGTCCACGCCGCCGGATTGGCAACCTCCTCCGGGATCCCCGTCCTCCTGACCTCGGTGAACAGGCTCGCCGAGGCGCTGGACCCCTCCATTGGCGAAGAGGAAGCCGCGCAGCACGGAACCTTCTTCCACGTAACCGGCGAGCGACTGACCGGCAAGCGAATGTGGCTGGGCTACGCCGCCGCGCCCCGCGGACGCCTGCTTGTTGATCCCGGCGCAGCCGAAGCCGTGACCTCAGGAAAGAGATCCCTCCTGCCCGTCGGCGTTGTCGGCGTCGAAGGCGAGTTCACCCCCGGCGACGTCGTCGAGGTCGTTGACCCCACCGGCATGATCGTCGCCCGCGGCATCACTGGCTATTCCTCCGCCGACCTAGCCAAGGTAAAGGGCCTGTCCCTAGCCGCCATCCAAGACCGCCTAGGCCCCCGCCAAGCCTTAGAAGCCATCCACCGAGACGAACTAACCCCCCACGCCAGATCCCGCCGCCCCAAACCCCACGATGGCAGCCGCTAGGCTCGTGCCTATGGAAAACACTCTTCCTCAGGCTGTCATTGATGAAGTTGCGGAGATCGCGACGCGGGCGCGGGTAGCGGGGCGGGTGCTGGCAACGCTCGGCACCCAGGAGAAGGACGCACTCTTGTGCACGATGGCGGACCATCTGGTCGCTGCATCCGCCCAGATTGTCGAGGCGAACCAGCGCGACCTGGAGCGCGGGCGCGCCGAGGGCATGAGCGTGACCCTCCAGGACCGGCTGCGGCTTGACCACCAGCGGATCGTGCAGATTGCCGATGCGTTGCGCGAGGTCGCGGGGCTTCCCGACCCCGTGGGCGCGGTGGTCCGCGGCTCGACCCTTCCCAATGGGCTGCAGCTGCGCCAGATCCGGGTCCCCATGGGGGTCGTCGGCATGGTCTACGAGGCGCGGCCCAACGTGACGGTGGATGCGGCGGGGCTTGCCGTCAAGTCGGGGAATGCGGTGATCCTCAGGGGGGGAAGCGCAGCAGCGGACTCCAATGTCGCCATCGTCGAGGTTCTCAGGGGGGCGCTGCGAAGGCGCCAGCTGCCTCCGGACGCGGTCCAGACCATCGACGCGCTGGGACGCGACGGGGCGCGGGCCCTCATGCGGGCGCGCGGGCTCGTGGATCTGCTCGTACCGCGTGGGGGAGCGGGCCTCATTCAGACGGTCGTGCGTGAGGCGGTGGTTCCGGTCATCGAGACTGGAGTGGGCAACTGCCATGTGTATGTGGACGCAAGCGCCGATCCGACGCAAGCGACCGCCATCGTGCTCAATGCGAAGACTCACCGGCCCAGCGTCTGCAACGCGGCGGAGACGCTGCTGGTTCACGCCGACGCGGCGCCGGGTTTCCTGCCGGAGGCGCTGAGGCAACTCGCCGATGCAGGGGTCACCATTCACGGCGACCAAGCGACCCAAGAGCTGGCCCCAGCGGGGATCAATATCGTCCCGGCGACCACCGAGGACTGGGCCACCGAGTATCTCTCCTTGGACTTCGCGGTTCGGGTTGTCGACTCACTCGGCGAGGCGATCGAGCACATCCAGACCTACTCCTCGGGCCACACCGAGGCGATTTGCACCTCGGACCTAGCCGCAGCGCAGGACTTCACGGCGATGATTGACTCGGCCGCCGTCATCGTCAACGCCTCGACCCGGTTCACCGACGGCGGGGAGTTTGGCCTCGGAGCCGAGATTGGGATCTCGACGCAGAAGCTTCACGCGCGCGGGCCCATGGGCCTTGGCGAGCTCACAACGACCAAGTGGGTGGTGTGGGGCTCTGGCCAGATTCGCCAGTGACTCGGTGTGGGAGGCGCGCACCCAGGCCAGAGCGTGGTTCACTGGGGGGCGATGACTCCGCAGTGCCGCCGAAGGGGCGGCGTGGAGGGAAAGGTCAGGCGTGGCGTTCGGTGAGAAGGCACCCCGGCGCGTCGGGGTCATGGGTGGGACATTTGACCCCATCCACAACGGCCATCTTGTCGCCGCGAGCGAGGCCGCAGCCGTGTTTGACCTGGAAGAGGTCGTTTTTGTCCCGACTGGGCGGCCTCCGGTAAAGGCTGATCGCGCCGTGACTCAGGCGGAGCACCGTTACCTCATGACGGTGATTGCGACCGCATCGAACTCTCGCTTCACGGTCTCGCGGGTGGATGTCGACCGCCCCGGGCCGACCTACACCATCGACACCCTCGCCGACCTGGGCGCCGCGATGCCGCAGGCCGAGCTGTTCTTTATCACCGGGGCCGATGCGATGGCTGACCTCGCTGCGTGGCGTGACGCCGGTTCCCTGTGGAGTCGGGCTCACTTTGTCGGGGTGACGCGGCCGGGGCATCGGCTCACCGCGGGCGGCCTTCCGGTCGAGCACGTCAGCCTCCTCGAGGTGCCAGCGCTCGCCATCTCCTCGACCGATTGTCGCGCTCGCGTGGCCGCTGACCGGCCCATTTGGTACCTCGTCCCCGATGGCGTGGTCCGCTACATCGAAAAGCATCGACTGTACCGAGGTCAATCTCATGACTGAATATGGCCCGCCCCTCTCGCGCCGCACCCTCAGGGAAGCGGTGGTCGATTCCGCCGAACGCGCCGGAGCCCGCGTCCCACCACGCTCCGCCCCCGTCTGGGACACGGGCCGCCGCGACGAGGGCTACGAACTCCTCTCGCCGCGCCCCGAACTCACCCAGATGTACCCCGGCTCGCGACCCATCCCCGTTGTCCCCCATACCGGCGACGGCCCCGAGATGCCGCACGCAATGCCGTCCCTCGACTTTGACCTTTTCCCTCGCCCTGCTCCTTCCCGGGCTTTGCCGCGCCCCATCTCGTCGGATGTCTCCGTGGTCTCGCCGGAGCCGCGCCCCGACCGCTGGGAGCCGGCAGGCCGCCGCCAAGCAGGCCCCAGAATCGGCGCGCCGTCCCGCCCCATCAGCACAGTCATCCCCGGCACCACCTCCGGCAGCACTCCAGAATTCCCCCCGCGCACGATGGCGGCCCAACCGTCCCGATTGCCGCCTGAGTTCAGTCCCTGGCTGAGTGCTCCCGGTGCTCCCGGTGCTCCGGCTGGGCCAGTGCCACGGCCTCCTGAGCGCAGTCCCTGGCTGAACGCTTCCGATGCTCCCGCTGCTCCTGGTACTTCCGGTGCTCACGGTGCCCCCGGTGCCTCAGGAGGATCAGCGCCGCGGCCCGATGCGAGGTCGAGACCGGCCTGGCCTGCGCCAAGAGGAATCGACCACCCCTCCCAGGGGCCCCTACCCCCCAGGGAACCCCTCCCCGGCTCGGTGATCCCATCCCGGAGCGGAGGCATGGTCAGCCCACCGCGAGGCGAGGGCATCCCAAGCCCCACCAGGGGAAACGACGTCCCACTGACAGGCCACCCCCACCCCCACCCGCACCCCTCGGCCGCCGGCCTGCCGGCCGCCGGCCACCTCGGAGCCCACCCCCACCCAACCGGGATCGCCCCCGGTATGGACCGCCCATTCAGCGTCGCTGCCGTGTCGGGACCTCTTGCCTTTTCCGAACCCGACTGGGATGCCGTGGGGAGAACGCCAACCCCAGCCCCGATCTCCCGCCCAATCTCGCGCCCCGTTCCTGTGATTCCGCCGCAGCCCGCCGAGCATGTGGGAATGGCCGACCCCGCCTCCTTGGCTCCGGTCGCCCCCTTCGCCGCCGCACTGCCCCCGGTCTACGCGACGGGATCGGTCAACGTGGTCGACCCATCGGAGCAGGTAGGCGCCCCGGACGAGTCGTCGCTGCTTCCCTGGGGAGAACCCGCCACACCTCCGCCGCCTGTCATGGACGCGCCCGTCGTACCTGAGGAGTGGGTCGCCCCTGTTCCCGTTCCCGAACCGGCTCCCAGTGAGCGACTGGAGATTCCGTCGTGGCCGGATACGCCACCTGAGGAGCCCAGTGCCCCGCCGGTCGAGGAATGGCCGGCCGAGCCGGTGCCCCCGACGGAGGAGGAGCCGCTGGCCCCTCCCTATGACCTCGCCGCCCCCGAACTCCTGGAAGACCCCTTTGAGGCCCTCGACCACCCACCTGTGACAGACGATGCACCGCCGCTCCCGGCTGCGGTCCCCGATGCCCCGGTGCTCGAGTTCGCCGATACCGCCCCCGAGGCGAACGGCCTGGCGGGGGAGGCATTCCTTCCTGCTCCCGTCTTCGAAGACCCACCCGCGGGTGGCATCACCTGGGAGGATCCCTTTGCCTCCGACGCGTTTGCCACCTTCGCCCCCGACGCGTTCACCCCCTTCTCCGAGGTGCTGGGCGCAGTCGCCCCTGAATCCGACCCGGCCCGGGACCAAGACCTGGGCCCGGCTCCCTCGCCCGGGGATGCCGCTGCTGCGCCGACCCCCGAGTCCTGGCCGGAAACCCCTCCGCCTCCCGCCCGCAAGAAGCCCTCCAAGGTGCGCGTTGTCCTAGTCCGGATCCTGTTTGTCCTCCTCATGGGAGCCGCTGCCGCGGTGGCAGCCTGGGCTATCTACCGGGCCGTCACTGCCGCCGCCGAGCCTCTGGCCTGGGCGTTTGGCGTCCCCGAGATGGGCGCACTAGCCGCCACCTGGCTCCTCCCAAGAAACCTGCGCCCCCAGGCTAACCTCACCTCCCACAACCGCCTCACCTCCCAGGCCCACCTCACCTCTCACACCCACCTCACCTCCCAGGCACACCCCACCTCCCACACTCACCTCACCTCCCACCCCCGCCCCACCACCCACACCCACCCCACCCCCCAGGCCCAC
>WQYN01000057.1 GCA_009781225.1 Micrococcales bacterium | reverse complement strand
TGATGCTGACGCCAAAGGGGTGACAGTGGTGGCAGCCGCCGGCAACTCGGGGCTCAGCGGCTCGCCCTTGGAGTATCCGGCGTCCTACGGGCCAGTGATCTCGGTGACGGCCTCGACCTCGGCAGGACTGGGAACCGCCTGGGCGACGCACAACTCCTCGGTGGACTTGGCAGCCCCAGGAGAAGGGCTCGCCGGGCTGTTCGCACCGACCAGTCCTTTGTACTTTGAGGGCCTTGCGGGTACGTCCATGGCGGCACCGCATGTCGCTGCGGCGGCCGCACTCATGCTTCGCTTCCGTCCCGGACTCAAACCTTCCCAGGTCAAGGCCATTCTGCGCCAGTCCGCCACGGATGTCGCCCCGCCAGGATGGGACTCGATCACCGGCGCAGGCTTGCTGAACGCGGCGGCCGCCGTCGATCTGGCCACCAAGGCCCCGGCGGTCAGCTTGGCTTCCTCAACCGTCACGGTCTCAGCCGGCACCGATCTGAACGTTCCTTTCATGGTAAGCGGCACGGACCCCATCACCCTGACGTTAGCCGGAGGACAAAACGCGGGGGCCGTCATCGTGCAAAAAGAAGGGACCACCTGGCGGCTGCGCGGCATGGCCACCAAAGCAGGGGTCCACGGCCTGAAGGTGACGGCCACCTCAGCGTGGGGCACTGATGTGCTGGATGTGACGCTTGCGGTCACCCAAGGGCCAGCCGCCTCGGTGAGCGTCACGGCCGACAAGGACGTCACGTGGGCGGCCGAGCCGGTCAGCGCCACGGTCTGGCAGGTCGATGCGTGGGGTAACAGGGCTGCGGCTCCTGGCGCTCAGGTGTCCTGGCCTGCCGGGATGACCGGGTGTGGTTTCGGCGCGGGGCAGGATCCGCCCGCGAGGCGGTGTGAGATTACAGCGACCTTCTCTGGTTTGACGGGTCGGGCTGTCGTTGAAGTGTTTGACAAGACTCGTCTAGTGCCGGTGGTTGTGGGCACGCGCCATTCTGGTGGGACGATGACGGCCGTCGGCCCGTCCTGGTGGCCTGGCACTACGACCGCGACCAGATGGAGGGTTGACGGCTACGACACTGGCACGGGCGCTGTCTTTGTTCCGACGACGCTTGGCTTGGTGCAGGCCGTCGCGACCATGGCCTACAAGCAGCTTTCCGCCCCAGACTTGGCATCCACGCCAGTCCAGGTGACTGCGTGGCCCACCGTGGTGTCGTGTTGGCTACCTGTGGCGATGGCGAGGGTGGGGGACCCGGTTGAGGTTGCTGCGCAGGTGGTGTTGACCGAGGGTGACGGGTCTGTCGCTGGGATGCTGTATGCGGAGGTGGGTGGGCGGCAGGTCGGATCAGCACCGTCTTGGCGGGGTGTTTCCATCATCGTGTTGGAGGGGTTGGGGGTGGGCTCACACCAGGTGTCTTGCCGGTTTGTCCCAGCCAACACCTGGGGTTGGTTCACCGCAACGTCCTTGGCTAGTGCCGGAGTGTTGACCATCACACGTACCGCAACCCCACCACCTACGGTCACTGCCCAACTCCCAGCCCCCAAGAGAGTGTCAGGCAAGGGGGCGGTAAGGGTTGGGCAGACGTTGAAAGCGCCGCCGGTGCCGTCGGGCTGGAAGATGGAACTGGTTTGGTGGACCCAGGACGGCAAACTGATTGGCGCCGACGGGATCGGACCGGAATACCAACTAGCCGGCAAGCAGGCCGGCACCCTGGTTGCTGTCAGAGTCCTGTTGACCGGCCCCGACGGACAAAAGACACTGTGGACATCCAAAGCCCTGCGTGTGGCTAGGGTCAAAGCCAGGCTGTCTGGCAAGACTGTGGGTGCACGCAAGCTGCGCGTCACCATCAAAGCTCCCGATGTACCCAAGACTCTGGTGGCCGGGAAGGTCCGCCTGCGGGTGGGCAAGACCACCATGGTCACCAAAGCCAAACCAACCCGGACCGGCGTGGCTGTTGCAACGAAACAGATCCCCAAACACCTCTTGGCGACGATGAAGTCCAAGCGGACCCCGGTCCGCGTCACCTGGCTCGGCAACCATGCCACCACCAAGACCACGAAGACTCTGAAGATCCAACTCCCGCGCTCCTGAGCGCATCCCTAGGAAGGAACCCTCACCATGACCTCCAAGTCCCTGCTTTGTTCACGTCACGCCCGTCGCCGGCCCTTGGCCGCGGTCGCTGCCCTCGCCTTAGCGTTGGGTGGTCTGCTTGGTGTGGCCACGCCCGCCCAAGCGGTTGACTTCACCAACACCGGGACCACCACGAACGGTGACCTGGTGACGTTCAAGATCACCAACCTACGCTCAGCTAACCCCTTGTACGCTTATGCTGGTGACAAGGTCACTGCCAGCTACTACTTCAAGTTCTTCTCCGGGAAGAAGCGTGCCGCCCACATCAAGTGCACCAGCGCAGGAACCACCTGGCAGCAGTCCACCGGCTACTTTTCCACCGTGACGGCCGCGGTCACAATGACCGTCACGGCCGGGGCGACCTATTCGTGTTCGGGGTGGATGACTATCGAGGGGAACACCACCAAATACCACACCAAGTCCGCCGCCTTCACCGGCTACCCCTTCCCTGTTGCTCCCAGGATCACCTTAGCGTTGACTGGGGCCGGGTCGATCACCGCCGGCGCTACTCGGACTGGTTCCTTCGACTACTCGCACACCACCCCACCTCCCTACGCCGCTCCCACCGTCCAATGGTCAGTCACTCCCTCCAACCATGGTGGCACGTTTACTGCCACTGGGAAGTCGTACTCGTTTGCCCCCCGCGTCGCTGCTGAGGCTGGCACGATCTACACCCTCCAAGCTCGAGTCCTAGGCGGATACGCCAACCCCGGGACCATCCAAACCGAGACACGTATCACCGTCATGCCCGCAGCCCCAACGTCGCTGACCTGGAACCCTTCGACCCTCAACCCAGCCCGCAACACCACCGTGACAATCTCAGGGATCGCAGCCAAAGACACCTACGGCAACATTGTTTCCTCTGGAAACGCAGTGACCTTCACCTCCTCCAACACCTCCGATACGGTGTCGGGAACCCAAATTGTTATCGGCTCCCAACCAGGAGTTCGCACGATTACCGGCAAGTACGCGACCATCACCTCGACCAAAACCCTGACCGTTAACGCCTCACCAGTCGCCGGCCCCACCAACCTAGGGACCATCCGCGCGGGAGATGGAATCAACCGGACCCTAACCATCAACGCCTACCCAATGCCAGTGTCCATCACCTGCACAGACCTACCAAAAGGGCTGGCCATCCAAGGACTCACCTTGGTTGGAACCCCCACCGTGGCTGGTGAGTTTGCTGCCACCTGCGAGACCCGCAACGACATCGGAGCCGGCGAACCCCTCAAAATCACCGGCACCGTGGTCGCTGGAGTCGGCGCAACCCTGACCCTTGCCCCCGACAAGACCACCGCCAACCCAGGGCAAACCATTCGACTCAACCCAACGGTAGTTGACAGTTGGGGCAACGTGGTTCCCAGCAGCGAATACACCCTCGCCCTGGTGGCCTCGAACATGGGAGGCGACACCACCAACCCCACCACAGGATCAATCACCCCCGGCGACACTCCAGGCCCCCGATCCATCACCGTCGCCGCCATACCCACCGGCGCAATGTCCCCACTCCTGGCCTACGCCACCATCACCGTCAGCTCTGATGCCGGCCCAAAGGTTGGCTGGGTCACGATCCAGGCACCCGCAGGAATGGTCAACGCCACAGTCGGGGTGCCCACCGCCGTCTCAGTTGCCGTGACCAGCGGGGCGACCACGACTCTCGCCTCAGGAATGATCCCGCCCGGACTCTCACTGTCCAAGGTTGATGCGCGCACGTGGAAGGTTGCCGGGACTCCACAAACCGCTGGTGTGTACGGGTTCATGCTCCGTGCTGCCACCGGTTCTGGTAGTGCCGAGACCATGGTGTGGATGACGGTGGCTCCTGGTTCCACCAGCGGCAGCCAAGTGCCTCAGTCTCAGACTTCCAGCGCGTTGACTCTGCAACCTGGCGGTGTCGTCACTGGCCCTGACGGTGCCGTGGTGCCCGGGACAGCCAAGACCCTGAAAGTCGGTGCCACTCTCACAATCCCCACCCAGCTCATCCCCGCCGGTTGGAAAGCGTCCTACCAGTGGTTCCGAAACGGCAAGACCATCAAGGGAGCCACCAGTCGCACCTTCAAGATCCGGCCCCGCGACGCCGGACAGATCCTGACCGCCCAGCTCACCCTCACCAACCCCGCCACTGGGGAGAAGAAGACCATCACCCTCAACACCAAGAAGGTCCCGAGGATCAAACCCACCCTCACCGTCCAACCCTCCCTGAAAGGTGGACGACTCGAGCTCGCAGTCAAGGTCAAAGCCAAGGGACTACCCAACCCGACAGGGAAGATCACCGCCAAGGTCGGAGCCTCGAAGAAGACCATCACCCTGCGGAAAGACACCAAAGGCAAGACCACCATCTCGATGCGGATCCCACCAGGTGAAAACCGGTTGACCGTCAAATACAAGGGCAACACCAACCTCAAACCCCGCACCGCCACAGGTAGCGTCGCCGCAGGCTAACCACCGCTGGTCCCCGACCCCCCTCCCAAGGCGACCGGAGACCAGCCAAACCCGACCAAACCCCCGCCAACGGCCCCCCTTGGGGTAGCACCGCCTCGCGCTGCCCGAAGACACCTTCCCCGCGGCCGACCCCAACCCGGGGGTGGCAACGTCCGCCGCACCCCACGCACCCCACCGGTCGCGCGCCACAAACCGCCGACCACCCAGTCCAGAAAGGACGCCACCATGGACCAGCGAACAGCCAAGAACGTCGCCGAGACCGTCAACCGGACCAGCCTTGGTGAAACCAAGGTCTTCAGCCTCAACGGCCAACTCATCCGCTCCTACCCCACAGCCCTACCCCGCGAACGATCCAGACCCCTCAACCCCGGCGAAATCGCCTTCGCCGGCCGAAACGGCCGACACCCACTAACCCCACGCGACGTCCTCACCGAAGCACACAACCCCCGCGGCTTCGTCGCGGAAGCTTCCCACGCGCCATCGTCCCACTGGGGGACCACCACCCTCGGCGCACCCAGCCCTTCCATCCCCAGAACCGAGCCGTACCTGCCCGTCCCAGCCGCCTCCCGGGCAAGCCTCCAACCAGAAGGGATCGGACTGTGAGCATCGCACCCGGCGACCTGCTGGTCCGAGACGCTGCGCCGTACACGCTCACGACCGCCGCCACCTACCTCGGAATCAACATCTGGACCCTCCGGCGTCTGCTAGCCAACCGCCGGATCGCCTGCTTCGCCCACAACGCCGCCGGCGGCGAAAGGTTCACCTACACGTTCACCCAGGAAATGCTCGACGACTACCTCCACTCGATCAAGCGCGACCCCGACCCAGGCACCCCCACCCGGCTTTCGTCAACAAGCCGCACGGCCGGCGGGCATTTGGCACCCACTCCACGAGGCAACGGCCGCAGACCCTGGCTCCGAGCGACCACCAGGCAACAGCAAGACCGATCAAGGACGTCAATCGACGCCGCCCTCGACGAAGCCATGCGAATCAGGGCCGGCGGGGCGCCCTGAGCTTGCCATTATGTCGAGCGCGGGGCGGGCGGCCCCCTCTGGCCCAAGGGCCAGCGCTCATGGGGTCAGCGAAGCTAGCTGTCTCCCCCTTTGGCACAACCAAGGCTGGCGGCAAGAGCCCGACGCAGATCGGCCCCCCGGCCCCCCAGCTGACGCGATCAGTCACCCCAGCGCTAGATGACGTGGATGAGGAGGGTTGTCTTCTTGCCGGCGAGGGTGACCTTGATCTTGGTTTTGCCCTTCTTCTTGGCGGTGACCAGGCCGGTCTTGTCCACAGAGGCGACTTTGGGTTTGGAGGACTTGAAGGTGGGCATCTTCGTCAGGGTCGCGCCCTGCGGGTTCGGCAGGACCGACAAGCGGGCCACCTTGCCCTCCTTGACCACGATCTTCTCGGACTTCGAAGCCCGGACTCCAACGGACTTCAAAGCGACCTTAACGGTCTTGACCTTGGCCTCCTTAGCGACCACGGTGACCTTGAGGCGAGCCAGCTTGCCGTTCTCAGCCTTCGCGGTGATCACGGTCCGGCCGGGCTTGAGAGCCTTGATCTTGCCTGTGGGACTGACCTTGGCGACCTTCGGACTACTTGAGGTCCACGACAGCTTGGCACCCAGAGAGATTGGGTAGGCCAACGCGACAGCTTTCAGGGTCGTGTTCTTCTTCATCGTCAACTTCTTCATCGCCAACCCCACCGCTGTTGCCTTCGCACTGTGGGGAGGAAGCGACGGGGAAACAGAGGGAGAGGGCGACGGGGAAACAGGGGCTGCCGTGGCTGTTGCCGTGTCCGAGTACGCGGTGTAGGCGGACTCGTCCAGGTCTGTCCAACAGTTCGAGGCGATTGCACGGTAGGTCGAAGACAGTGTGGGGTTGACTGTCAACACCGGACTGGTCGCGCCGGGCACGTCCACCCACCCCCACTCTGATAACGCCTGCCAGCGCACATTCGGGGCGGGGTCACCAGACAGCTCCACTGTGGCTGTGAACACGCCGCCCGGCGGGACCGTCGCTGAGACTGGTTGGGTCGTGAACACTGGGGGGCTGCCGAAGGTGAATCCACCCGGATACGTCACTGTCGAAGCGGTCTCGTCGGCACCGTTGTGTCTGACGGTCACGTCCACCGGGCCGCACCCCGCCGGAGTCGTCACCGTCCACCCACCAGGGTCTTGAGACAAACCGGTCCCCGCGACGCCCCCGAACGCAACACTCTCCACCGTCGCCTGCACTTGGACTGGTCTCGTCGAGTAGCTTGCGTAGCCGCTGGTGCCGTTGCCCAATGCACCATACAAGTTGCGTCCCCAGGCCCACACGGTGCCGGTTGCGTCCAGCGCATACCCCGTGCCCCATCCTGCGGCGATCGCGGTAAACACCGGAAGTGTCCCCGTGGCGGCCTGCACCTGCCCCGGTCGCGACGGCTGTGCCGTGGTGTCGCTGGTGCCGTTGCCCAACTCGCCCCAGTGGTTGTCTCCCCAGGCCCACACGTTGCCGTCCACGTCCAACGCATACCCCGTGTAGGTTCCTGCGGCGATGGCGGTGAACACTGGCAGAGTTGTGCCTGTGGCTGCTTGCACTCGGACCGGCCTCGACGAGTCGGCCCTGGTGCCGTTGCCTAACTGGCCGTAGTAGTTGTCGCCCCAGGCCCAGATGCTGCCGGTCTCATCTAACGCGTACCCCGTCGAGTTGCCTGCGGCGATCGCAGTGAACTTCGGAAGTGTCCCCGTGGCGGCTTGCACCCGAACTGGTCTTGTCGAGTTGGTTGCGTAGCCGCTGGTGCCGTTGCCTAACTGGCCGTCGTCTCCGAGTCCCCAGGACCACACGTTGCCGGTTGCGTCCAGCGCGTACCCCGTGTAGTCGCCTGCGGCGATCGCAGTGAACTTCGGAAGTGTCCCCGTGGCGGCTTGCACCCGAACTGGTCTTGTCGAGTTGGTTGCGTTGCCGCGGGTGCCGTTGCCCAACTGGCCCTGGCTGTTGTATCCCCAGGCCCAAACACCACCGCTGGCGTCTAGCGCGTACCCTGTTTCCCGTCCTGCGGCGATGGTGGTGAACACCGGCAACGTCCCTGTGGCTGCTTGCACCTGGACTGGTCTCGACGAGTCGGCCCTGGTGCCGTTGCCCAACTGGCCCTCGTCGTTCAACCCCCAGGCCCAGACGTTGCCACGCTCGTCTAGCGCGTACCCCGTCTCGTATCCTGCGGCGATGGCGGTGAAACGTGGCAGTGTCCCCGTGGCGGCCTGCACGCGGACTGGTCTCCGCGAGTGGGTTTTGGTGCCGTTGCCCAACTGGCCGTACTGGCCGGCTCCCCAGGCCCACACGTTGCCTGCCTCATCCAACCCATACCCCGAGTAGTAGCTGGCGGCGATCGCAGTGAACTCCACGCTCGGAGCCACCGCCCCTGTGACTGTCGTGCCTCCCGCTGCCGGTCCTGACCCTGGAGTGGGGACCGTCCCACCGTGTTGAACAACGAATACATCTGAGATGCCTGTGGCGGGCGAGAGCAGTCCACCGCCGGCGAGCAGTGTGAACGCTGTGAACGCGGAGATGGGAAGAAGACGACGACGGCGGGTGGTGTTTGGCATCGGTCCAGTCCATTCTGTTGACTGATGGTCAACCGCCAGCCAGCAGGCCCGGCGGCAGCGCCCACACTGGGACGCGCGACTGGTAATGCTCCCCCACCCCAACCCGCCTGTCAAACGACGACCGTCGGACACACCCAGGCCCGGCTGACCCTCCGTCGGCACGTCAGCCACGCCCGGGTGTGCCGAGACGGACCCGCCCTCTCAAGAGCGATTCCAACGGATGTGAACGGTTCACCGCCCAATGCCTCGACGAGCTCCTCGGCTGCCCCGAGGGCGTCGTAGTCAGGGCTGCCGAGCATTTTGGGCTTCCTGACCACATGGCGGTGGACCACGCCGACTTCGCGCGTGACCTGCTTCACGACCCCGTCACAGTCTCCGTTGGCTGCGAGACATCACCGACGACAGCGTAGACGACGGGTGATTTGACTGACACGGCGGGTCGTACGTCTTGCGCTGCGACCGCGTGTGTGTAGACGCGCAAGAAGTCGTGCCGTGTCCGTGAGTCTGCCTGGCGGCTTGGAGGCGCGGAGACGTCATTGGGTCGATGCGGTGCTACGTCCCGGTAGCCTCAAGGTCATGTCGAAGCCGCTCGCGTTGGATGTGGTCCGTTCGCGTGCGGGCGCGTTCGCCAGACGATGG
This sequence comes from Micrococcales bacterium, assembly GCA_009781225.1. GTDB lineage: Bacteria > Actinomycetota > Actinomycetes > Actinomycetales > WQXJ01 > WQYN01. The sequence goes on along the minus strand of WQYN01000057.1, from coordinate 5,674 downwards.
GCTGACTCGCCCGGGGACGAACGGCAGGAGGCACAGTCGTTTGTGCGAGACCTCCTGGGGGTCTACGGGATCACCGACACTCGCGCGGCCTTGTATGAGTACCGGGCCAAGCGGTCGAGCACGGCGCGTGTCGGGTACATCGACGCCCTGATCCCTGGCTTGGCCGTCGTCGAGATGAAGTCCGCAGGCAAGCACCTGGCAACCGCCGAAGCACAGGCGATGGACTACCTCGACGACCTGACCGACGCCGAGTTCCCCCGCTACATCCTCACCAGCGACTTCCACCACTTCCGCATCCGCGACCTCACACCCCCCGAGGGCGCCGACCCGGCGAACGCCGTGGTCGAGTTCGACCTGGTCGCCTTCCCCGCCAACGCGGAGCGCTTGTCGTTCTTCGCCGGCTACCACCTCGACGATGCGACCGCTGCCGAGAAGGAAGCCGCCAGCATCAAGGCCGCTCAGATCATGGCCAGCCTCTACGAAGGCCTGGAAGGCTCGGGCTTCGACGACCACGAGGCGAGTGTCTTCTTGGTCCGTATCTTGTTCTGCCTGTACGCCGACACAGCCGGCGTGTGGGAACGTGACCTTTTCCTTCACTACCTCCAGGTTCGCACGGCCGATGACGGCACTGACCTCGGGCCGATGCTGGCACGCCTGTTCAAGGTACTGGCCACCCCGCTCGACGAGAGACAGTCCAACCTCGCTGAGTTGGCGGCCCGGTTCCCCTACGTCAACGGCGGCATCTTCGACCACCACGTCTCGCTGCCGGAGTTCACCGCCGAGATGCGTCGCCGTCTCCTCGATGCCTGTCTTTTCAACTGGTCGATCATCAGCCCGGCCGTGTTCGGCTCCCTGTTCCAAGCCGTGAAGTCCAAGGAAGCCCGCCGTGAGCTCGGCGAGCACTACACCACCTCGGAGAACATCCTCAAACTCATCGGCCCGATGTTTCTCGACGGCCTACACGCCCGATTCAAAGCCGCACGAAACGACGCTGCGAAACTCCGGGCACTCCGCCGAGATCTCGGGTCCATGCGTTTCCTCGATCCCGCAGCAGGCTGCGGAAACTTCCTGGTCATTGCCTACCGCGAGATGCGCGCCCTGGAACTGGCCATCCTCCAACGCCTCATCGACCTCCAAGGTGCAGGCAAGGGCGGCAAGACCGCAGCCACATCGTTCGCCCAGTCCCTCTTCCGCGCCGACGCCATAGCAGGTGAAGCAGACAGCTCCGACGTGGTGGTCAAGCTAGAGCATTTCCACGGCATCGAGATCGACGACTGGCCCGCCGCCATCGCCGCCACCGCCCTACACCTGGTGGAACACCAGGCCAACCAGGCAATGGAAGACGCCCTCGGCTTCGGCCCCGCCACACTCCCCCTGGACAAGGTCACCACCATCACCGTCGGCAACGCGCTCCGCTTGGATTGGACCGCCATCGTCCCCCCCTCTGAGCACCTGTACATCCTCGGGAACCCCCCGTTCCTGGGGCACGCCACCCGAACCCCCGAACAGGCTCAAGAACTGCGCGACGCGTGGCAGCGAGAGGACATCGGCCGCCTCGACTACGTAACTGGCTGGTACGCCAAGACTCTCGATGTGTTCACGCGATCCGGCTACGCGGGCGAGTTTGCGTTCGTGTCCACAAACTCCATTACCCAGGGTGAACCGGTGCCCGCGCTGTTCGGCCCCGTGTTTGACGCGGGATGGCGCATCAAGTTCGCCCACCGCACCTTCGCGTGGACGAGCGAGGCACCGGGAGCCGCCGCCGTCCACTGCACCATTCTCGGTTTTGAGAGAGCCACACCCCGCCCCGCACCCGCGCGCATCTGGGACTACGGTCCCGACATCAAAGGCGAAGGAACCGAAACCAAGGTGTCCCGCCTCAACGGCTACCTCGTCGAGGCGCCAGACGTCCTCGTTGAACAGCAACGCAAGCCATTGTGTAGTTCCCTTCCCGCGATGATGTTCGGAAACATGCCGCGAGACGACGGCAACCTCATCGTAGAACCCGCCGACTATGACGACGTCATGGCCGATCCCATAGCCGCCAAATACCTCCGCCCATTCATCGGCGCAAGGCAACTCATCCACAACGAACCCCGCTGGTGCCTGTGGTTGACCGACTTGGCCCCTGCGGACGCCCTGCGTTCCCCGATCCTCAAATCCCGACTCGAAGCGTGCGCCTCCTTCCGTGCAAAGTCCTCGGCGGCATCTACGAGACAAATGGCGCAGACCCCGCACCTGTTCGGGCAACGCTCCCAACCGACAACGAATTATGTGTGCGTCCCGCGACATGTCAGCGAGAACCGACGCTTCTTCCCGGTCGCACACTTCACCCCCGATGTCATTTGCGGAGACTCAAACTTCGAGGCACCTGACCCCGACGGGTTCGCGTTCGCCGTCATTTCGTCATCGTCCTTCATCACCTGGCAACGGGCGGTCGGTGGACGCATCAAGTCTGACCTCCGATTCTCCAACACCCTGACCTGGAACACCTTCCCGCTCGCCGCAGTCACCGACACCCAACGCGCCGCCATCATCGCCGCTGGCCAGGCGGTCCTCGACGCCCGCGCCCTCCACCCCGACCGCAGCCTCGCCGACCACTACAACCCCCTCGCCATGGCCCCCGAACTCCTGGCCTCCCACCGCACCCTCGACCGCACCGTCGATGCCGTGTTTGGTCTCCGCTCCCCCACCGACGCCGACCGGCTCTCTGCCCTCTTCGCCAGCTACGAGCGCATGACCACCACCGACACTCTCAAGCTCCCTAAGCCATCAGCCCGCAGTAAGCCTCGACAACAGTCCTAGCCTCAGAGCTGCCGGGCGCCGTAGATGTCCGACGACGGCGGCGGGCCGAGGATCTGGTCAACCTTGCGCGTGCGCACAGGTGGGGATGGGCGCACGTGGCAGCACGGTTAGATGACGTGGATGAGGAGGGTGGTGTTCTTGCCGGCGAGGGTGACCTTGATCTTGGTTTTGCCCTTCTTCTTAGCGCTGACCAGGCCGGTCTTGTCCACAGAGGCGACCTTGGGTTTGGAGGACTTGAAGGTTGGCATCTTCGTCAGGGTTGCACCTTGCGGGTTCGGCAGGACCGACAAGCGGGCCACCTTGCCCTTCTTGACCACGATCTTCTCGGACTTCGAAGCCCGGACCCCTACGCCCTTCAGCGCGACCTTGACGGTCTTGACCTTGGTCTCCTTAGCGACCACGGTGACCTTGAGGCGAGCCAGCTTGCCGTTCTCAGCTTTCGCGGTGATCACGGCCCGGCCGGGCTTGAGAGCTTTGATCTTACCTGTGGGGCTGACCTTGGCGACCTTCGGATTACTTGAGGTCCACGACAGCTTGGCACCTTGAGAGACTGGGTAGGCCAAGGCGACGGCTTTCAGGGTCGTGTTCTTCTTCATCGTCAGCTTCTTCATCGCCAACCCAACTGCTGTTGCCTTCGCGGTGTGGGGAGGAAGCGACGGAGAAGGGGACGCGCCGGGGGCCGAGGGCGACGGGGACGCGATGGTGGCCGTTACTGTGCCCGAATACGCGGTGTACGCCACCTCATCGAGGTCTGTCCAACAGTTGGTCGCTACTGCACGGAAAGTCGAGGACACTGCCGGGGTCACACGCAGGACGGTGCCCGTCGCTCCGGGAACGTCCACCCACCCCCACTGTGATAGCGCCTGCCAGCGCACGTTCGGGGTGGGGTCACCAGACAGCTCCACTGTGGCTGTAAACACGCCGCCCGGCGGGACCGTCGCTGAGACTGGTTGGGTTGTGAACCCGGGTGGGCTGTCGTAGGTGAAAACCCCCACGTTTGCGCTCTGATTCGCCACCGTGCCGAAGCCGTAGGAGACCACTACCGGTTCTGGGCCGCACCCGGGCGGAGTCGTCACCGACCACCCCTCGACATCCTGAGATAGACCCGTCCCCGCAACGCCTCCGAACGTCACACTCCGCACCGTCGCCTGCACCAGGACGGGACTCAACGAGTTGGTGGTGGTTCCGTTGCCCAACTGGCCGGACTCGTTGTATCCCCAGGCCCACACGCTGGCCCTCTCGTCCAACGCGTACCCCGTGTACATGGCTGCGGCGATGGTGGTGAACACCGGTAACGTCTCACCAGGGGGTGCCTGCACCCGGATCGGCCACGCAGAATTCACTTGGGTGCCGTTGCCCAACTGGCCGACTTCGTTGTGTCCCCAGGCCCAGACGTTGCCGTTCTCGTCCAGCGAGTACGCGGTGTCGTATCTCGCGGCGATAGTGGTGAACACCGGCAACTTCCCCGTGGCGGCCTGCACGAGGACGGGTCTCGACGAGCTGGTAGTGGTGCCGTTACCCAACTGACCGTCCCTGTTGTCTCCCCAGGCCCAGACGTTACCGTCCTCGTCCAACGCGTAGATCGTTACCCATCCTGCGGCGATGGTGGTGAATGCTGGGAGTGTCCCCGTGGCGGCCTGCACCCGAACTGGTCTCGTCGAGCTGGTAGTGGTGCCGTTGCCCAACTGGCCGTAGTTGTTGTATCCCCAGGCCCACACGTTGCCGTTCTCGTCCAACGCATACCCCGTCACCTGTCCTGCGGCGATGGCAGTGAACACCGGTAACGTCTCACCAGGGGCGGCCTGCACCCGGACCGGCCTGGACGAGTTGGCGGGGAGACCGCTGTTGCCGTTGCCCAACTGGCCCCGGTCGTTGTTTCCCCAGGCCCACACGTTGCCGTCCACGTCCAGCGCATACCCCGTCCCGCCTCCTGCGGCAATTGTGGTGAACACGGGCAGTTGCCCTGTGGCGGCCTGCACTTGTACTGGTCTCGTCGAGTAGGTGGTGGTGCCGCTGGTGCCGTTGCCCAACTGGCCCCAGTTGTTGTTTCCACAGGCCCAGACATGGCCGTCCTGGTCCAGCGCGTACCCCGTGTAGTCTCCTGCGGCGATGGCGGTGAAGAGTGGCAGTGTCTCACCAGGGGCGGCTTGCACTTGTACTGGTCTCGTCGAGTAGGTGGTGGTGCCGCTGGTGCCGTTGCCCAACTGGCCGTAGCCGTTGTATCCCCAGGCCCACACGTCACCGCTCTCGTCGAGCGCGTACCCCGTGCCACCTCCTGCGGCGATTGCGGTGAATCCGGGGGGGAGCATCCCATTGACTGTCGTGCCTCCCGCTGCAGGCCCGGCCTCCGGGGTCAGGACCGACCCCGTCCCACCGTGGTTGGCGTTCGACGCGTCAACGGTCCCGGTGGCGGGCGAGGGCAAGCCGCCGCCGGCGAGCAGCGTTAGCGCTGTGAATGCAGCGGTGGGAAGAAGGAAACGACGGTGGATAGTGTTTGGCATCGGTCCAGTCCATTCTGTTGACTGATGGTCAACCGCCAGCAGAGGCGGTGGCGGCCACGCTGGGACGCGCGACTGGCAATGCTCCCCTACCCCAACCCACCTGTCAAACGACGGATACAACCTAACCCAGCTGACCCTTCGTCGGCACATCGGCGACGCCCGGGTGAGTCGCAACCGACCCGCCCCTTCAAGAGTGACAGCCTTGACCACGAGCACACACAAGTCGGCGTCCCTCGAAGGTCGAGGTGCGTGGGCTGCTAGATGACGTGGATGAGGGTGGTGGTTTTCTTGCCGGCGAGGGTGATGGTGATCTTGGTTTTGCCGAGTTTCTTCGCGGTGATCAGGCCGGTTTTGTCGATGGTGGCGAC
>WQYN01000056.1 GCA_009781225.1 Micrococcales bacterium | reverse complement strand
TTGGGGGGGCTGGTTGGGGGTTGGGGGGGCTGGTTGGGGGTTGGAGGGGTTGGGGGGCTGGCGGAGGGGTGGGGATGGCCGATACGATCTTCTGTGAGGCGCGGGGCGGCAGTTGGGCCCTGGCGCACAGCACCGTCCACTACTTCCCCACGCATATCAGGGAGATTTGCTCATGCACAAGGTGACCGTGACCTTTGCCGCCGTCGTTGCGGCGGGAGCTCTCGCCATCGTTCTCACACCCGCTGCGGCTATGGCCGATGACGTCCCACCCGGTGCCACCATCACCATCACCGATGGCGTGCCGAGCGCCGGGACTCCCGCGATCAGCGGGGGGGCCTACAAGATCCCGGTCCTCGCGGGGGCGTCCGACGCCGCGCTCAAGGCGTTCAACACGAGGGTCGCGAAGATCGTTGCGAACGCAGAGGTCAGGGTACGCAAGGCGAAGACCTGCAAGAAGACGTCCGCGACGGCTCAGTACACCGATGCCCTTGTCGACATCACGAGCTCCGCCGCGATCTATGCCGGCCGCTACGCCTCGGCCACTCTCGTGATCGAGACGGCGCGGCCCTTCTGCGCCAACCGCGACCTCGGAGGCGTTGCGCGCTCGGTCACGATTGACTTGACGACGGGCAAGACGGTCAAGCTCGACGCCCTGGTCGTGAGGAAGGGACAGCAGTTCGACGCGGCAATTGTCTCCTCACTCAAGGCGAAGAACCCCGGCTGCCGCAAGAACAAGAACTTCAAGAAGATCCTGCCGCCCATGCCCGCGCCGGCGGCCTGGAACGTCTCCGACACAGGTATCGAAGTCTGGTACGACGGGAAGCAGAACTTCCCCGGATGCGCCGTGATCCACGGGGCGGTGCCCTGGGGGAAGGCCATCCAGCCCGCCGAGATCAAGAAGAAGAAGACGAAGGTCAGCTACTGGGGAAAGAACGTCGAGTCTGCCCAGTACACCTCGCGGTTTGGGTACTCGGGCAAGGTCGCCATGGTCCGACAGACAGGCAAGCGCATCGTGGTCTACACCCGCAACCTCAACACCGGCACCACCGTCTGCCAGGTCGGTGTGCGGACGGGCAAGTCGGCGACCGTGTGGCGGATGGGCGGCAGCTGGACTGAGTCGACAGTGAAGCTGACGAACAAAAAGTACACAGGTGTGCCCACCAAGATCAAGAAGGGCTACAAGCGCCTCCCCAAGGCGACGGTGTCGGAGGTCTTCTCCGCGCGCAACGCGATGAACGCGAAAGGCATCGACGCCGCCTGCCGCCTGTAGCCCGCCCCCCTTCGCAAACCAGGGAGTGGTCTCGTTGAATTTGCCCCCCCCAAATCCAACGAAACCACTCCCAAGTCCGGGTTGGGGAGGGTGGCAGCGGTGGCGGGGCGGTGGTTGGGGAGGGTGGCAGCGGTGGCGGGGCGGTGGTTGGGGAGGGTGGCAGCGGTGGCGGAGCTGCCCACGGCTAGGTGAGGGACCAGCGGGTTCCGGTGGGGGAGTCCTCTAGGTCGATACCGGCAGCAGTCAGGGTGTCGCGGATCGCGTCAGCCTGGGCGAAGTCTCGGGCGGCGCGGGCAGCGGAGCGGCGGGCCAGCTCAGCCTCGACCAAGGCTGAAAGGGCCTGCTCAGCTCGGCTACCCTCGTCTCCTCCGCTTGCCCACACGGGGGACGCTGGGTCAAGGCCCAGGACGTCGAGCATCGCCCGGGTGTCGGCCAGAAGTTCGCCTGCGAGAGCGTCGTCGAACTCGGCCAGGGCGGTGTTGCCGCGCCGGACGGTGTCGTGAATGACGGCGAGGGCAGCGGGGGTGCCCAGGTCGTCGTCCATCGCGTCGCAGAAGGCGAGGGGAAGAGCGCGGGAGGTGACGTCATCGTGCGCCGTGGTGCCGACGCGCTCACCGGCACGGGCGACAAAGCCGGTAAGGCGCTCCCAGGCGGAGGCGGCGACGTCGAGGGTGCCGGGCTCGCCGGGAGAGCCCGCGGACCACTCGATCATCGAGCGGTACTGGCCCGCGGTCAGGGCGTAGCGGATGACGGCGGGGGAGGCGGTGGCCAGGAGGGTCGCGGCGTCGAGGACGTTGCCGACGGACTTGCTCATCTTGGCTCCGGACAACGTCACCCACGCGTTGTGAAGCCAGTACTGGGCGGAGCCGAGGCCGACGGACCGGGACTGGGCGCGCTCGTTTTCGTGGTGAGGGAAGCGTAGGTCGAGCCCGCCGCCGTGGATATCGAAGGCGTCGCCCAGGTACCGCCGCGCCATGGCCGAGCATTCGAGGTGCCAGCCGGGACGGCCGCGCCCCCAGGGAGTGGGCCACGACGCGGTCGAGGGTTCGGTGGGCCGGGCCGCCTTCCACAGGGCGAAGTCGCGGGGGTCGTGCTTGTCGCCATCGTCCTCGCTGGCGGCGAGGTCGTCGAGGCGTTGGTGGGTGAGCGAGCCGTAGTCTTCCCAGGACCGGACGTCAAAGTAGACGTTGCCGGGGCCCCGCGAGTAGGCGTGACCAGCGTCGATGATCTGGCCCATGAGCTCGATCATGTCAGTGACGTGGCCGGTCGCGCGGGGTTCATAGGTGGGCGGGAGGATCCCAAGCGCGTCGTAGGCGGCGGTGAACTCCCGCTCATGCGCCTGGGCGAGGGCCCACCACTCGACCCCCGCTGACGTCGCTTTCGCGATCACCTTGTCATCGATGTCGGTGACGTTGCGCACGAGCGTGACCTCGTAGCCGCAGCGCTCTAGCCACCGCCGCAGGACGTCAAAGGCGACGGCCGGCCGCAGGTGCCCAATGTGCGGCGGCCCCTGGACCGTGGCGCCGCAGACATAGATCCCCACCTTGCCGGGGACCAAGGGCTGGAACTCGCGAAGCGAGCGCGTCGCGGTGTCGAACAGGCGCAGCGTCATGGAGACAGGGTAGCGAGCCTTCGATTTCGCTGCGAGCAAAGTCGCTGGGCGACTGCGGTGGCGGTTTCCTATGCTGTGGCGGTCGTTTCGCAATGACCCCCCCAGGGTCAGACGCCCCCCGAGTCCCTGCCGTACACGATGAGACGAGAGTGCCCCATGCCTTTCCGCCGCCTGTTCCTCGTGGCCCTCGTGGCCAGCGCGCTTGGGCTAGCTTCCCCCGCCCAGGCCCTCGGAGACATCTCCCCCCCAATCCAGCCATGGACGATGGCGAGCCAGCCTTTGCTGCCCAGGGCCGGCATCGTGCATCAATCCTCGGAATGCGGGACGATCACGCCCGTGCTCGCCGGCGCTGCCGAGAAGACGGGGGCCTCGACGGTCCGGGCGCGCCAGGGGGCGAGCTTCCGCCTGGTCTTCAAGAGTCAATACAAGACGTGCACCGGGAAAGTCGTGGTTAAGCAGGGCAAACGCACGATTGGCAAGCCCGCCTTCAAGGGCAAGCGGGCCGTGTTCCGCTTCCCCCGCGACCTCAAGCCGGGCAAGTACGCGGTGACCTTCACCTTCCGGGACCACTCGATGAAGCTGTGGGTCAAGATCCTGCGCAAGAAGTAATTGCGCGCGTAGCTCGCCCGGGCGGAGGCGCTTGTAGCAGGGCTGTCGCGATGGCAGCGAGCCCTTCCCCTCGCCCGGTCAGACCGAGGCCGTCTGTCGTGGTCGCAGTGAGCGTCACGGGCGCGCCTCCCAGCGCGCTGCTGAGAACCATCTCGGCCTCTTGTCGCCGAGGTGCCAGCCGCGGCCGATTCCCAATCACCACCACCGACACATGGACGATGGCGTACCCCGCCTTGGTCGCTTCGTGTCGGGTTTCGCTCAGGAACGTGGCGCCCGGGGCGTCGCTTCGGGTTGGGTCGCTGGTGCCAAAGAGCGTTCCGATGTCGCCCAGGCCTGCCGCCGAGGCGATCGCGTCGACGATGGCGTGGGCGACGACATCGCCATCGGAATGACCCTCGAGAGGTGTCTCTCCCGGCCAGGAGAGGCCGGCGAGCATGGCGGGGCGGGGGGTGGAGTCGAGGCAAAAGCGATGGACATCGACGCCGAGGCCGACGCGAAGGCCAGGGTTCGTCATCGTGCGCCCTAGGAGGCGACGGGGGTTTCGGGGGCGACGGGGGTAACCGGGGTGGCCAGGACGTCGTCGAGGGTGGCTGTTGCGGCCTCCTCATCGATCTCTTCGGCGAGGGCCAACTCGGAGATGAGGATCTGCCGGGCGCGGGCGAGCATCCGCTTCTCGCCGGCGGACAGCCCACGGTGGGAGTCGCGACGTGAGAGGTCGCGGACGACCTCGGCAACCTTGATGACGTCTCCGGAGGCGATCTTTTCGACGTTCGCCTTGTAGCGGCGGGACCAGTTGGTCGGCTCTTCGTGGACGTCAGCCCTCAGGACTGCGAAGACTCGCTCGAGTCCTTCGCGATCCACGACGTCCCGCACTCCCACGAGGTCCACGTTCTCCGCGGGGACCTCGATCGTGAGGTCGCCCTGGGCGACGCGAAGCTTGAGGTAGTTCCTCTCCACTCCCCGGATGGTGCGAACGGTGATCTCCTCGATGAGCGCAGCACCGTGGTGTGGATAAACAACAGTCTCACCAACGGCGAATGACATTCTTTCCTTGAATCCCTCCTGTAATTGGGTGAATGCAAGAATACCACAACTGAGGCGCGCGCACAAGTCGAGGGGACAGCGCAGAACGGCCGGCCCGAACGCTGATGTTCTAGCTGGTGAGAGCTACTTTCTGCCCTGGTTCGCTACTGCTTGGATCGCGACCGCAGCGGCCTCGGGGTCGAGGTAGCGTCCCCCTGCGACGATGGGCGAGAAGTCGTCGTCCAATTCATAGATGAGGGGAATCCCCGTCGGAATGTTGAGGCTTGCGATATCTGAGTCGGAGATGTTGTCGAGGTGCTTGACCAGCGCCCGCAGCGAGTTGCCGTGGGCGGCGACGAGGACCGTTTGGCCCGACATGAGGTCGGGGACGATCTGCCCGTGCCAGTACGGCAGGACGCGGTCTAGGACATCGCGGAGGCACTCGGTGAGGACGGTGGGGGCGTCGGCGTAGCGCGGGTCGGCGTCCTGAGAGAACTCCGAGCCGAGTTCGATGGGTGGTGGCGGGACGTCGTAGGAACGGCGCCACAGCATGAACTGATCCTCGCCGTAGGCCGCGAGGGTCTGGGCCTTGTCTTTTCCCTGGAGGGCGCCGTAGTGGCGCTCGTTGAGGCGCCAGGACCGCTTGACCGGGATCCAATGGCGGTCTGCGGCGTCCAGCGAGAGGTTGGCCGTCTCGATGGCGCGGCGCAGGAGGGAGGTGTGGAGGATGTCCGGAAGGACGGAGGCTTCGGCAAGGAGCTGGCCGCCACGAGCGGCCTCCACCCGGCCCTTCTCCGAGAGGGCGACGTCGACCCATCCGGTGAACAGATTCTTCGCGTTCCATTCGCTCTCGCCATGGCGGAGCAACACAAGGGTGTAGGTCATGCCCCCTAGTGTGCCCCATCGGCGGGCGGTTGACAGCAAGGCGGGGCACCATGGTCATGGTGCCCCGCCTTGCGTGAGGTGTCAGTGTGCGGCGTTGTAGGCCTGCCGTACGTCCGCCGGGATGCGGCCGCGATCGGAGACGGCATAGCCGTGTGACCGGGCCCATGCCCTGACGAGGGGAGTGTCGCTTGGGCCGGTGTTGCGGCGTGGGCTGCGGCCGCGGGCTGCGCGGGTCGTGGTGGCCCGGCGAGCCTTGGAGGTCCACTGCCCCACCGCGTTGCGGAGTTCGCCCGCGTGGTAGGAGCTGAGATCGATCTGATATGTGACTCCATCGAGGGCGAATGTGACGGTCTCGTCGGCCTTGCCGCCGTCGATGTCGTCAACGAGGAAAACTTGCACACGCTGCGCCATGAATGGTGTTCCTTTCGGCTTGTCAATGCGCGATGTTCCTTGCGGCGGTGCCCCTCCGAGTTGATCTGCCCCCATGGAGGCCGTGCGCCGCAGGCTTGTCGGACAGCATAGCGGGGAATTGTCCTACGGTGCAAATGACGACTCAGAGGCCTTTTTCTGAGGGTCGATCCGACCGTTTTGCGGTGGACGGGGGCTCCGTGTTTCCCGAGGTATTTGGCTTGACAAGGGGAAAGAGGATGGTCTCGCGGATCCCCAGACCGGTGAAGGCCATGAGAAGGCGGTCGATCCCCATCCCCATGCCGCCTGTGGGGGGAAGGCCATATTCCATGGCTGCGAGGAAGTCGTCGTCAATGGCCATGGCCTCCGCATCTCCGGCCGCAGCGAGCTTCGCCTGGTCGATGAAGCGCTCCCGCTGAACGACGGGGTCAATGAGCTCGGAATAGCCCGTTGCCAGCTCGAATCCCCGCACGTGTAGATCCCATTTCTCCACGGTGCCCGGGATGTCGCGATGGGGCCTGACCAGGGGAGATGTGTCGACGGGGTAGTCGCAAACAAAGGTGGGCGCCATGAGGTGGTCGCCGACGAGGTGCTCCCACAGCTCCTCCACGAGCTTGCCCGTGGCCACCGGTCGTCCTTCCGCTTCCAACCCGTGCTGTTGGGAATACTGCTCGATGCGGCGGCGCGGGGTTTGCGGTGAGACTTCCTCGCCGAGGGCGCCGCTGAGGGAGCCGTAGAGGCTCAGCCATTCCCAGGTCCCTCCAAGGTCGCATTGTTCACCGGTGGTCAGTGTGACGAGCGTCGAGCCGGTTGCGGCGGTCGCAGCCTCCTGGATCATCGCGCGAGTGAGGTCGGCAATGGAGCGATAATCGCCGAAGGCCTCATATGCCTCGAGCATGGCAAATTCGGGGGAGTGGGTCCAGTCGACACCCTCGTTTCGGAAGTTCCGGTTGATCTCAAAGACCCGCTCGAAGCCGCCGACGGCCGCCCTCTTGAGGAACAGTTCCGGCGCGATCCTCAAATACAGGTCGAGGTCGAAGGCGTTCATGTGGGTGGTGAAGGGCCGGGCAGCTGCCCCACCGTGGATTGTCTGGAGCATCGGGGTCTCGATTTCCAGAAAACCTCTCGTGTGGAGGGAGTCGCGGAGTGATCGCAGAACCACCGGCCTGAGCCGCGCGATGTCCCGAGCCTGGGGGCGGACGATGAGATCAGCCGACCGATTGCGCACCCGGGACTCCTCCGACAGCTCCGAATGCAGCACAGGCAAAGGTCGCAGCGCCTTCGCCGCGATCTGCCAGCGCGAGGCCAAGATGGACAGCTCGCCTCGCCGAGAGGAAATGACCCGTCCTGAGGTGAAGAGCTGGTCCCCGAGGTCAACCAGCGCCTTGAAGAGCGCAAGGTCCTCCTCACCAACCTCCGCCAGCGAGATCATCGCCTGGAGTCGCTCCCCTGCCCCCGCCTGGAGCGTGACAAAGCACAGCTTCCCGGTGTTGCGCAAAAACACCACTCGGCCGGCGACCCCGACCACATCCTGGGTCTCCTCTCCGGCCACCAGATGCGCGTAGTCGTCGCGAACCTGGGCAATCGACGCCGTCACCGGCACCGCCACAGGGTAGGGGTCCAGCCCCTCATCCAGCATGCGCTGCCGTTTGGCCAGCCGCACCTGTGCCTGCTCGGATCGGTCAACGACACCTGGTTCCACGGTCACATCCACCCTCCCAGGCTACCCGCGCTCCCGATCCGGACCGGGGAGTTCGACGACGAGATGGCGTCTTTGGGCTGTTCGGGTCTGTCGCCGTGTTGTGCGACTGATTCAGCGCTCCAACACCGCGTTGTCGATCAACCGGACCCCGCCGACCCGGATTGCTCCGATCAGCAGGGCCTGGCTGCTGTCGGCGACTCCTTCCGCGAGCGGCGTGAACGTCTGGGAGTCGACCACGTCGAGGTAGTCCACGCTAACCTCGTCCCCCGCCCGTGCCAGCCGCTCGCCTGCGATCCGCCGCACCTCGTCGACTCCCGCTCCTTGCGCCGCCGCGGCCGCGCCCGAGTCGATCGCCTGAGGCAACGCCAATGCCGCCTGCCGTTGCGAAGCGCTCAGGAAACGATTTCTGCTGGAAGTGGCCAGCCCGTCATCGTCCCTCACAATGGGAGTCGCGACAACGCTCACGGGGAGGTTGAGATCGCGAGCCATCTGGCGGATGAGCGCGAGCTGCTGCGCGTCTTTTTGGCCAAAGAGCGCGACGTCGGGGCGGGTCAGCGCGAGCAGCTTGAGGACCACGGTGAGCACGCCCGAGAAGTGGTCGGGCCGGATCGCGCCCTCGAAGACCTCGCCCACCGGCCCGGGGACAACGCGCACCGACGGCCGCCCGCCCGGATACATCTGGGCCGCGGAAGGCGCGAACACGGCCGCCACGCCGCGACCCGCCAGCGCTCGCACGTCCGCGTCGAGCGTGCGGGGATAGGCGTCGAAATCCTCGCCCGGCCCAAACTGCAGCGGATTGACAAAAATGGAGACGATGACGGTGCTCGCCACCCGCAGAGCCGCGTCCACCAGCGCGAGGTGCCCTTCGTGAAGCGCGCCCATGGTCATGACCACGGCTCGCCGCTCGGAATGGCTGCGATGCCAAGCCTCAAGCTCGGCGCGCGTGGCAAGGACGACCGGAAGCTGACTCACGCGCCCCATTGTCCCACCGGGGGTGGGCGCGTGTGGTGCGCCGTCTGGTCTGGTCTGATGCGTAGTGGTGGCGTGGGGTTGGGAGCATGGCTGGTGGAAGGCGTTGGGCGAGGGGGACTAGGCGCACAGCTCACGGGCCCGTTGGCCGCGGAACGGGCACGACCTTGACCAGCCCTTCGAGGCCGATGAAGTCCGCGGGGTTGGTGGTGTACACCGGGAGTTGATGCGCCGCAGCCGTGGCGGCGATCATCAGGTCGAGCGCTCTTCGGCGCGGCACCCGCCCGGCGGCCCTTACCGCAGCAGCCATCTGGCCGAATGCGCGAGCCGCCTGCGTGTCAAACGCGAGGGCGTCGAACTCGTTCTCGGTCTGCTGTACCACTGCGACCCGCCGGGCACGCTCTTGGCTCGCCGCGTCATCGTCCCCATCGACCAGGTGCACTCCCGCACAAAGCTCAGCAACTGTGACAGCACCGACGACCATCTCGTCGGGCAGGTGCTCAGGAGGGATCCAGGCACGAAGCGCGAGGATGTTGGTATCCAGCAGCCCCCGGGTTGGTTCACCGCCCATAGGGATCATCCAAATCGCAGGCCAAGACTGCCTCGACATCTGCACGCAGCCGATCGGGGTCGATCACCACAGCGGTGGCCGAGGAAGCGGCAAACTGTGCCTTGGTGACGAACTGGCGGCGCAGCGGGACAAGCTGACCCATGGGCCGTCCATCCCTGGTCACAGTAAACGACGTGCCGCCCTCAACAGCGTCCATGATGTCTTTTGACCGCAGCCGCAAGTCGCGCTGGGTGATTTCCGCGGGCTGTCCCATGCGTCCATGATACCCGAGTGGTAGCACCCTGTGCTACCACTTTCGCGGGGGGGATGGTCTGGCGAGGGTGGGCGCTGAGGCGATCCCCCACCCCGGATCCGCACCCCACCCGAAGCCGAAACCATCTACTAGGAGAACCACGACGCAACCGGGTCACCAAAGACCGACCCGGCAGAGAACCCGCAACGCTTCAGTATGTGGCTGCTGCCCAGGAGGCGGGCTTGGAGCAGGGGATGGGTATGGAAGCGATCAGCGATGAGCTGATTGGTTTGGTGACGCAGGTGGTGCGTCCCTCGCGGCGGCCGGCGCATGGCGAGTCGTGGCGGCTGCTTGAGGATCATCATGAGCATACTGTGTCAACGACCAGACAATTCCCCATGTCGACGCCAGATAATTCCCCACCTCGAGTGGCTGTTGCGTGAGGTGGGGAATTTCGTGACCGTCGTCACATACTGTCCGGAATTCGGGGTGCCCCCAGGCCGATGCGACGTAGAGTGGGGTTGGTCGGAGGTGGTGGTGGACATGGCCACCCCACCCCTACCCACGGGCTGACCTGATACTTGATCTTGTTGATGCCAAGCGGCATGGTGAAGCGTGGTAGACGGCCATGCCGAGGGTGTCGGCCAGGCGGCGCGAGAGGCTGAGAGGAGGTGGCCTGCCCAGCTCTGTGGGCTGCTCGAGGACTGTCCGTAGTGGGACCGCAAGCACACGAACCGTTCGTTCTCCTGACGGTTGCGACCCATCAACACCCGGGTCACCGCCGGCTTAAGGTTGTCGTACCTGATCCGAGTCGGAACCCCACCGAAATAGGCGAACGCCAGCACATGCCCCAACAAAAACGCCTCCTGAGCTTGGGTCATGAACGCCATGTGGAACGCCTTACCCGAAGCCGACAACCGCATCGCGAACATGTGCAACTTGGCCTCCACGCCACCAAGCACCGAGAAGAACTCGCCGAAGTCCACCTCGGCCTCACGGCCCAACAGATGCTCCTGCGGGACGAACACCTCAACCTCATCAAGCCCCAACTCGACCCGACGCCGCTTGACGTAACGAGAGACCGTGACCTCCGAAAGCGTCGCACCATGCTCACGCACCAACCGCTGCCAAACCCGCCTGGCCGTGTGACGTTGCTTACGCGGTGCCGTCTTATCGGCGACCAGCCACTGGTCAACCACCCCCACATACGGGCCCATCAACCCTGGCCGCCTCGGATACTGCTTGCGCGGCGGCGGCACCGCGCAAGCCAACGCCTCCCTGACCGTGCGCCGATGCGTCCCATGACGCACAGCCAACTCCCGGATCGACACCTCCGGATCAAGCCGCCGATCACGACGGATGTCCTCATACAACCTCACTTTGAACCTGGCCATCTCCGACCTCTCGCCGACAACAAGACGAGACGATCTGAACCCAAGGTGGGGCCAACATTCGTGAAGACACGCCCACCCACCCACAAGCGCGACCACCACCACCCCACCCTGGGGCCAAAATTCATGAAGAAACCCGCTCCAAGTGGGGCCAAAATATGTGACCACACTCAGGCGAGGGTCGCGTCGGGCTCGTGAGGCTTGCCGTGGCGTGGCGGATGGCAGCGGCGCGTGGGCGGCAGCACTGGGGGCGGGAGGCCTGCCACTTGACACCAACCGGGCAAGATATGAGCGTTCCCGGCGTGTGGTAGGTTGAGTGACATCGGTGCCATCGTGGTGCTGTGCTCGTAGAGTCACTCTCCGAGGAGTCTGAGATGCTCTGTGGGAGGAGCCTTGGTCATGGGTAGGCATCGTCGAATCGTGGGGATCATCGTCGTTGCTGGTGTTGCGTTGGGTGGGGGTTTGGCTGCCGGGCGGGGCCCGGATGCGGCACGGGCGGATGAGAACATCGGTCAGATGATCGGCTCGGTTGTTGACCTGGATGATGATCCTGTGTCGGGCGTGTTGGTGGAGGCGTGGGAGGTGTCGCAGGAGGTGTGGTTTGCGACTGAGGATGAGGAGTGTGTGGGTGGGATGCTTCCGGAGGATTTCAACTTTGGGAGTGTGGGGGTGCCGGACTTTTCGTTTGTGACTGATCAGAGTGGTGAGTTTGATGGTCACATTTGGGGTGGGGATGGCCGGTGGATTGTACGGGCGTCGGCGGCGGGTTTGGCTCCGGCCTATTTCCCGAGCCCGGAGACGGGACTGGTGGTGGGGTGTTTTGAGCTTGGCGATATTGGTCCTGTGGTGGACGTAGGTGAGGTGACTATCGAGCCGGAAGGGTCAATCAGCGGGGCGGTCGTGGACACCTCGGATGTCGGGGTAGCGGGGTTGGAGGTAGCTGCTGTGCCGTTGGATGAGGACGGGATCGAACCGGGTTGGAGCGAGTTGCTCACGCACACGACTGTGACGGAAATTGACGGCTCGTTTACCATGAGTGGTTTGAGTTCGGGGCAGTGGGTGCTGGGTTGGGAGAATGACCCTGTGTACCTTGATTCTGAGGATTCTGATGGTGGGACGGTGGTGGAGCTGGAGGCGGGAGAGCACCAGGTATTGGATGACGACTTGGTGGCGTGGCGCGGAGCGAGTGTGTCGGGAAGTGTTGTCATGGTGTCGGGAGCGGCCGTGTCTGATGTGTCCGGATCGTTGGAGGTGTGGGATCCCGAAGAGCTCGAGTGGGTGGGGGCTGGTGTCTTTGAGACTGACAACCACGGATCGTGGGATGTGGATTCTCTACTGCCTGGCACGTACAGGGCCAGTGTCGAGGCGGACGAGGATGGGCTGCTTGGCGGGTGGTCTGTGGGTGTTGGAGGAGCGGTTGCTTGGGTGACCTTGCTTGAAGGGGGAACTGGGGTGTTTCCTGAGGTACTGATGCCGCAGGGCGCGAGGATTGTTGGCCAGGTCACACCGGTGGGTGCCTCGGAGGGCACCGAAGTTGTGGTGTTCGTCGAGGTAACGGACGCGGATTCGGATTCGCAGTGGGAACCGATCGCATCAGGGGTTGTCGACGCCCTGGGCGTCTTTGAGGTGCCAGGCGTTCCTGTTGGCCCGGTGCTAGTGTACGCCGAGGGTGGGAACGGTCTAGCTGGTCGGTATGCGGTGGGGGGGGCAGCGTGGGAGGAACAGGCAACGCCGGTGAACGTAACTCCGGCTGGGGCGGTCTTGAATGTGGGCGTCATCTCTTTGACTTCGGCTGCGACGCTGCAGGGAGTGGTGGAGGACATCTCAGGTGCACCAGTTCCCGGCGCGCTGGTGTTTGTCACCAGTAGTATTGGCCTTGGTGGCGACGAGGCGGTGATTGATGGGGGACAGACCAACGAGCTTGGCGAATACGAGATCGAGGGGATCGTCCCGGGCTCCTACGAACTGTCAGCGATCAGTCTTGCGGGTTCGGAGGATTCTGAGGAGTCCCAGATTGAGGCTGCGGTCGTCGCGTCCCCGGCACCGTCTGTGGTGATGGTTCCGCCGCTCGTGGTTGAGCCTGATCCCCCAGCACCGGCGTTTACTTCGCTGTCAACTCCGGCAGCGGCGTCCGGTGGATGCGACGCCGCTTTCAATATCGGTTCCTATAATGTCGGTGAGGTCAATTATTCAGGGTACAAGGACGATGCAAATGCCACTGGTGCAACCAAATGGCAGAGGCGACTCAAAGGAAAGGGCACCGGGATGCGGGCAAAGATCCGGGGGTCGAAGGCCGACATTGTGACGATTCAGGAAGCCGACGTGTTCTCGAAGCCAAAGGAACTGCAGACAGTGGGGCAGCCCGCTGTTCTCTTCGACCAGCAAACGTCCATCGTGGGGGCGTTGACTACCGCGAAGACGAAGTGGAAGCTAGCCGTTCCCACGAGCGATGTGGAAAAGCGGGTTGCCGACAAGGCAGGGGCGGACGTCAAACAGTCACTAAAGAACAACATTCTCGTCAAGGGCAAGACGTACGAGGTCAAAGGCGGGGGCATGTATTCCGGCTACCAGCTCGTGGGCGCAATTAATCGAGCAGACTACAAGGATTCGCTCGTTCCTAGGGGTACCATCGCTCCCAAGAAAGACGACAAAGTGGTGCCTTGGACGTTGCTAAAGAGGAAGGGCAGGGCGCACACGGGATGCCAAGCGTTTGTAGTCGCGTCTTTCCACGCGCACACCGCCGGCCACTTCTTCTCACCGGCGAAGGCACGCAAGGAGTACTTCAACTCGCTCATCCTCCTGAGCCTTGCCAAGAAGATGAACAAGGTACGGGAGAAGCAGATCCCACTCGTGATCGGTGGCGACTTCAACTCCTACTACAAGACTGTAGAGGCTGTCTTTGACTTAGGCTGGATCCTAACGGACAGCGCGGTTAGGACTCTGCACGAGTCAGGGTGGAGCGACGCACGACTGGTTGTGACTGGTTTTGCCCAGAGGGCACAATGCACGGGCAAGTGCAAGACCCACGCGACCAACGTCAAGAAGACGGCCGTTCTGGACTATATCTTCACCAGGCACGGCGGTGGCGACCGGGCCCCGACAGCATTTAAGAGAATCAAGGGTCCAGGCCGAGCGTCGGACCACTTCATGATCACCTCAACTGTGAAATTCAAGAAGAGTTGACCGATGCGGCCTGGCTTGCTCGTGATCCGACGTTGCGGGAGCGCAGCATGAGGGTGGTCCGGTGCGCGATGCTCTCGGCTGTGGTGGCGGGTCTGTGTGGTGTGGTTGCGCCGGTGGGATGGGCTGGTGCTGATGAGGGTGGGGCTGGGGCGGCGGGGCAGGCTCGGGAGTATCGGCTGGTCTATGTTGATGGTCGGAAGCCTGGTGGTAAGCAGAAGGTGGTGGCGTTGCCGCCGGTTCCTGTTGGGGTTTCCTACCAGCGGGGCTCTTTTGGTGTGGCTGAGCCCTGGGGGGTGTTTGGGGTGCTGTTGCGTTCGGACGGGAAACTGGTGGGGTTCGGCTCTGAGGGCCGACGCTTGGTGACCCAGTTTGAGGCCCGCTATTCGGGGCAGACTGTTGTTGACATGACGATCCGCTATCCCGCTCATGCGACCGTTCTCTTCTCGAACGGCCGCCAGGGAGGGCTGCCACCGACGTTTGATGACACCTGGCAGGACAAGGTGGGTCCCGGCGAACCGGTGGTGTTTACGAAGTATCTTGATTCGGAGCTGGGCAGTACGAGGCTGCTGGCGGATGGTCGCGCTGCTAGCTGGCCGAGCGAGATTCGCATGGACGTGACTGATGAACACCTCATCCCGTGGTCGTTTTCG
>WQYN01000055.1 GCA_009781225.1 Micrococcales bacterium | reverse complement strand
GGGGGGGGGGGGGGGGGGGGGGGGGGGGGGGGGGGGGGGGGGGGGGGGGGGGGGGGGGGGGGGGGGGGGGGGGGGGGGGGGGGTTGGGGGGGGGGTTAGGAGTTGGGGGCCGCCTTCGGTTAGGGCGACGGTGTGTTCCCAGTGGGCGGCTCGGCCGCCGTCGCGGGTGCGGACAGTCCAGCCGTCGGAGTCTACTGTCGTGGCGATGTCCCCTTCTACGATCATGGGTTCTATGGCTAGGACCATGCCGGGGCGCATGCGGGGGCTTGGGCCGCGACGGGCGTAGTTGGGGACGTCGGGGGGGAGGTGCATGGCTCGGCCGATGCCGTGGCCTGCGTAGTCTTCGATGATGCCCCAGTCGCTGGAGCGGCGGGCGGGGGATACGGCTTCGCTTTGGGAGGCGGGTTCCTCGGTGGTGCCCCAGTCGCGTGGGCGCGCGAGCTGGGGATCGTGGGTGAGGGGGCGGGCGTCGTGGGAGGCGGGTTCCTCGGTGGTGCCCCAGTCGCGTGGGCGCGCGAGCTGGGGATCGTGGGTGAGGGGGCGGGCGTTGTTTGAGGTGCGGACGGAGGCTTCTATGGCGGCTCCTATGTCGGCTACTCGGGTTGCTGTCCCCATGGCTGCAATCCCAGCCCAGAGCGCGGCTCGGGTGACCTCGATTAGGCGCGCTCCGTCATCGTCCGTTGTTCCTCCTACGGGGAAGGTGATGGCTGCGTCGCCGTGCCAGCCGGCGAGTTCGGCGCCGCAGTCTATGGAGACGATCTGGCCGGCGGCCAGCGGGGTGTCCCCGGGGATGCCGTGGACGACTACGTCGTCCACGGATAGGCAGATCGAGGCGGGGTAGCCGCGGTAGCCGAGGAAGTTGGGGCGCGCGCCGTGGGACCGGATCACCCGCTCGGCCAGGGCGTCTAGGTCGCGGCCGGTGACCCCGGGCTCGGCGGCGGCCTCGACGGCCGCGAGGGCAGCGGCGACCACGGCGCCGGCGGCACGCATAAGGCCGATCTCGGCCGGGGTCTTGAGATCGACGGTGCGTCGAGACAATCTGGGCATCAGGACCACGGGGACCTCTCGGCCAGGGCGTCTAGGTCGCGGCCGGTGACCCCGGGCTCGGCGGCGGCCTCGACGGCCGCGAGGGCAGCGGCGACCACCGCGCCGGCGGCACGCATAAGGCCGATCTCGGCCGGGGTCTTGAGATCGACGGTGCGTCGGGACAATCTAGGCATCAGGACCACGGGGACCTCTCGGCCGGGGTCTTGAGGTCGACGGTGCGTCGGGACAATCTGGGCATCAGGACCACGGGGACCTCTCGGCCGGGGTCTTGAGGTCGACGGTGCGTCGGGACAATCTAGGCATCAGGTTCACGGGCACCAGCGCGGAAAACACCACGACGGGAGACGGCGGACACGCGCGCTCGGAAGCCGCAGCTGCACTAGGTGGGGTCGTCGGTGACGGTTGCTGAGGCAGCCGCGCACTCTTAGCCGCCGCAGCTGCAACCGCAGCCGTCGCCGCGGGCGGCAGCGAGCAGCCGCACGCCTACCTCTTCGACGGAACCGAGGGCGTCAACGGAGCGGAGCAGGCCCCGCGAGCGATACACGGAAGCGATCGGGGCGGTCTGCTCTTCGTAGACGGCGATGCGGTGGCGGATCACCGATTCGGTGTCGTCCTCGCGTCCCTCGATGGAGGCTCGCTTCGCCAGCCGGCTCACGATCGCCTCCTCAGGTACGGTCAGCTCCAGCGCCACCTCGACGGCCAGGCCGGACTCGGCCAGCAAGGCATCCAACGCAGAAACCTGGGCTAGGTTGCGCGGGTACCCATCGAGCACCCACCCTCCCGCAGCGTCTGGTTCAGCCAGGCGGGAGCGGACCATCGCGTCGGTCACCGAATCGGGCACCAACTCCCCCGCCGACATGTACTTCTGCGCCTCAACCCCCAAAGCAGTCCCGGAAGACAGGTTCGCCCGGAAGATCGCCCCAGTGGAGATTGTCGGCACCCCCAGGGACAGAGCCAGCCCCACAGCCTGAGTGCCTTTGCCGGACCCCGGAGGACCCAGCAGCACAACTCGGGTCACGCTCACCGGAGGAATCCCTCGTAGTGACGCTGCTGGAGCTGGGAGTCGATCTGCTTGACGGTGTCAAGCCCGACACCGACGATGATCAGCAGGGTCGTCCCGCCGAACGCCATGTGGTCGGAGATCCCGATCGAGATGAACAACACCGAGGGAATCAAGGCGACGATCGCCAGATACAGCGAGCCCGGCGTGTTGATCCGGGTCATCACATGCTGGAGGTACTCGGCCGTGGGCCGCCCGGCTCGGATGCCCGGGATGAACCCGCCGTACTTCTTCATGTTGTCCGAGACCTCTTGAGGGTTGAAGGTGATGGACGTGTAGAAGAAGCAGAAGAAGATGATGAGCAGCGCGTAGAACGTGAGGTAGACCCACGAATCGTGCCGCATGTATATCCCGATCCATCTAGCCCAGCCTGATCCTTGGTCAGAGGAGAACATCGCGACCGTCTGAGGAAGCGAGAGGATCGAGGAGGAGAAGATGACGGGGATGACGCCCGCCATGTTGATCTTGATCGGGATGTAGGTCGAGGAGCCGCCCAGAGTGCGCCGCCCCACCATCCGCTTGGCGTACTGGACGGGGATGCGCCGCTGCGACTGCTCGACAAAGGAGATCATCCCAATCAGGAGCAGGAGCGCCGCCACCACGATGATGAAGTTCATGAAGCCGTTGCGCCCGCCGGCGATCGACCACATGGAGGACGGGAAGCGAGCCACGATCGAGGTGAAGATCAGCAGGGACATTCCGTTGCCGACGCCCCGCTCGGTGATGAGCTCGGCCATCCACATGATGACGCCCGTGCCGGCGGTCATCGCGAGGATCATCAGGCCAATGGAGACCGCGCCCTCCTGGACCACGCTCGTCGCCTCGTGGCTGCCGAAGAGCATGCCGTTGCGCGCTGTCGTGATCGTCGTCGTCGACTGAAGGACGGCAAGCCCGAGGGTCAGATACCGCGTGTACTGCGTCATCTTGGTCTGCCCCGCCTGGCCCTCCTTGTGGAGGACCTCGAACCGCGGGATCACCACGCGCAGCAGCTGGATGATGATGGACGCGGTGATGTAGGGCATGATCCCCAGCGCAAACACCGACAAGTTGGTCAGTCCCCCGCCGGAGAACAGGTCGAGGAGGCCAAAGACTCCTCCCTGGTCGTTCGTCTGCGAGGTTTGCTTCTGCAGCGTCTCGTAGTTGACACCGGGCGCCGGAATGAAGGTACCAAGCCGGTAGAGCACCATGATCAACAAGGTGAACAGCAGCTTGCGCCGTAGGTCCGGGGTCCTAAAGGCCCTGGCAAATGTGCTGAGCACGTCTCCTCCTGGAGGTTGTTCTCCTTGGGCGAGCGTAGTACATCAGGTCGCTGGCCGGGTGTCCCCCGCTAGCCTTGCGTCCCGATGGACCCCCCTGCCGCGGCGATCTTGACTTGGGCTGAGTTGGACCAGGCATCGACGATGACGTCAAGCGTGACGTCAAGCTCGCCGTCTCCCAACACCTTGACGAGGCGACGCGGGTGGACCGCACCGGCCTTGACCAGGTCGTCGACGGTGACGGTTCCGCCGTCGGGATAGAGCTCGCCGAGTCGGCCAACACTGATGATTTCGTACTCGACGCGGAAACGGTTCTTGAATCCGCGACGCTTGGGCAGGCGCATGTGGAGCGGCATTTGGCCGCCCTCGAGCCGGGCCGGCACCTTGCTGCGTGCCCGGGTTCCCTTGGTTCCGCGCCCCGCCGTCTTGCCCTTGGAGGCGTCGCCGCGGCCCTTGCGGGTCTTGGCCTTCTTCGCCCCCGGTGCGGGCCTTAGGTGGTGGACCTTGAGCACGCGCGGCTTGACCGCGGCGTCCTCCTCCACCACCTCGACGGACGATGGCGCGACCTTCGCCGGTGCCTTCTTCTCCACCTTGGCCTTGGGTTCAGCCTTGGCGGACGATGGCGGCGCTTCAGCCGGAGCTTTCTTCTCCACCTTGGGCTCGGGCTCAGGCTTGGGCTTGGGCTCAGGCTTGGGCTTGGGCTTGGGCTTGGGCTCGAGCTCAGGCTTGGGCTCGGGCTCGGGCTTGGGTTCAGGCTTGGGCTTCGCTTCGGCCTTGGGCTTCGGCTCCGCCTTGGGCTTGGCTTCGGCCTTGGGCTTCGGCTCAGCCTTGGGCTTCGCTTCAGCCTTGGGCTTGGCTTCAGCCTTGGGCTTCGGCTCAGCCTTGGGCTTCGGCTCAGCCTTGGGCTTGGCCTTGGGCTTCTCGGTCGCCTCCACCTCGGGGGCGACGTCTTTCTCGTCAGCCATCGGACTCGATCTCCTCCATCGTCACCAGATGCGAGACCGTCTTGACCATGCCGCGAATCTCCGGCCGGTCTTCCTTGATGACGATGTCGCCAATCCGCTTGACGCCGAGTGTGCGCAGCGTCTCGCGCTGGTTGGGCTTGGTGCCGATCTTCGATCGGACTTGCTGGATCTTGAGCTGGGCCATTACGCCTCGCCTCCCGTCGCCGCAGCGGCGCTCGCCGCTGCCTTCTCCGATGCCGCCTGGGCGCGCAAGAGCCGAGCCGGGGCAACTCGTTCGGTCGGAAGCCCACGGCGCTTCGCCACGGCCTCCGGTGCTTCGAGGGCCTTGAGGGCCGCCACCGTCGCATGGACAATGTTGATCGCGTTCGAGGAGCCCAGCGACTTCGAGAGCGCATCGTGGATCCCGGCGCATTCGAGGACCGCGCGCACCGGGCCACCGGCGATAACGCCCGTCCCCGGAACGGCTGGACGCAGCAGCACAACCCCCGCCGCCGCCTCGCCTTGGATCGGATGCGGGATCGTCTTGGCGATGCGAGGCACCTTGAAGAAGGACTTCTTCGCCTCCTCGACGCCCTTGGCGATCGCCGCGGGGACTTCCTTTGCCTTGCCGTAGCCCACGCCGACCGTGCCATCGCCATCGCCGACCACGACGAGAGCGGTGAAGGAGAACCTCCGGCCGCCCTTGACGACCTTGGCTACACGGTTGATTGCGACAACGCGCTCTAGGAATTGGTTGCGATCGTCCTGGTCGCGGCCTCCGCCACGCCGACCAGAGTCGCGGCCACCACGTCGGTCGCCGCGATCACCACCACGATCGCCTCCGCGATCGCCGCGTCCGCCTGCGCGGTCCTGCGCAGCCTCGCCGCGCCGGTCTTGCTCCGCCATCAGATGGCCTGCCTTTCGAGAATCGTCGCCATCACAGGGTCAGCCCGCCTTCCCTTGCGCCTTCGGCCACTGCAGCGACTCGGCCGTGGTACTTGTTGCCGCCCCGATCGAAGACAACCGTCTCGATTCCGACAGCTTTTGCCCGCTCAGCCACGCGCTCACCGACCTTGCGCGCGAGAGCTGTCTTGTCGCCATCGTCCGCCCGGAGGTCTGCTTCCATCGTGGAGGCGGAGACGAGGGTGTGACCCTTGGCGTCGTCGACCACCTGGACGAGCATGTGGCGAAGCGAGCGCGTGACGACGAGCCGTGGCCGTGTGGCGGACCCCACGACCTTCTTGCGGACCCTGAGGTGACGCTTGGCGCGTGCCGAGGCCCTGGTCTTGGTTGCCATCGCTACTTGCCTGCCTTTCCGACCTTGCGCCGGACAACCTCGCCGGCGTAGCGCACGCCCTTGCCTTTGTAGGGCTCGGGCTTGCGGAGTTTGCGGATGTTCGCTGCGACCTCTCCGACCTGCTGCTTCGAGATGCCGGAGACAGTGAAGCGCGTCGGGGTCTCGACCGTGAAGGTGATTCCGGGTGGGGCCGGGACCACGCAGGGGTGGGAGAAACCGAGGGCGAACTCCAAGTCGGAGCCCTTGGCGGTGACGCGGTAGCCGGTCCCGACAATCTCCAGCTTCTTCGTGTAGCCCTCTGTGACGCCGATCACCATGTTGTTGATGAGCGTCCTCGTCAGGCCGTGGAGGCTGCGTGAGCGTCGCTCGTCATCGGGCCGAGTGACGACGATGGCGCCGTCCTCGCCCCGGGCGACGCTGATCGGCTCGCAGACGTCGAGTTCGAGCGCACCCTTGGGGCCCTTGACCTCGACGTGCCGCTCATCGATGGCGACATCGACGCCGGACGGGATCGGGATGGGCATCTTGCCGATTCGCGACATGGCGTTCCCCCTACCAGACGTAGGCGAGGACTTCCCCGCCTACACCCTTCTTTGCGGCCTGCCGATCCGTGAGGAGCCCCGAGGAGGTCGAGAGGATTGCCACCCCGAGGCCCCCCAAGACCTTTGGCAGGTTCGTGGACTTGGCGTACACGCGCAGGCCCGGCTTGGAGACCCTCTTGAGGCCCGCCAGAGAGCGTTCGCGGTTCGGCCCGTACTTGAGCGTGATCGTCAAGGACTTGCCGACTGGTGCGTCAGCGACGGACCAGCCGGTGATGTAGCCCTCGGCCTTGAGGATCTCGGCGATCGCGCCCTTGAGCTTGGAATGCGGCATGGTGACGGAGTCGTGGTGCGCCGAGTTGGCGTTGCGCAACCTCGTCAACATATCCGCGATCGGATCGGTCATGGTCATCGTGTGGGCTCCTGCCCTTCCTCGCCCGCGGTTTCGCTTCTGGGGAGCGACCTGCGGCGTAGTCGGTTACCAGCTGCTCTTGGTGATTCCGGGGAGTTGGCCCGCGTGCGCGAGCACCCGGAGGCACACGCGGCACAGGCCGAATTTGCGGTAGACGGACTTGGGGCGGCCGCAGCGGGTGCACCGCGTGTAGCCACGCACCTTGAACTTCGGCTTGCGGGCCGCCTTGACGACCAGTGCAGTCTTCGCCATATCAGTTCTCCTTGAAGGGGAAGCCGAGCGCCTTGAGGAGCGCCCTGCCTTCCTCGTCGTTGGGCGCCGTCGTGACGACGGTGATGTCCATGCCCCGCTGGCGGTCAATGGTGTCTGGGTTGATCTCGTGGAACATGGACTGCTCGGTCAACCCGAAGGTGTAGTTCCCGTGCCCATCGAACTGCTGGGCAGACAGTCCGCGGAAGTCGCGGATGCGCGGCAGCGCCAGGGTCAGCAGGCGGTCGAGGAACTCCCACATCCGGTCGCCGCGCAGCGTCACGTGGCAGCCAATCGGCATCCCCTCGCGAAGCTTGAACTGAGCAACCGAACGCTTGGCCTTGGTGATCTGGGGCTTTTGCCCGGTGATGATCGTCAGGTCGCGGACGGCGCCCTCCATGAGTTTGGCGTCCTTCGCGGCCTCACCGACCCCCATGTTGACGATGATCTTCGTCACCCCGGGGACCTGGTGGACGTTGGTGTAGCCGAACTCCTCGGTCAGCTTCGGCGTGATCTCCGCCTTGTAGCGGGTCTTGAGGCGCGGCGGGATCTTGGGCGTCGGCTCAGCCGGGGGCGCATCCTTAGCGGGAGCGTCCTTGGCCGGGGCCTTTCCCTTGGCGGGCGCCTTAGCGGGCGCCTTAGCCGGAGCCTTAGCCGGAGCCTTAGCGGGGGCCTTCTTCTCTGGGCTCATGACAGGTCCTTACCCGAGCGCTTGGCAAAGCGCACACGCACCGTGCGCTCGCGCCCGTCCTGCTCGATCGTCTCGATGCGGTGGCCCACCCGGGTGCCCTTCCTCGTGTCAGGGTCAAGGACCATGACGTTGGAGACGTGGATGGAGGCCTCGATCGTCTCGATGCCGCCGGTTCTGGCACCACGCGCTCCCTGGCCCACCTTCGTGTGCTTGGTCATACGCATGATGCCCTCGACAATGACGCGATCACGGTCGGTGATGACCTCGAGCACACGGCCCGTCTTGCCCTTGTCCCGACCCGAGATCACGACGACCTGATCGCCCTTCTTGACTTTCGCCATCGTTCACAACACCTCCGGGGCCAGCGAGATGATCCGCATGAACCGCTTGTCGCGCAGCTCACGCCCAACGGGACCGAAGATGCGAGTGCCACGCGGCTCGTTCTCGTTACGCAAGATCACCGCCGCGTTCTCGTCGAAGCGGATGTACGAGCCGTCCGGCCGCCTGCGCTCCTTCTTTGTGCGGACGATGACGGCCCTGACCACATCGCCCTTCTTGACGCCCGCTCCGGGGATCGCATCCTTGACGGTCGCGACGATCACGTCGCCAATCGAGGCGTAGCGCCGCCCGGAGCCGCCGAGGACCCGGATGCACAAGATCTCCTTGGCTCCGGTGTTGTCGGCGACTTTGAGCCGCGACTCCTGCTGGATCATGTCCTTCTACCCTTCGTCGTGCCGGTCCTCACCGCCTGGTGGCGACGAGCCTTGCCGAACTCTTTACTTGGCCTTCTCCAGGATCTCCACCACGCGCCACCTCTTGGTCTTCGACAGCGGGCGGGTCTCCATCAACAGCACGAGGTCGCCGATGCCGGCCTCCCCCTGCTCGTCATGCGCCGTGACTTTCGTGGTCCGCGTTATGACCTTGCCATAGAGCGGGTGCTTGACCCGGTCTTTCAGCTCGACCACGACTGTCTTGGTCATCTTGTCGCTCACCACGATGCCGCGGCGGGTCTTGCGCTCTCCACGCGGCTTCGCAGGCGCCGCAGCTGGGACGTTCGTCTCGGTCACTGTGTCACTCCACATTCGTGGTCGGTGCGGTGCGGATGCCGAGCTCACGCTCACGCAGGATCGTGTAGATCCTGGCGATGTCGCGTCGCACGGCCTTGAGGCGCCCGTGGCTCTCCAGCTGACCGGTGGCCGAGGCGAAGCGGAGGTTGAACAGCTCCTCCTTCGCCTTGCCGAGTTCCGCGATCAGCCGCTCGTTGTCAAGCAAGTCGAGCTTGGCGGGCATCAGGTCTTTCGAACCAATCGCCATGGGTTACTCACCACCCTCGCGCCGGACAAACCGGCACTTCATCGGAAGCTTGTGGATCGCGCGCGTCATCGCCTCGCGGGCCAGCGGCTCCGAGACGCCAGCCAACTCGAAGAGGATGCGGCCGGGCTTGACGTTGGCGATCCACCACTCGGGCGATCCCTTGCCAGAACCCATCCGGGTTTCTGCGGGCTTCTTGGTCAGCGGGCGGTCGGGGTAGATGTTGATCCAGACCTTGCCGCCGCGCTTGACGTGGCGGGTCATTGCGATACGGGCCGCCTCGATCTGCTGGTTCGTCACATAGGCGGGCTCGAGAGCCTGGATGCCGTAGTCACCGAACGCGATCGTGGTGCCGCCCTTAGCCATGCCCCGGCGGGTGGGCCGGTGCTGCTTTCGGTGCTTGATCCTGCGGGGAATGAGCATGGCGTCAGGCCTCCATTCCTTGGGGCGCGCCGTCGCCGGACCGCTCACCGCGACGGCCACCGCCACGCGGACGGTCGGACCGCTCGCCACGCTCCCCACGCTCGCCACGGCCACGCGACGGCCGAGGAGCCTGAGATGCCTGCTCGCGAGCGAATTCCTTCTCCGTCATGTCGCCCTTGTAGATCCACACCTTGACGCCGATCTGGCCGAAGGTGGTCTTGGCCTCAAAGAAACCAAAGTCGATGTTGGCCCTCAGCGTGTGGAGCGGCACGCGCCCCTCACGGTAGAACTCCGAGCGCGACATCTCCGCGCCGCCTAGGCGTCCCGAGCACTGGACCCGGATGCCCTTGGCGCCCGCACGCTGGGCGGACTGCATGCCCTTGCGCATGGCGCGGCGGAACGAGACGCGGCTCGCCAGCTGCTCGGCGATCCCCTGGGCCACAAGCTGAGCGTTGATCTCAGGGTTCTTGACCTCGAGGATGTTGAGCTGGACCTGCTTGCCGGTGAGCTTCTCGAGTTCGCTGCGGATCCGGTCCGCTTCAGCACCACGACGCCCGATGACGATGCCGGGCCTGGCCGTGTGAATGTCGACACACACCCGGTCGTGGGTGCGCTCGATCTCCACCTTGGCCACGCCGGCCCTCTCGAGGCCGGAGGTCATGAGCTTGCGGATCTTGACGTCTTCAGCGACGTAGTCGCGGTACCGCTGACCTGGCTTCGTCGAGTCGGCGAACCACCGGGAGCGGTGGTCGGTGGTGATCCCGAGGCGGAAGCCCAGCGGGTTGACCTTCTGTCCCACTAGCGGGTCCTGCCTTTCTTCTTCTCGGTTTGCTCCACCACGACCGTGATGTGGCTCGTGCGCTTGAAGATGCGCGATCCCTGGCCGCGGGCCCGGGCGCGGAACCGCTTGAGGGTTGGTCCCTCGTCGACGTAGGCCTTGACCACGACGAGGTCCGCCTCGTTGAAGTCGGCGCCGTCCTTCTCCGCCTTGACCCGGAGGTTGGCCATCGCCGATTCCACGACCTTGCGCACCGGACGGCTCGCAGCTTGGGGCGCGAACCTCAAGATGGTCACAGCGTCCTGGGCAGGCTTGCCCCGGACGAGGTCCACGACCCTGCGTGCCTTCATCGGCGCGACGCGCACATATCGCGCGCTCGCCCTGGCTTCCATATCGTGTGTCCTTCCCTTGTCCTGCGCGCGGCCCTAGCGGCGCCGAGCCTTCCGGTCGTCCTTCACGTGACCGCGGAATGTCCTGGTGGGAGCGAACTCCCCGAGCTTGTGTCCGACCATCGACTCCGTGACGAACACCGGCACATGCTTGCGTCCGTCGTGGACGGCGAAGGTGTGGCCGATGAAGTCCGGAGTGATCATCGAGCGACGAGACCAGGTCTTGATGACGTTCTTCGTGCCCTTCTCGTTTTGCACGTCCACCTTCTTCTGGAGGTGGGAGTCAACGAAGGGACCCTTCTTGAGGCTGCGTGGCATTGGTGCTGGCCTATCCCTCTCTTAGCGCTTCCTGCCGGTGCGGCGGCGACGGACGATGTACTTGTCGGAGGGACGGCGCGGCTTGCGTGTGCGCCCCTCCGGCTTGCCCCACGGGCTGACAGGGCTACGGCCTCCTGAGCTCTTGCCCTCGCCTCCGCCGAGCGGGTGGTCGACCGGGTTCATCGCGACGCCGCGCACATGGGGCCGACGCCCCTTCCAGCGCATGCGTCCGGCCTTGCCCCAGTTGATGTTGGACTGCTCGGCGTTGCCCACCGAGCCGACGGTCGCCCGGCAGCGAAGGTCCACGTTGCGGATCTCCCCGGAGGGCAGGCGCAGCTGTGCGAACCGACCTTCCTTGGCGATGAGCTGAACCGAGGAGCCGGCCGAACGGGCGAGCTTGGCGCCGCCGCCCGGACGCAGCTCGACGGCGTGAACCACAGTGCCGAGCGGGATGTTGCGAAGAGCCAGGTTGTTGCCCGGCTTGATATCGGCCGACGGGCCAGCTTCGATGCGATCGCCCTGCTTGAGGCGGTCCGGCGCGATGATGTAGCGCTTGGTTCCGTCGGCGTAGTGCAGGAGCGCGATGTGGGCGGTCCGGTTCGGGTCGTACTCAATGTGGGCGACCTTGGCGGGCACGCCGTCCTTGTCGTGGCGGCGGAAATCGATAAGCCGGTAAGCCCTCTTGTGGCCGCCACCGCGGTGACGCGCGGTGATCCGACCCTGTGCGTTGCGCCCGCCCGACTTGGTCAGCGGCTTCGTCAGCGACTTCTCGGGCGTGGTCCGGGTGATCTCCGCGAAATCGGAGACCGACGACCCTCGCCTGCCCGGTGTGGTCGGCTTGTACTTGCGGATGGCCATATCAGTCCCTTACCTCAGCTGAGCGGTGCGCCGAAGATATCGATCGTCCCCTCGCGGAGGGTGACGACGGCGCGCTTGTTCGTCTTCTTCCTACCGACCCCGAACCGGGTCCGGCGGGCCTTGCCCAGGCGCGTCAGCGTGTTAACGGATGAGACCTTGACGTCGAAGACCTTTTCCACGGCGATCTTGATCTCGGTCTTGGTTGCGTGGCGGTCCACGACGAAGGTGTATTGACCGTGGTCAATGAGCCCGTAGGCCTTCTCCGAGACCACGGGGGCGATGATGATGTCGCGCGGGTTCTTGGGGATGTCCATGCTCTCAGCCTTCCTCCTCGGTTTCGGCCTCCGCCGCGACGTCGGCCTCCGTCGGGATGCGGCTGGCGACGAAGTCCGACAGCGAGCCGGGAGTGAAGACCACGTCGTCGCTCACCATCACGTCGTAGGTGTTGAGCTGGCCTGGCGTGGTGATCTGAACCTGAGGCAGGTTTCGCAGCGAGCGGCGCGTGACGCCATCGTCCACATTGAGAACGACGAGAACGCGAGAACGCTCGGTGACCTGGGACAGGGCGGAAACTGCCTGCTTGGTTGACGGCACATCACCCTCGACGAAGTCGGCGAGCACGTGGATTCTGCCGCCGCGGGCGCGATCCGACAGGGCGCCGAGCAGCGCGGCACGCTTCATCTTCTTGGGCGTGCGCTGGTTGTAGGAGCGCGGCTGGGGGCCGTGGACGATCCCGCCGCCGACAAACTGCGGGGCGCGAGTCGAACCCTGGCGGGCGCGGCCGGTGCCCTTTTGGCGGTGAGGCTTGCGTCCGCCACCTCGGACCTGGCCGCGCGTCTTGGTCGAGTGGGTGCCTTGGCGCGCCGCCGCGAGCTGGGCCACAACCACTTGGTGAATGAGCGGAACGTTGGTCTGGACGTCGAAGAGCTCGTCAGGCAGCTCAGCCGACCCCGTCTTCTTGCCGTCGCGGCCGATGACGTCAATCGCCATGCCGGTCATCTCACGCCCCCTTCACTGCGGTGCGGACGAGCACGACGCCACCACGCGGGCCGGGGACCGCTCCCTTGATCAGGAGGAGGCCCTTGTCGGGGTCAACGGCGTGGACGGTGAGGTTCTGGATGGTCTTGCGCGTGTGTCCCATGCGGCCGGCCATCCGTGTGCCCTTGAAGACGCGGCCTGGGGTCGCACAGGCGCCGATTGCGCCGGCCTTGCGGTGGTTGCGGTGCGCGCCGTGGGAGGCGCCGACGCCGGAGAAGCCGTGACGCTTCATGACGCCTGCGGTGCCCTTGCCCTTCGTCGTGCCCGTGACATCCACCATGGACCCGGCGTCGAAGACCTCGGCGGTCAACTCTTGGCCGAGCTCGTAGCTCTCGGAGTCGGGGGTGCGGACCTCGGCGAGGTGGCGGCGCGGGGCCACTCCTGCCTTGGCGAAGTGCCCGGCTAGGGGCTGGTTCACTTTCCGCGGGTCGATCTGGCCGTAGGCGAGCTGGACGGCGGTGTACTTGTCCTTCTCGGCCGTGCGGACCAGGGTGACGACGTTGGTTCCGACTTCGACGACGGTGATCGGCACGACGTGGCCGGCCTCATCCCAGGTCTGAGTCATCCCCAGCTTGGTGCCGAGCAAAGCCTTGATGGGCTTCGCGGCGTGGTTCAGCGTGGTCATGGTGTTCCTTGGCCCCTAGAGCTTGATCTCGATGTTGACGTCGGCGGGGAGGTCGAGCCGCATGAGCGAGTCGACCGCCTTGGGCGTCGGGTCGATGATGTCGATGACGCGCTTGTGGGTCCGCATCTCAAAGTGCTCGCGCGAGTCCTTGTACTTGTGCGGCGACCGGATCACGCAGAACACGTTCTTCTCGGTCGGGAGCGGGACGGGACCGACGACCTTGGCGCCCGCTCGGGTCACCGTGTCGACGATCTTGCGCGCCGAAGAGTCGATGACCTCGTGGTCATAGCTCTTGAGGCGGATTCTGATCTTCTGTCCAGCCATCTTGTTAGGGCCTTCGCTTCCTTCCGGTGTTCTCCAAGGTCCTGCCGCGTCACGCGCTCGGGTGTGTCGCCCTTACGCGCTTTTTCTCCCGGGCACGCCCGGGCTCAGACACAGCCAGCGAGTGTACACCATGGGCGCGAGGTCGTACAGCTCGGGGTCTTTTCGTCTTTCCCTAAGCCCGCGCCGCGCCGCGAGGCGGCGCGGCGTGAGGCGAGGCGGCGCGGCGTGAGGCGGAGGCCAGTTGTCGCTGCGATGGGGGTTGGTGTCGCTGTCAGGGTGGCGATACCGCTGCCAAAGCGGCCAGGTGGACGGCAAGGCTCTGAGACACGCTAGATAGTCGGTGGCTCATCGCAATCAAGGGTGTGGGGTTCGGAGTCAACGTAGGGCGCGCGCGGCGCGCGCGCTGTCAGCGTCGACCAATGCGTCACAACCCGCCGAAGGCACCATCACCAACGCTGACACGCCTACCCGTCCCCCACCCCCGCCGATCGAAACCCCTCTCGATGAATCTCAGGGAATTCTGGGGCCAGAAACTCATCGAGAGTGCGTTCGATCGGCGGGGGAGAGGCGGGGGAGGGGACTGGGCCCCGAGTGACAGCGGTGTTGCCCTGGGTGATGGCCTGGGAGGGCCGCATGGCACCGCTGCCTTGGGGTCGACGACGGGGCTGTCGGCACGCAAAGGTCACTTTTGCAGGTGTTAGCACCGTTTGGACGCCCGCCGGTTTTGGCGTCAACCCGCTGACCAGGGCAAACAAAAACCGTCTTCCGGACAGCAGCCGCGAAAACCTGCACAAATGACCTTTGCCCCCCCGACAGCCCTGCCCGACAGCCCATACCCCGCCCGTCCCGTCGACAAACCCCACTCCGCGCCAACCCCCACACCCCTAAGTCGAAAGCCACCCACCCACCAAGCCCACCACCTGCACAAACACCAAAAACCTCGGCTTGGGGAAAACCTCGGCTTAGTGGCGCGCTAAGCCGATTTCGGCTTAGCGCCCAAAGCCACTCCCTGGTTTCTGGGTCAGGGGTTGGGTAACGGTGGCAGACCGGGCAAGGCCCCACGGGGCGGAGCCGACAGCGGAAACAGCATGGCCAAGCGGAAGAATCAGCACCCCGATCGGGGGGGAGAGGTCATCGTGCACAGACCACGGCCCGCGCCTTCCACGCCCACCGGTGCTGACGCAAGAGTGGGCGTC
>WQYN01000054.1 GCA_009781225.1 Micrococcales bacterium | reverse complement strand
CCACCACCCGCAGCACCCCAAACAGCCCCAACGGCAGCACCAACAGCCGCACCCCCGCGACCCCATACCCCCACCAGTTCCGAACAAGCTCCCCGAACCGACTCTCCGCCAGACTGATTCCGACCACAAAGAGCGCCACGGGCGTCATGGTCCCTCCGATCATCTCCAGGCAGGAGGAGATCACGGAAGGCAGGCGGACGTTGAGGAAGAACAACCCAAGCCCCAGCAGCGAGATCGTGGCCGAGGGGTTGGCGAGGAGGTCGCGCACCCGTGCGGTCCCGGCAAAGTTCCACGCCCCCCAGGTAAACGAGATGACGTTGTACACAAGGTTGACCACAAGGGCAACCATGACCCCGGGGGACCCGAACAGCTCGTACGTGATGGGGATGCCGATGAAGCCCACGTTCGGCAGGCAGCAGAGGTTGACAAAGGCCCGCTGGTGAGCAACGGACAAGGGCAGCCAGCGAGACACCAACTGAAGCAGCCCCATCGCGCAAACCAAGAACAAAGACGCAATGAGGATCCCCACCAAGATCTCCCCGCCGAGGTCAGGAGAATGCGAACTCGTCGCCGTCGTCAGCACCACGCAGGGGGTGATGATGAACAGCAGCAGCGCAGTAAACCCATCGGCCATTCCCGCGTCGAACGCCCCCCGTCGCCGCATGCCATACCCAATCCCCCCGCAGGCGACAGTCTTGACCAGAATCCCCAGCAACGCTCCGGTCACCGCACCACACCCCCGCAGGCACCAGCCAACACCCCCCTCACCCCGACCCCACCCCAAACAGCGACCCGATCCCGAACGTCACCGCCGCCGCCCCATACCCAATGGCAATCTGCCGCAGCCCATGCCGAATCGGCGAGGTCCCCGACAACAGCCCCACCGACCCCCCAGTCAGCATCAACGACGCCCCCACCAGCCCCAGAGCCCAAAACACCGCGGAAAGCCCGCCAACCCCCAGAGCAAACGGCAGGACAGGAATAACCGCCCCCCCAGCAAAGAAGCAGAACGAGGAGATCGCCACCCCCCACGTCGTCCCCACATTCTCCGTGTCGATCACAGCGTCGGCCTCGGCAAACGCCATCACCCCCGCGAGCACCGACGACGCCTTCTCCCGCGCCGCAGCCTCGTCCAGCCCCTGCGACCGATACACCAGCGCCAACTCGTTCTCACCCACATCAAGATGCGCAATGGCTCGCGTCGCCGCCGGGTCAGCCCGACCCGCCTCCAACAGCTCGAGCTGCGCATGAACCGACACCCATTCCCCGGCCGCCATGGAGAAGGACCCAGCCAGCAGCCCCGCCACCCCACTCAAGATGATGACCCGGTTCGACACCCCAGCCCCCGCCATCGCGAGGATGAGGGCAAGGTTGCTCACCAGACCGTCGTTCGCACCAAACACCGCCGCCCGAAACGTCCCAGAGATCCGCGCCCGCCCCCGCGCCGCCAGTCCGCGGATCACCTCGGCGTGGATCTTCTCGTCAGCCCGCATCGAGGCGGGCGCGTCCGGATCCTTGTCGTACGACGACTTGACCTCGTGCCGCCCCGCCATCCCCAGAGCAAGAATGAATCCGAACCGCCGGGCGAGCATCGCCACCGCCCGCGTCCTCCACGACCCGCGCTCGGGTACCTCAACATCCTCGGGCAGCAATGATCGCCAGTGCGCCGCGTGCCGGTCCTCGGCCTCGGCGAGCCGCAGCAACACCTCGCGCTCCTCGCCCTCGCGCCCCTCAGCGAGCTGCCGGTAGACGGTCGCCTCCGCAAGCTCGTCCGCCAAGTAGGTGCGCCATCGGCGGATCTGCGCGTTGGTCGGCCGAGCAACGGGTTGGGATGCCATACAAAACGACCTTTCGAGACAAATGCGCGCCCATTGTGGCACGCCCCCGCCCCGCCCGCACCCAAGCCAATCCTCACTCCCGCACCCAAGCCAATCCTCACCCCCGCCCCTCCCTCATCCAAGCCAATCCTCACCCCCCGCCCCAGACGCACGATGGCGCCCCCCACCCCCGCCCCTCCCTCACCCTCCTCCCAACTCGTCCAGGCGGACCCCCTTTGAGAACGCAACCCAGCGTGAGCCGGTATGATCGCTCACTGACAGCTTGGCTAGGGCGTTTGGCGCAGGGGTAGCGCGCTTCCTTCACACGGAAGAGGCCACTGGTTCGATCCCAGTAACGCCCACCACCAGGAGCACAGGGAAGCTCCTCCGCAGCTCCGGCGGTAGAGGGAGGCAGGCTGGAACCCAGGCGCCCCGAGCCCAAAGCCCCCCCAGTTGTACCGATAGGTGTACAATCAGACTCCATGAAGACGGTGACCTTCAGCCACGCCCGAGCCAACCTCGCCGCGACCTTCGACGCCGTAGTAAACGATGCCGAGGAGACCATCGTCACTCGGGCAGGCCACGAACCCGTCGTCCTCATCTCCCTTGACGAGTACTCCTCAATGCGGGAGACGGCCTATCTCATGCGGTCTCCGGCAAACGCCCGGCGCCTCCTTGAGTCGATTGCCGAACTGGAGGCCGGGGCGGGAACACCTCGCGAACTAGTCGAGGTCAACGGGTGACCGTCACCTTCTCGGGCAGCGCCTGGGACGAGTACCTCTGGTGGCAGGCAAACGACCGCAGGATCCTGAGAAAGATCAACACGCTCATCAAGGCAGCGCAAGCCACGCCCGACGAGGGCATCGGAAAACCAGAACGCCTCCGCAACGAACTCTCCGGCTACTGGTCACGGCGCATCACCGACGAGCACCGCCTCGTCTACCGAATCGCCGACGACGGAGGCATCCTCGTCGCAGCCTGCCGCTACCACTACGGCCCCTGACCCGCCACCGCGCGCGCCCGCCACCTCCGGCGGATGCTAGACTCGCGGCCGGTCCGGCGATGTTGTCGGCCACGGGCTGTGGCGCAGTTTGGTAGCGCACTTGACTGGGGGTCAAGGGGTCGTGGGTTCAAATCCCGCCAGCCCGACCATGTGATGTCTCAGGACATCGGAACAGCTTGAGCCCACGGTGGGTGGTGTTGGGTTCACCGCCAGCCCGACCATGGATGCTATGTTTGTGCAGGTGAGAGGGTTTTCCCGTGAACGAGAGTTTCGTGGGAAACACGGCGACCACTCCTCCTAGCGACAGAAATCGTTACAGGTATGATGTGGCTGTGACGGATTCTGCTGGCGTGGGGTCACTGCCAAGCTAGGGAGCTGGGGTCCCAGGACAGTCCGTCGACCTCACCGGCTAGCGGCGGGTGGGCAAAAGCAATTACCGCAGCCAGGACAGTGGCGAAGTCCTGAGGTAGATGGTCGAACCCTCCACGTCTCCGCCACATGGCCCACCTGGCCTGGGCCAGTTCTGCATACCCATCAAGAACAAGGCCTAGCGGTTCCACGGTTACCTTGCGGTGGGTGGCGACTTCCGCACAGGCACGGTGGAGCGCTGTGCCGTCAATCGGGTGCTGTCGCATCAAGGTGTACACGTCACCGAAGTCTCGCCAGCGGGTGTTGGCCGTTCCCCGCTGCATGGCGGTGATGATCTTCTCCGCGTAGACCATGTGCAGCGGGTATCCGGCCAGCTCAATGGGATTGCCGCCGCGTAGGCGCGGCAGAGACACTCGGGTAGGTTCGGGCCAGATCGGGTCGCCCACGTTGATATCGACATGGATACGCAACCGCGCTGTTGCCAAGGTTGTGTTCACGCGGACCCGGACTCCGGGGTGCCTCTGGTGACACGGCTCATAGCAGCACCTCCAAAGTGGAGCGGATCGCCGGCAGGACACGAGGGAACGCGTCAGCGAGTTTGAGGAGAACTGATGGTTGGCCTCCGCGCTGAAGCCAACGTTTCAGCGACTCATTTGCCATGTCCGGGCCTTGGAGGTGACGCAGCCGGTAGGCGTCGATGATGCTGCGCTCAGGGGAGTACAAGCCGATGGACAGGCCAGCGGTGATGTCGATACTGCCACGGCCGACCTCGAACGTGGCGTGGTCGAAGTGGTGCCATCTGATCGGGGGCGTCAGCGTTGGTTGCCATGCGCCACGCGGGATGGCGATGTCGATGCTGGCGGGGATGTCGTCGATCAGATCATGCCGTGCCAGGGCAGAGCGCAGGCAAATGGTGGCCTGCTTGGACTTGGCAGCGATCTCGGCCAAGTCCTCGTCGCCCAGCCAGTCGCGCTTGCGGTACAAGCCTCGCGCCATCGGGATGATCTGGCCCCGGTCGGCCAGGTTCCGAAGCTGCCGTTCGCCGATAGCCTCGGTAGCCTCGCCATATCGAAAGACGGTTGGCAACGCGGCCAGTAGCGCCTGGTCGGCCATGGCCTTCACCTCCTGTAGGTACTCCTCCACAGCTGCACCACTAGTGTAAAGGATAACCGGCGGGCCGTGGCAACGTCCGGTGCCCCGGCAAGGCCGGTGCGTCAGCGCCACTTCGGCGGCGCGCTCATGCCCAGCCGTCGTCCCCGCGGTCAAGGGTCGTGACGTGGGCGGACTCTCCCCGCTCAGCCTGGGCGATCAGGAGGCCAGCGACACCTAAACGGACGATGACGAGGGGACCTCAGGCACGGAAGCCTTCAGCGAGTCGCTCACATGCTACATGCCAAGTCTTGGTGTAGCATGTGGTGAGAAATGTGGCATGTGAAGGAGGTGGAGCTGTGTCCCTGCAGGAGGCAGTGGTTGCGCTGGTAGA
This sequence comes from Micrococcales bacterium, assembly GCA_009781225.1. Taxonomy (GTDB): domain Bacteria; phylum Actinomycetota; class Actinomycetes; order Actinomycetales; family WQXJ01; genus WQYN01. Next base: position 10,092 of record WQYN01000054.1, on the reverse strand, counting down.
GGGCGCCCGAGTCGCGGGAACGGACTCCCAGCAAGTCGAGATCAACCAGCCGCGAGGCGGCGCCCATGACGACATCGCGACAGTCCAAGGGGCCGGCCTCACCGATCTTGACCAGGAAGAAGTCAATCGGCTAGTGGACCGGTTCCGCCACAGGCGCGGCCACGCGTTCTCGCGCTTTGGTACGTCGGAGATCCTCCGGATGGCGGGTGTGTCACCAAGGGGCGGCGACGAGGGCCAGGTCACGGTGGCCGGTCTCCTCGCCCTGGGGACTTATCCCCAACAGTTCTTCCCCCAGTTGAACGTCACCTTCGTGTCCTACCCGACGACGGACGGTCGTGCCATGCGCGATGGAACTCGGTTCCTCGACAACGCCGCTCTCGACGGCCCGATCCCCATGATGGTCTCAGGACTACTCGAAGCCGTACAGCGGAACATGACCCGCCGCTCGGTCATCAGTGGCGCGGGTCGTGAGGACGTCTGGGAATACCCGGTCGAGGCAGTTCGGGAGCTTGTTGTCAACGCTCTCATGCACCGCGACTACAATGCGCTGGCCCAGGGCAGCCAGGTCAGGGTGGAAATGTACCCGGACAGGCTGGTTTTCCTCAATCCCGGCGGCCTGTTTGGGGCGGCTTCCACGACGGAGCTGCTGCGGGGCACCGTCTCGTCGTCTCGGAACGCGGCTCTGGCCCGCCTCCTGGAGGACGTCGAGATCCCAGGCACCAATCGGACGGTGTGTGAAAACCGGGGCAGCGGCATTCGAACCATTGCGTCCGAGCTGGCGAGTTTCGGGATGGAGCCTCTCAGGTTGCGCTCGTCCGGGGGCATCTTCACGGCTGAACTGTCGAGCCGCGACAGGCCCGCAGCCGGGGGCCCCGCCATGGAGACTTCGCCCACCCCCCGACGCGAGAAGACCTCGGCGAACGCGATCCTGTCGGCGCTCGCGACCGGCCCGAAGTCAACGGCCGATCTCATGGCGGAGACCGGTCTCTCCCGCGCGGGTGTGGGCGCGAACCTTCGCGCCTTGGAGGCGAAGGGACTCGCCCAGCCGACGGAGAACCGCAGAAGCCGGAAGGTCAAGTGGACGCTCGCGCCGCGCACCCCCTAGCCCTCCCCTCCTAGGTCCAGGATGGACGATGACGAGGGGAGCTCCAGCGCGCCCCTCGCCTTGGGGTGGGGGTGCGGGTGGGTCAACCTGGGGTGGGGGTGGGTCAGTCTTGGGTGGGGCCGCCGGCTCGCCAGAGCCAGTGGCCGTCGGTGGTGAGGTATCCGCGGTAGTCGCCCCAGGTGACCCAGGTGAGGCCGGGTCCTAGGGTGTGCTTGACGCTGACGCCGGGGGCGAGCATCTTGCCGTCGCTGGTGAAGGTGAGCTCGGGTGGGTACTTGTCGGCAATCTCGTTCGGGAAGCTGTTGATCGTCGTGACGGTCTCGCAGGCGCGGTCGAGGAGGAGTGGGTCGTCGGCGGATGGAGCCACGTGGTAGCCGTCGGGCAGGGCGACGAGCTTGGCGTCGGCGCGTACAAACCCGCCTGGTGTCTCCCATGTCGGGATCCCGAAGCCGCCGACACCCTGGGGCGCGAACCCTGCGCAGTTGGCGGTCGAGTCCTCGGCGTAGATGACTTGGCCTGCATCGGGAAGTGGGGTCGACGTGCCCGACTCCACGTCCACGAGGTCAATCAGACCGCTTGGGCCGAACACGGTGAGGCGCGCCGCGGCGGCATCATGATCCTCGGCATAGCCGACGACCTGATAGGCCATTTCTGCATCGGGAGGGGGAACAAGCCAGGTCCCGTCAGCCCTGATGACGCCTGTCCTCTCGCACGCCTCGGTGGACGCCACGATGCACGCCAAGAGCACGTCAACGCCGATGGGCATGATCTTGGAGTACCCCTCAGCCAACACGCCGCCGCTTCGATCCACAAGGCGGACGTCGTCCGGGGTGTCACCCACCAGGACCGCGGTGTTCTCGCTGTACCACGTGGGCACGCCGGCGAACGCATCTGAGGTCCAATCGGATCCCAATCGGAAGTAGATGCCATCAGCACCGCCGGTGTCCGCAACAAGCGACGCCGTCCGCGAGTAGGTCTCGGGGAGCCTCAGCCATCGGGGGAGTCTTGGAACCTCGTACTGGTGCTCGAATACTTGCCCGGTGTCCAAGTCCCGGACTGTGTTGCCATCAGCGGTCACCACGTCAATGGTGTGCGAGTCGATGGCAGCGAAGCTCCATCCGCTGACAAGGTCGACTACGATCCGTCGGTCTTTGAGACTGACGACGCCTCCGCGGCCGGTGAAGTCGTACCCGCTGTACTCGAACATCACGGCGTAGTCAGAGCCGGCGAGGCACCACAGCGAGGTTGGGTTCGTAAACAGGAGGGCGCCGGTCCCAGGGTCGAGGACGTCGGTGCTGACCGTCATGCCCTCTGCAACCTGTCCGTAGGGAGTCATTCCTTCGCGCGCGAGAACCGCGTTTGCCGCACCATCGGGTCCGATGCAGACGTGGAAGCTCTGGTATGTCTTGCCTGAGACGGTCTGTCCGTTCCCGTCAATGAACGTGATGCTCTCGGTGTCCTCGGACTCAGGCGTCCACACCGGGTAGATGGCGAGTCCATCGAGCGCCGGGGCAGGAAGCAGCTCATCGGAGTCGTAGGGTGCCGCCTCGGGATCGTCGGCGAACGCCGCATTCGGCACGTCCACGTGCTCGGGCCACTCGGCGCCAGGCCCGATCACGAGCAGTGAGTCCGAGGGAGCTCCCGTTGGCTCGCGAGGCTTCAGCGGAGGGGGTCCCTGGGTGCATGCCCCCAGCAGAAGAGCGATCATCGTCGCCATGGCCACGTGCCGCCATCGTCGGTTCACTGCGTACCTCCTTGTAGAAGCCGAAGGGAACAGGATAGTGCGTCGCGCCCGCTGCGGTCGAGTGTTCGACAGGTGAGATGGAGATCTGCTTGTAGAAGACCTGATCAAGGAGCGTGCATCGAAGAGCTTACAAAGTTGCGGGTTCAAACCGAACGCCTCTGGCCTACCATGGTTCCCAGCGCGCGAGCTTCCCTCAGAGGGGAGCGAACAAGAGCCGAGGTGGAGACTTGGGGCCCCGATCAAACTCCTCTCCTCGGCTGTCTTCCGAAAGCTGAGTGACCCCGGTCTCTCAGCGCCCAATGGAAAGGACAGGGCATGATTTTTGCCGCTTCATCCACTGCTCATGGGCCGCGCGCGTCGCGGGTCTGGGCAACTATCCTCGGCGTCGTCGGCCTCGTGGCTGCCGGCGCCTTCCCGTCTTCGGGGGTCGACACCGCTGCCGCGGCGCCAACCACGAAGACGATCACCCACGGCATGGCGTCGTTGGGTACCGTGTCTGCGACCACCGCTTCGATGCTCTCGGATCCCGAGTGGTGGCAGTGCTCGGGAGTCTTGTGTGTCGAAGAGATCTGGTGGGGCCCGGATGCGGCTCCGCAGTCCACCGACATCGAGATGACGACCGGTGGCATGTGGTATGCCATCTACAACGATTCGTGGTTGGCGCTCGATCCGGACTCAGGAGACGAGTCGCCCGACCCACTTGTGCTGACGGTCGAGGAAAACACGACGGGCCAGCCGCGGAGTGACACGGTGACGATCGTTGCCGGGACCTACTCCATCGACATCGTCGTGGTACAGGGACCCACCACCGGACCTGAGTGCGCGAGTAGCTACCTCTGCGTCAGCCAGGCGTGGTGGGGGCCGAACGCGCTGCCACAGTCAATTGACCTCGACATCACGACCGGCGGCGTTTGGTCCGCCTCCACCTCGGAGTCATGGCTGTCGGTTGATCCCAGCTCAGGAGTCACTGAACCGGATCCGTTCCAGGTCTCTGTCGAGGAGAACGAGACGAACTCGCCTCGCAGCGGGACGGTCACCATCACCGGTGGGACCGGATCCGTTGATCTGCTGGTGTATCAGGGGCCAGCGGAGAGTCCTCTCTAGCGGCGCACAATCCTCAGGTCGGGGGAGAAGGCCTCGAAACCTCAGCTTGTGAACTGCGGTTTCATCAAGGCGGCTTGCCTCGCTCGGCGCGCGCGTTCACAGCGAGCCCTGAGCGACTGACCTGAGCGTCTTCCAAGGCCTGCGTCCGTCGCCATGGGATGTGGGGGTCTACGAGGCGTGTGGCGCCTCGAAGCCCCTGTTGTCCCCGTGGCGGCGGATGCAGGTGTCTCTGTGGCCGGGGCGACCTGCGTGGAGGCCGGCTGGCCGGCATTGACCTGCGGGGTTGGCTTCGTGGACGGGGTGCTTGCCGGGCACAACACAGCGTCGGAGAGTCCTGTTCAGAGGGGCGGGGGTGGTGTAGCCTTTCTCTGGGCGCAGTCGCCGACGCAGGAACAGGAACCCTCGTGGCGATGTGGCCCAACAGTCCTTGTCCGAAGACGGACAGGGATCTTCAGCTCTCAAGAGGCCAAAGGAGACAAGAATTGCTATCACCAACTAAGGCACGCCGTTGGCGTGCTCCTGCCGTTGTGGCAGGACTCGGCCTGGCCCTCACGGGCCTGGTCGGGACGGGCACCGCGAACGCGGCGCCCGACTACATCACCGATCCGGCGTCGTATGTCGACACCCTTCTCGGCACGTCCAACGGCGGCAACGTGTTCCCAGGGGCAATCCTCCCCTACGGGATGCTCGCGTTCTCGCCGGTCCACGTGTCCATCACTTCGGCGACGGCCGCCAACTATCCCGACCAGCTCGGCTACTTCGGCGGGAGCGCGGGCGGGTACCAGTGGGCCAACACCAACCAGTTCACCCGTGGCTTTGGCCTAGCCCATGTCTCGGGACCCGGCTGTAACGGGGCCAGCGGCGACGTGCCCCTCTTCCCGATGCCAGGTGACGTGACTGTGGCCCCTCCGTCGATGGACACCGCGACCACCAACGCAATCCGGGCAGAGATTCTGCACGCCAATGAGGACGGAGAGGCTGGCTACTACCACGTCGGCCTCGGCAACGGCGTTGACACTCGACTGACGGCGACAGACCGGACCGGCCATGGCCTGTTTACCTACCCGTCCACGCCCACCAATACCGCCTCGTTCCTCATTCGCGCTGCGGAGGGCATTGACGGCACGAACGACGCATCGGTGACGGTCAATCCGGCCGCCCGGACCGTTGAGGGCTGGGCCACGTCGGGCAACTTCTGTGGACCGAACATCGGCTCCCAGCGGCACGTCAACAGGGGCTACTACACGCTCTACTACTCGATTCAGTTCGATCAGCCGTTCTCGGCCTACGGGACCTGGCTCGACCGGAGTCTGCAGCCTGGCGTGACCTCAGCTCGTGGCGGCAACACCTATGGCTGGGCCGACGCGGTCAACGCCTCGGGCGCCATCCAGGCTGGCCGGCCCACGGCTGGCAAGGGCGCAGGTGGCTACATCACCTTTGACACATCGATGGGCGGCAACACCCTTAACGTCCGCGTTGGCATCTCCTATGTGTCGGTCGCGAACGCCCGGCTCAACCTCGCCGCTGAGCAACCCGTCGACAGCTATGGTTTCCGGCCGACGTTCGCGGCGACCCGGGCTGCCGCCCACCAGGCGTGGAACGAGGCTCTGGGCCACGTGAAGATTCCCGATCCGGCGATCCAGCTCGGGAACCCGAACAACCGCTCGGCCTACTCCTTCTACACCGCTCTGTACCACTCCTTCGTCGCCGTCTACAAGGCCGACGATGTCAACCGGGAGTACGCAGGCTTCGAGGGTGAGCCCTGGGGTCACCAGTTGAGACCCGAGCAGGAGCACCAATACCACACCTACTCCCTGTGGGACACCTACCGGAACAACGGCCAGATCATGGCGTGGCTGTTCCCGCAAGCGGGTGCAGACGTTGCCAGCTCGCTGCTGAACTACGCCAACCAGAACAAGTTCAACAACCGCGGCACTCGCTGCTGGGATTCGGTCGCTGACCCCTCCTGTCGAGGGGAATGGGACCGCTGGCAGCACGCCATGGGCGGCACTCACGTTATGGTCGGTGACCCGGCTGCGGCTGTCGTCGGTGCGACGGTAGCCTTCGGCGCAACGAACTTCAACGTCGAAGAGGCTTACGCTTCTTTGGACGCTGCAGGCCGCTACCCGACTCGCCGTGACTTCTCGGCGATCTCCTCGGTTTCCCCGCTGGGCCAGATTCCCTCGCTCGACTGGTGGATCCGCCTCGGCTTCCTGCCGGCGACCGCCAACGGGTGGGGCCCGATGTCCACGGCGACAGAGCTCATTGCTGGCGAGTCCGGCAGGGCTGTTCTGGCGAAGTACCTCGGGAAAGAAGAGGACTACAAGTACTGGCGTGAGCGGTCGAACTGGTGGGTTAACCAGTGGGATCCGAACGCCTACACGAACAACTACGGGGCTGGGGGCGTCGAGGCCCGCAACTCGGTTCGTGTCCGCAACCTCGATGGAACCTGGGGTACGTGGGCTTGGAACAACAGCGGCGGGTGCGTTGAGGGCGTCAACTCGACGTACAACTGGCAGGTCCAGCACGACGTTGCCGGCCTGGTTGAGGCCAGTGGTGGGCGGTATGCGGCAGAGAAGCGTCTCGACGCGTTCTTCCGCGCTCCGTTCGGCGAGACTAGCTTCACGGGCGGCTGGCTCTTCACAGCCGGCACATCGACCGGCTATTGGGCACATGGCAATGAGCCCGCCCTTGTTGCCCCCATCTACTACAACTGGACCGATGCTCCGTGGAAAGCCCAGCGCATGACACCGCAGGTTGTCCAAAACGTCTGGATCGCCCCGTGGGCGATCAACTCCTATGCCGGCGGCAAGTGGCGTGCAACGGGCGCCATGCCTGGCAATGATGACCTCGGCGCAATGAGCTCCTTCGCAGCGATGCTGATGATGGGTCTCTTCAACGCCGACACGACCTCTGCCGACATGTCGATCTCCACGCCGTGGTTCTCCGACATTCTCATCCAGCGTGAGGGTGGCAACTCGATCCACATCTCGGCCCCCGGGGCTGAAGAGTGGACCCCTGGTTCGGCGGTCCAGAATCTGACCGGCCAGGTAAACCGCTACATCCAGTCGGTGAAGCTCGACGGGCTGAACTACACGAAGCGCTACCTCCCGGCATCGCTGATCAGCGGGATGTCTGGGCACCACGAGCTCGAGTTTGTCCTCGGCCCGAACCCCTCGAACTGGGGTGCTGGCCGCGAGAACGAGGTTCCCGAAGACCGGTACGGTGAGAAGACATTCTCGATGACCGCGAACCGCCACCAGGTGAACGTGGAAGTCGGTGCCGTGGCGGACAACCCCGTCCAGCTCACGGCGACCAAGGTCTTCTGGACTCGGGACGAGACTGTGACCTGGTCTGTTCCTGTTCAGGACGGCATCACGGCTTCTCCCGCCTCTGGCACGTTCAACACCTTCAATGCCGCCTATCTTGCGCAGGCAAACATCAACTTTGTCGCCTTGCCGAACGCAACGCCTGGCAGGCACAAGGTTGAGATTCAGGCTGTGTCCTCGACGGGCGATCCTCAGCGTCCCATCGTCATTGATGTCGACGTCTTTGGCGGAGCCGATCGGGCCTTGGCTCGGACGAGCTTCGAGTCTGGTCAGACGGCCATGCTGGCAGCCGGGTCTCAGAACCCGACGGCCACCGGCTGGACCAACGTGTCGGTCGCCTCAGGCACTGGCACGGTGGGCGCGTTGACGACTCAGTACGGCACCAACCGGCTCGCCTATTCGGGCCGCGCGACCGCCGCAAACGCCGTTGCGCGCAACGAGATCCTGGACGTCTCCGGGACCGTCGTGCCGGGCATGAAGCTCGACTACTGGATCCGTCCGGTGGACGCCGCTCAGGTTGGCAGCAGCCAGGTCAACGACAACTCGAAGAATGTGGCCGTTGACGTCAAGTTCGCCGATGGGACCTACCTGTCCGAGCTCGCTGGTGCGGTTCTCCCGTCGCCGGCTGATCTCAAGGCGAACCTGTGGAACAACGTGAAGGTTGCCTTCCCGGCGGCCGCCACGGGCAAGACTCTGGCGAAGATCGTGGTTGCCTTCAAGGGCGACGCCTATGCCGGCTCGAAGGGCAACTTCGTCTCGGCACTGAGCCCGGCCCCGGCCGTGACTACGAACAACGAGCAGAGCCATTCCAGGACCCAGGCTGTCACCAACATCCTCGACTCGGCAACGAGCCCCTCGTGGCTGTCCTTCCCGACGTTCAAGATGAACCAGTTCCCGCCGACGGGGATTGCTGGGAGGAACGAGAACCCGGCCGAGGGTTGGTGGGCGAAGTATGAGTTCGCCGCGCCGACCACCCTGGCACGGTACGTTGTGCGTTCCGCCGCCAGCCTCATTCCCGGTGATACGTGGATGCCGGATGAGACCTTCACCACCTCGATTGCTACGACCTCGGCTATGTCGGACCCGGACAGCTGGAACCTGCTCGGCTCGAACGACGACGTCAACTGGACTCTTGTTGACACCCAGGTCGGCCAGCGGTTCACCTCGCGTGGTGCCGAGCTTGACTTCACGATTGATCCCGCCAAGCGGGCTGCGTTCAAGTACTACAAGCTGGACATCACCAAGGTGTTCGCAGGCGCCGTCAAGGGCGAAGAGCATCAGATGGCAATCGCCCACTGGGGCGTCTACACCGAGGCCTCAGGCGCGGGCACGCAGAATGGCTACGCCAACGGCTTCATCGACAGCATCCGGCTGACTGCACCTCTGGTCCAGCCGAGCGTTGTTTCTGCGAACCCGGTTGCGGTCGAGACGATTCCGTTCTCGGGCGCTCTCGGAACCATCACGGACACTGAGGCTGCGACGATCTCCGACGTTCAGATTCTCTGGGGCGACGGGACGGCCCTTGGGGCTGGCACCGCCGTGGCAGACGGCTCTGGCGGCTTCGTGATCTCGGGCAGCCACACCTTCGCGGCCGCTGGCACCTACGATGCGCTCATCATCTTCTCCGATGCGGGCATCAACAAGGCCGTGACCGTGCCGGTTACCGTTCTCAAGCTGGCGACCGCTGGTGATCGTATGGCCCTGGAGTATCAGGTCCAGATCTCCAAGCTGTTCATGTCTGATGTGGGTCGCTGGACTCTGGCGAGCTACATTCCGTTCCAGAATGCCGTGAACGATGCCGAGGCACTGCTCGCGGCACCGTACATGACGCAGAACGCTGCTGCTGCTGCAGCAGCGTTGATCGTGTCTACCCGGAACGCTCTGGTCGAGGCTTCGAACGAATCGGCGCTGCGCGAGCTCATCGCGATAGCGAAGGGCGTTCTGGCCAATGCCTCGAAGTACGTGCCGACGCATATCGCGGCCCTGGGAACAGAGGTCGCAGCTGCTGAGGCTCTGCTCGCGGGCGCACCAACCCAGGCTCAGATCGACGCACAGCTGCTGTCTCTTGCCAAGGCCCTCGCCAGGGTTCTCGAGCTCGGCGACAAGGACACCCTGCGTGCCCTCATCGCTGTTGCCGAGACCCTGAAGTCTGCGGACTACACCCCGGAGACATGGGGACCGTTGGCGACGGCTGTTGCCGCCGGCAAGGTCGTCGAGGCCAACGCGATCGCATCGTTCTACGATGTTGATCTCGCTGTCCAGGCCCTGCGGGCTGCTCTTAACGGCTTGCAGCTCAAGGCTGCCAAGGCGAGCCTCTACGGCGCGCTGCAGGTGGCTCTCGACATCCTGAACCACTCCGCGGACTACGTGCCGTCATCGCTCGATGGACTGCAGGCCGAGTACAACGCCGCTCTTGCGGTGTACAACGACGCCAATGCGACTCCGGCGGCGGTGGCCGATGCCCAAAGCAAGCTGGTCGTCAAGATCGCTGCTGCACGGCTCAAGCCAGTTGGTTCGCCGGTCTCGAGCTCCGGTCTCACCCCGGCTCTCGCCGCCAAGGCTGCTCTGGCTCCGGCCGGCGTTGCCAATGCGGTGGCTTCCGGTGTGGTCAAGGACGCCAAGTTCGCCAAGACTGCCAAGCCGAAGATCGTCAAGGTCGGCAAGAAGCTGGTAGTCAAGACGGGTGCTTGGTCTCCCAAGCCGCAGTTCGCCTATCAGTGGTTCCGCAATGGCAAGGCCATTGCCAAGGCCACGAAGGCTACCTACAAGATCAAGGCAGCCGACAAGGGTGCCAAGCTGAAGGTCAAGGT
>WQYN01000053.1 GCA_009781225.1 Micrococcales bacterium | reverse complement strand
TGATCAAGAAGCGCCGCAAGCGGATGGCCAAGAAGAAGCACCGCAAGCTGCTGCGCAAGACTCGCCACCAGCGCCGCAACAAGAAGTAGCCGCGCTCCGCCATCGTCCACATCCGAGCAAAGGTCAGTTCGGTACGTGGGGCGTCCCGCGCCGGAAGGCGCCACAGCGTTTCCGCAGGTCACAGCGTCGCAGAGACGACAACCCAAGCCGCAAACGTGCCGAAGTGACCTCTGCCTGAACCGAAGTGACCTCTGCCTGGACCGGAGTGACCTTTGCGGCTTAGGGGCGGGGGCGGGGGCGGCGGCGGTGGGGGGCTAGGCGGCGCAGGACGGCCCAGACTACTGTGAGGGCGGCCCACCAGGCGCCTACGTTGGAGGCGGCTCGCAGGGGGCGGCGCACGGCGCGGCGGCGGCCTCGGAACTCGCGGACGGGCCAGACCTGCTGGGCGCACAGGGCTCGCAGGCGGCGGTCGGGGTTGATACCGCAGGGATTGCCGACCAGCCTCAGCAGGGGAGCATCGTTGATCGAATCTGAGTAGGCGAAGCAGTGGGCTAGGTCAAAGCCTCGTTCACTCGCGAGCTTCTCGACGGCGTCGGCCTTGGCTTGGCCGTGGAGGAGGTCCCCTTGGAGATCGCCGGTGTAGAAGCCGTCTTTCCGTTCGGCGTTGGTTCCCAGGGCGCCGGTCGCCCCGAGTCGGCCCGCCATGAGGGTGCCGACCTCGGTGGGGGTCGCGGAGACGAACCACACCTCGTGCCCGGCCTCGCGGTGCTGGTCAATGAGCTCCTGGGTGCCGGGGAAGATGCGCAGGGCCAGGACCTCGTCGTAGAGCTGCTCGCCCGCGACGAGGATCTCAGCGACGGGGATGCCGCCGATGATCGCCAGGGACTCCGCACGCGTGGCCTCGATGTCGCGCTGACGCTCGCCCAGGATCCGGTAGCGGAGGTTTCGCCAGGCAAGATGGGTGATCGAGCGGCGGGAGACCAGGCCGCGGCGGCGCATCATCCGGGCCAAGTGGAAGGCGCTCGCGCCCCGGATCACCGTGTTGTCGATGTCAAAGAACGCAGCCGCGGAACCGGGCGGCGGTTGCGACACGGTGGGGGCGGCAGGAGCCTTGGACACTTTCATGACCGCACCAGTATCTCGTGCCTGTCGGCCGCTTGGTGACGGACGCGGCCATTGCATCGCGGTTGCAGGGGCCGACGCATGTCAGACTGGGGCTATGGCCCACACGACGGTTCACCTTGTCCGGCACGGCGAGGTGGACAACCCGGGCAAGGTCCTGTACGGACAGGCCCCCGGTTTCCCTCTCAGCGAACGCGGCCGGGAGATGGCACGCACAGCAGCCCAGCACTTGGCGGGGGGCGATGGCCGGGCGAGACGCGCCATCGTGCACCTGGTCTCCTCACCGCTGATGAGGGCGCGGCAAACGGCCGAGGCGATCGAGCGTGAGTTTGGTCTCACCGCGATCGAGGACGAGCGTGTGACCGAGGCGGCCAACCACTTCGAGGGGCAAGTCGTCACGATCCCCTTCCTGCTCAAGCCCAGGAATCTGGTCCACCTGCGCAACCCGGTGCGACCTTCGTGGGGCGAGCCCTATGAGGAGATCGCGACCCGGATGCGCGCGGCGATCGGGGATGCGCGGGCGCATGCCGAGGGTCAGGAGGCGGTGATCGTCACCCACCAACTCCCCATTTGGCTGACCTGGCTCGCTGCCCACGGGCGCGGATTCATCCACGACCCGCGCCGACGCGAATGCGCCCTCGCCTCGATCACCTCGCTCCACTTCGACGGGCCGCGGCTGAGCCACGCGAGTTATGTGCGGACCTTGACCTAGGAAGCTGCGCGGGGCCTGCCGGGGTGCGAAGCGTCGGACCACCCCGACGAAACCTAGGCCGGGTCTTCCTTCGGCTTTTCCGTTCGGCCTTGTTCTCGGCGCTTGCGGGCTTGCTCTTCGGCGAGTTGGCGGAGGAAGTCCGAGTCGTCATCGGGGGCGGAGGGGCCGGGGCGGCGCTGGGGGCGGCCGGGCCACGGGGCACCGGTGCCATCTCCACCGCCGGTGCGTCCGCCGCCTCGGGGGCGAGCGATCTTCGAGACCACGAGCCAGGCGATGGGTCCGACATAGGGCAGGACGATCACCAGGACCATCCACAGGCCCTTGGGGATCTGGGTGCGCTCGACCTCGTCGTCCTGCGCGCAGTCGACGAGGACGTAAATCATGAGCGCAATCGGAAGCACCCAACCGAGCAGAATCTTGCCCACGCCACCAGGGTAACCGCAGCGAGGGGCGAATCGCACCACAGGGTGACCTGCGCATCCTCGGTCGGTCGGCTACCGGGCCGCCAATGCCAGCGCTAACCCTAGAAGGAGTCCGAAGCCCAGGTCGATCTGGGCGGTGCGTTTGAGGACGGGGATCAGGTCAGCCCCGCGAGCGCCTCGCTGCACGGGGCCGATCACGTGGATCGTGGGGATGAGCAGCACAAATACGGCCGCGACGCGGGGGTTGGCGACGGCGCAGGGCGCGACGCAGGCAAAGGCGACGAGCATCTGCGCGGTGTAGATCCGGCGGGACTTGCGGTCACCCAGGCGCACCGCGAGGGTCTTCTTTCCGGCCTTGCGATCGGTGGGAATGTCGCGCAAATTGTTGGCCATGAGGATCGCGCAGGCGAGCACGCCGGTGCCCGCAGCCCCGCACCACGCCGTCCAGGGAAGGCTTGGCTCCTGGGTGTAGGCGGTCCCGAGCGCCGCGACGAGGCCAAAGAAGGTGAACACGCCGACCTCCCCCAACCCGGCATAGCCGTAGGGTCGGGCGCCTCCCGTGTAGAACCAGGCAGCCGCGATCGCCAAGGCCCCGACGCCGACCAGCCACAGATGGCCAGACCTCCAGCTCAGCGCGGTCCCGGCGAGCGCCGCGACTGCGAAGAAAGCGAAGGCTGCCGCGCGGACTGCCCCGGGCGATGTCGCCCCCGAGCCGGTCAGGCGCGCCGGGCCCTTGCGGTGGGCGTCGGCGCCGCGCACACCGTCGGAATAGTCATTGGCGAAGTTGGCTCCGACCTGCAGTGTCACCGCGACCACGAGCGCAAGAATCGCCCGGTCAACGTGGAGTCCTCCCGCTTCGACGTGGCCGACGCCCAGTCCCACCAACACCGGCGCGATCGAGGCCGCGAGGGTGCCCGGCCGCATCCCCCTGACCCACGCTGCCGCCGACGCCACGGAGCCAGAGCCTACCGCGTGGCCTGTGCGAGCGCCGCCACACGGTCAGGCTTGCCGGAGGGGAGCAGAGGCATGTTGCGCACGATGACGACACGTCGGGGCGTGTGGGCAGCGTCCAGTTGAGCGCGAGCTGCTTGCCGGATCGCCTCTCCTTCGGGGCGGTGACCGGGAAGGGGCTCGACGAGCGCGATGAGTTCGGTCCCCCACTCAGGATCGGGGACACCGACGACCACGACCTGGGCAACACCTTTGGCTTCGGCAAGCACTGCCTCGATGCGTTCGGGGTGCACGGTGATGCCGCCCGTGGTCAGGGCAGTATCGGCGCGGCCGTCCACCACGAGGGACCCGTCCTCGGTCATGTGGCCGAGGTCTTGGGTTGTGAACCAGTGGTGAGGGGGATACCCCAAGGCGAGGGTTGGGGTAGAGAGCTGGATTTGGCCGTGATGGGAAATCCGGACCCGCACGCCGTCGAGGGGTCGGCCATCGTAGACGCAGCCCCCGCAGGTTTCGGCCATCCCATAGGTCTCGACCACGCGGATACCCCAGGCTCGGGCGCGGGCGACCAAGTCGGGAGGGGGCGCGGCGCCACCGAGAAGAACGGCGTCGAATCGAGTCAAAGCGCGGGAGGCGTCATCGTCCGTCATGAGACGAATCAACTGGGTGGGAACCAAGGAGGTCAGGCGAGGGGCGGGGCCGGGCTGGGCTAGAGCGGCCAGGAAGGCGGCGGGGGTGAAGGGCCCGGGCGGAAGCGGCTGTGGGAGGTGGCCCGCAGCGAGCGAGCGGATCACGACGTTGAGTCCCGCGATTCGGTGCGTCGGCAGGGCAAGGAGCCAGCGCCCCTCGACACCAAGGCGGCGGCGGCTGGCCTCGACGGAGGACGCAATGGCCTTCGCGCCGAGACAAACCCCACGAGGCGGCCCCGTAGAACCCGAGGTCAGGACGCCAACAGCGGTGCCGGGCAGGGGAGCCACCTCCGGCGGCCACCCCTCGCAAAGAAGCGGATCCCCCCCGGCAAGTGCCCTCTCCAGCGCACCCCCGAGCGCCGCAAGACCACCGTTCACCCAGGGCGCACCCACGACAACCACCCTAGTGTCCTGCGCCCAGGTGCCCCCTGGGGCACGCTGTCTGGCCTGGTCAGGGGGCCAAAGGTCCTGGTCCGGAGCCGAATAGTCGGCCTTAGCTGGGCTACAATGGGTGACGGCGTTCACGGGTGAGCGCCAAGCGTGGATCCTCCAACCGGAGGGCTCCGCACCCCCGACCGGTTTTATCCCCAACGACGAACGGATCAACCAATGTCCCGCTTCACGCTTCGCCGCTGCACCCTACCTTCAGCAGGGTTGGCGGCTCTTGCCCTCATCCTCGGCGCCGGCTTGCCAACGATGGCAGCCGCGCCGCACCACCCTCCCTCAGCCTCCGGTGACGTGCAGGAGGCCCTCGTGGAGGTGACGGGGACCATCCGGGAGGTCTCAGGCCTTCCGGAGGACGCCAACTCCCTGTTCCTCTCAGCCAAGGACGGCCTCGACGTCCCCCTGGACCCCAAGAGCCTTCCCGAACCTCTCGTGGCAGGTCAGGACGTGTCCGCGACGCTGGAGGTTCCTGCCTCGCTCGTCGCCGACGCCATCACAGACGGGCTTGTCGAGCCCGATCTCACCCCCCAAGTCCCCCTAGATTCGGACGATGACGCAGGCGAGGCCCTGCTCGAAGCCGCCAGCGACGCTGATGTCGCGTTGGGAGTGCGCGACCTTGATGTGCTCGCAACCCCCGAGATCTCAATGGGCGGCCCCGCGATGCCTCACCAGATCGACATCGCCTTCCTCTCGGTCAATGGACGTGGCAGGTTCTACGACGAGGCCTCCTTGAAGACGCTGACCGACGCCCTGTCGGACTGGTATCTCCGTGAGACCAAGGGTGAGGTCACCGCGTTCGAATACGTCTACGCAAACACGAAGGCCGCGCAGTCAACGATCCAGTGCACGAGCAGCCTCGCGCAAATCGCCAATGAGGCCGCCCAGCTCTTCGGGCTCCCTAACTACAACTCCTACATGAACACCAACTCTCGTCGGCACCTGATCATCCTTAGCCCTGTAGACGAGCGGAACACCACCAACTGCTCCTATGACTACAGCGGCGTCGCCTTCCTCGGGAGCAACGGCTTGGCGTCCGGCGGAGCGACACACGTCATCACGTCCTCGGCCTCGGGATCGAGGGGCACTCTCATCCACGAAATCGGCCACAACCTCCAGCTCTACCACGCGGGCGCCGCCAACTGCCTCGCGGGAGTGGTCGATGCCCCTGTTGGTGCCGACTCGTCGCAGGCCTGCAAGGGTGGAACCCAGGCCGAGAACTACGGCGACCGCTACAACATGGAAGGAAGCTCAGCCTCCTGGGCGACCACGGGTCTGAATGGCTACCAGAAGGTGAAGCTGGGAATCATCTCCGCCGAGCCGCAGCTCAAGGTCGTCCAGAGCGCTGGAAGCTACGACGTGACGCTCCGCGACATCTCGCTGACGACGTCATCGGGCACCGAAGCCTTGAAGATCGTTGAGACGATGGGGACCCAGAACCGTGAGTACCACGTGGAATACGACTCTCGCGTGGGCGGAGTCTCGATTCGCCGCGGGTACAACACGACGGACCCAACGCTCCTTGCCCGGGGCGGAAACCAGCCGGAGACCTACATTCTCAGCCCGGGAGGCTCGACGCCGAGCGCCACACAGCGCTGGATCGTGGGGCAGACCGCGACGTCACACTCCGGCAAGGTGACGATTCGCGTGGATCGGGTTACCTCCGGCCAGTCGGCTCAGGTGCACGTTGAACTCGGTCAGCCAACCCCGTGGGTCCGCACGTCTATCACCCGCGCGGCGATCAGCGTGACGGGACAGCCGAGCGTCAGCACCGTCGTGACAACGGAAGGTGGAAACTGGACTGCTTCAGCGAATCAGACCTGGCTGTCTGTCACCGGCTCTGGGGCGACGGGCGCCACCTTGACGATCACCGCCGCTCCCGCCGTCGGCTCAGCACGCTCGGGGATCGTCACGGTGAGATCGTCCACTGCCCAGACTCAGGTCTATGTCACTCAGGACTACACCCCGCTTGACCTCGCCCGCGCCTGGGATTTGACCCCCACCACGGTCAATCCGGTGGGCGTCACGCCTGAGTATCTGCGCTTCACGGCACCAACCACGGGCAGCTACCAGTTCGAGTCATCCAACCGGACCTCTAACTCAGACCCCTTCGGTGAACTCCTGAACTCGTCGTTTGCCCGCATCGCCTATGGCGACGACGAGGCAGGAGACATGAACTTCCGGTTCTCGGCGAACCTCACGGCAGGCCAGACCTACTACCTGGGTGCGTCGCACTACTTCGCTTCGCAGTCGGGTAGCTACCGGGTCACGGCCACTGTGCCGGGTGTCGTCGACGCGGTGACGCTGTCTCCCACGTCGTGGCAGCCGGGAGCGGCCGCAGCGAACACCAACGTGGCGGTGACGACCAACCAGACCAACTGGACGGTCACCTCGAACCAGACCTGGCTTTCCGGATCGCGGACTAATGCGACAACACTCGCGGTGTCGGTGACGGCGAACCCGAACCCCGCCGAACGCGTCGGAGAATTGACGGTCGCTGCCGGCACGGCACGAGCGACCTTCCGAGTGACCCAGGCAGGTGTGCCGGAGACCCCGTTCATCTCGGTGAACCCCACCACTTGGGCGCCGGGTGCTAGCGCTGCTTCCACGTCCGTCTCTGTGACGACAAACCAACCCTCATGGACCGTCACGACGAACCAGTCGTGGCTCACCGCGACCGCACTCTCGGCGACATCGGCGCAGGTGTCGGTGACCACCAACACTGGGGCGGCCCGCTCCGGGACTGTGACGTTCACCGCTGGTGGAGCCCAGGCGACCGTGCAGGTAAACCAGGCAGCGGCACCGGCAGCTCCGTGCTCGACGATCGCGACGGCTTGTGATTGGAACCTGTCGAGCGTGTTGGTCTCCCCGGTGGGGACCGCCTTCCACTATCTGAAGTTCACGGCCCCAACCTCGGGCCAATACGTATTCGAGTCGTTCGACCGGCCGTCCACGTCTGATCCCTATGGTGTGCTCTTCAACGCTGCCGGCTCCCAGTTGACCTACAACGACGATGGCGGCACGGACGTTCGAAACTTCAAGATCACCTACACGCTGACCGCAGGTCAGGTCTACATCCTCGGCGCCCGCCAGTACTCCTCCGGCCAGTCCGGCCAGTTCCGGGTCACCGGCACGGCTGCGTGCTCAACGATCGCAGTGGCATGCGACTGGAACCTGTCAGATGTGTTGGTCTCCCCTGTGGGGACTGCCTTCCACTATCTGAAGTTCACGGCTCCTGTCTCTGGTCAGTACGTGTTCGAGTCGTTTGACCGGCCGTCCACGTCTGATCCGTACGGTGTGCTCTTCAACGCTGCCGGCTCCCAGTTGGCCTACAACGACGATGGCGGGAGAACGAGCCTCAACTTTAGGATCACCTACGCGCTGACCGCCGGTCAGCAGTACATCCTCGGCGCCCGCCAATACTCGTCCAGCCAGTCCGGCCAGTACCGGGTGACCGCCGAGCGCCCGTCGCTGTCGATCTCTCCGACCACCTGGTCACCCGACGGAAATGCGGCTAGCCAGGTAGTCGCGGTCACGACAAACCAGGGGATCTGGACCGTGACCTCGAACAATCCGTGGATCACCGCGATCGAAGCCACGGTCACGTCAGCGTTGGTGTCGGTCACTGCCAACACCGGGGCGGCCCGCTCCGGGACCGTCACCTTCACCGCAGGGGGAGTCATTGCGACCTTGCAGGTCAACCAGGCAGCGGCACCGGCAGCTCCGTGCTCGACAATCGCGACGGCATGCGACTGGAACCTCTCAGACGTGTTGGTCTCCCCCGTGGGAACCGCCTTCCATTACCTGAAGTTCACGGCCCCAACCTCGGGCCAATACGTGTTCGAGTCGTTCGACCGGCCTTCAACTTCTGACCCCTATGGTGTGCTTTTCAACGCCTCCGGCTCCCAGTTGACCTACAACGACGATGGCGGCACGGACCTTCGCAACTTCAAGATCACCTACACGCTCACCGCCGGCCAGGTCTACATCCTCGGCGCCCGCCAGTACTCGTCCAGCCAGTCCGGGCAGTATCGGGTCACCGCCATGGCTGCGTGCTCAACGATCGCGGCGGCATGCGACTGGAACCTGTCAGATGTGTTGGTCTCCCCAGTGGGAACCACCTTCCATTATCTGAAGTTCACGGCCCCTGTCTCTGGCCAGTACGTGTTCGAGTCCTTTAATCGGCCGTCCACGTCTGATCCATATGGTGTGCTCCTCAACGCGAGCGGCTCCCAGTTGACCTACAACGACGATGGCGGCACGGACGTTCGCAACTTCAAGATCGTCTACACGCTAACCGCCGGCCAGGTCTACATCCTCGGCGCCCGCCAGTACTCGACCAGCCAGTCCGGCGAATACCGGGTCACCGCCGTCAAGCCGGCGATCTCGGTCTCCCCGACCACGTGGGCACCGGGCGGCGGCGCCGCATACACAACGGTCGTTGTGACGACGAATCAACCGTCGTGGACGGTCCAGACCAATCAAACCTGGCTCACCGCGACCGCATCCACAACCACATCAGCGCTGGTGTCAGTGGCAGCCAACACTGGGGCAGCCCGCTCCGGAACCGTCACCTTCACCGCAGGTGGAGTCAGCGCGGCGGTTACCGTGAACCAGGCGGCAGCGCCGTGCTCGACAATCGCGACGGCATGCGACTGGAACCTGTCGAACGTGTTGGTCTCCCCAGTGGGAACCACCTACCACTACCTGAAGTTCACGGCCCCAGTGACCGGCTCGTATGTCTTCGAGTCGTTCGACCGGCCCTCGACGTCTGATCCGTATGGTGTGCTTTACAACGCTGCCGGCTCACAGTTGACCTACAACGACGATGGCGGCACGGACCTTCGCAACTTCAAGATCACCTACACGCTCACCGCCGGCCAGGTCTACATCCTCGGAGCCCGGCAGTACTCGTCCGGCCAGTCCGGGCAGTTCCGGGTCACCGCCTTGGTTCCGTGCTCAACGGTGGCCACGGCCTGCACCTGGGATCTGAGGGACGCGTGGGTCTCCCCGGTAGGAACCGCTTACACCTATCTGAAGTTCACGGCCCCGGCCTCCGGGTCGTACACCTTCGAGTCCTTTGACCGTCCCGCCACCTCTGACCCGTACGCCGTGTTGCTCAACGTGATCGGCGGCCAGTTGACCTACAACGACGATGGCGGCGCGGACGGACGCAACTTCAGGATCACCACCACGCTAACCGCCGGCCAGGTCTACATTCTGGGGGTTCGACAGTACTCGTCCACCCAGTCCGGGCAGTTCCGAGTGGCGGCACGCGTCCCGGTGATAATCACGTAGCCATCTGCGTCCTCGACCAAGAACGCGGCGGACGCCCCCGCCGCCCCTGAGGGCGTGGACACCGGCTCCCCCCGCGCCGGTGTCCACGCCCTTAGGGTTTGCTGCTACCCCGAAGGCGTCGCCGAGGGGCTGGCTTCTGGGGCGCCCTTCATCTCCCAGGATCCGCCGTTGATGGGGATGAGTTCAATCCAGGTCCGCCCCGGCACGAGGGTGACCTCGTTGCCTGCCTTGTCGGTGAGGACCACCGGGGAGCGGAGCTTGCCCTTGGACCACTTGACTTCGAGCACCTTGCCACCGGAGGCGATGAAACCCTTCCCCTTCTTCTTGGTCAGGTAGGTCTCGGGGATCGGGTTTCCAGCGGGGTCTCGGCCGGGCGCGGTGCCAACCTCGACCATGAGGCCGATGACGTTCGTGGCGGTCAGCTGCTCTTCCTTGGCGTTCATCGCCTTGTTCGATCCCTCGAAGCGGTTCCAGACCGCGCCGTCGGCATCCCACTCCCACAGGGGACGGGACCCTGAGGAGATCTGCACGTCGACAGCCTCCACCTCGGTTCCTGCGGTCACAGCACTCGCTTCTTCGGCGGAGGCGGCCATGACAAACTGCGGCTCCGGTGGATCCTGATGCCTCTTGTCAGCATGCTTGAGCATCTTGGCGGGATTCCCGTAGGTGTTGTGCGGCGCATACCGCCAGTCCACTCGGTAGAACCCCGGGTCGCCCCGGTCCGCCGAGACGATCTGCATCTTCGAGCTTGACACCCGCGAGACAAACTGCCCCTGCCCTCCGGAGAAGGCCATGAGGCCGCGCAGGGGAGCCGCGATCGCCGGATCCATGGGCCTGACCGACCGAATCGGCCCGACTTCCTCAGGGATCACCGAGTGGTAGACCGCGACGTAGCGGGGGATGCCACCCTCAACCATCTCCTCCCAGACCATGTCGGCATCCTCGAGCCCGGTCTGCGGACGGGCGTCCACCGAGTTCTCGATCTTGATCGCGATTGCCGGCCGGATCTCCATCTCCCCGGTGACTTCCACTCCGGTCAATGGCCAGGTCACCGGATCAGGCGTCGGTTCTGGCGTGGGAGTGGGGGTAGGGGTGGGGGTCGGTGTGGGGCTCGGCGTGGGGGAAGGGGGAGGTGGCTCCTCCTTCTTGGAGCATCCCACGACGGTGGCTGCCAGCATGAGAGCCGTGGCAGCCGCAAGAATCTTGAGAGGTCGAGTCATGTCACCCTTTCGTTCGCGCCATAGCGTACCTGGGGGGGGTTGGCCTGTGCACCACGTCTCCGGGGTCGGCCACGGCTCCACGATAGGTCCCGTGAGCGCGTGTCCAGCGCCGCCGCGCCCGTGAGAGGCAGATTTCTCACGAGATCCCCACACAACCCGGCTCAAGCGTCAGTGTTCCGTCGTCCAAGGATCGCTAGCGATGCCGCCGGTCACGAGGGGCGACCACCGGCGCGACGGCCTGCTCTACGCCAAACTTGACAAGACCTCACTCAACCTTCATACTTGAGTCTCACTGACTCAACTTCGGGGCGCAGACGCGTTCCGTCATCGTCCATCACAAGGAGGACCAGCATCATGGCCAAAGTTGTCGGGATTGACCTCGGCACCACGAACTCGGTGGTCGCAACCCTCGAGGGGGGCGAGCCCACCGTCATCCCCAACGCTGAAGGGCAGCGGACCACCCCCTCAGTGGTCGCCTTCTCCAAGTCAGGCGAGGTCCTGACCGGGGAGATCGCAAAGCGGCAGGCGGTGACGAACATCGCCCGGACCGCCTACTCAGTCAAGCGGCACATGGGCGACCCGGCCTGGAAGATCGCCATTGACTCCAAGGACTACAAGGCGCCGGAGATCTCCGCGCGGGTCCTGGGCAAGCTCAAGGCCGATGCCGAGGCCTACCTCGGCGACAAGGTCACCGACGCAGTCATCACCGTCCCGGCGTACTTCAACGACGCGCAGCGGCAGGCTACGAAGGACGCGGGGCAGATCGCCGGGCTCAACGTGCTGCGCATCATCAACGAGCCGACGGCGGCAGCGCTGGCCTACGGGCTCGACAAGTCGGAGAAGGACGAGCTCATCCTCGTCTTCGACCTGGGCGGGGGCACCTTCGATGTCTCCCTGCTGGAGGTCGGCAAGGAGGAGGGCAAGGACGTCATCGCCGTCCAGGCGACCTCGGGCGACAACCGCTTGGGGGGCGACGACTGGGATGCGCGGGTCGTTGACCACCTAGTCGCCGAGGTCAAGAAGGGCAACGGCGTGGACCTGTCCAAGGATCCCGTCGCCCTCCAGCGGCTTCGCGAGGCGGCTGAGCAGGCGAAGAAGGAACTCTCCCAGGCGACGGCCACTACGATCTCGCTGCAGTACCTCTCGATGTCGGAAAACGGTCCCATCCACCTCGACACCAAGCTCACCCGCGCCCAGTTCGAGGACATGACCTCCGACCTTCTCGAGCGGTGCCGCAAGCCCTTTGAGGCCGTGCTCGCCGATGCCCGGGTGGGGGTTGGCGAGATCGACCACGTGATCCTGGTCGGCGGCTCGACCCGCATGCCGGCTGTCTCGGCCCTGGTCAAGGAGTTGACTGGCGGCAAGGAGCCCAACAAGGGCGTCAATCCCGACGAGGTTGTGGCTCTTGGCGCCGCGCTCCAGGCCGGCGTCCTCAAGGGCGAGCGCAAGGACGTTCTGCTCATCGATGTCACCCCCCTCTCGCTCGGCATCGAGACCAAGGGCGGCTTCATGACCAAGCTCATCGAGCGCAACACTGCGATCCCCGCAAAGCGCTCCGAGGTCTTCTCCACCGCCGAGGACAACCAGCCATCGGTCCTCATTCAGGTCTACCAGGGCGAGCGCGAGTTTGCCCGCGACAACAAGGGCCTGGGCACCTTCGAGCTCACCGGGATCGCCCCCGCGCCGCGCGGCATGCCGCAGATCGAGGTCACCTTCGACATCGACCGCAACGGGATTGTCCACGTCTCGGCCAAGGACCGCGGCACGGGCAAGGAGCAGTCCATGACGATCACCGGCGGCTCGGGCCTGCCCAAGGACGAGATCGACAAGATGGTCCGCGACGCCGAAACCCACGCTGAGCAGGACAAGCAGCGCCGCGAGGAAGCTGAGATCCGCAACAGCGCCGAGCAGCTCGCCTACCAGACCGACAAGGTCATGCGCGAGAACCAGGACAAGCTGCCCGACGACGTCAAGACCGAGGTCACGGCTGCTATCGCCGAGATGCGCGAGGCCTTGGAAGGCGAGGACATCGAGGCAGTCAAGGCCAAGCAGCGCACGCTCTCGGAGACGGCGCAGAAGATTGGCCAGGCGGTCTACGCCCAACAATCCGAAGAGGCTGCACCCGAGGCTGACGCGCCGAGCGAGCCCGACGAGGACATCGTCGACGCCGAGGTCGTTGACGAGGAATCAGCCTCGTGAGTGAGCAACCATCCGACGGTCCGGTGGTCCACGACCGCCGCAAGGTTGACCCCGTCACCGGAGAGCCCCGCCGTCCCGCTCCCGAGGAGCCCGCCACCGCCCCCACGGACGATGGCGGCGCTCCCGCCAGCGACAACCTCACCCCTGAGGCGGACGAGCCTTCGGCCGGTGACGACACTTCGGTCGAGGAACTCGCCGCCAACGTCGTGGCCGAGGCGGAGCTGACGCTCGTCCTCGCCCAGCTCGATGAGCGAACCGAGGATCTCGCCCGTGCCCAAGCCGACTTCGCGAACTACCGACGTCGAGTCGAACGGGACCGCGAGCTGGCCGGGGAGTTCGGACGCGCTGAAGTCCTGGCCAGTCTCATGGGGGTCCTCGACGACATTGCGGCAGCCCGGTCAGCCGATGCTCTCACCGGTCCGCTCGCCTCAATGGCCGACAAGCTCGAAGAGGCGGTCGCCAAGTTCGACTTCTTCCGCTACGGCGAGGAGGGCGAGCCCTTCGACCCCGAGATCCATGATGCGCTCATGCACCAGACCTCACCCGAAGCGACCGGCCCCACGATTGCCCTGGTCATCCAACCGGGCTATCGGATCGGCAAGCGAGTCCTTAGACCCGCGAAGGTCGGCGTCCTCGACGCCGAGTAGGGAGGGACTATGACAAGCCAAGACTGGCTGGCCAAGGACTTCTACGCGACCTTGGGCGTACCCAAGGACGCCAGCGAGTCCGTCATCAAGCGCGCCTACCGCAAACGCGCGAGCGCCCTACACCCCGACGCCAACCCCAACGACGCCAAGGCCGAGGACCGTTTCAAGGATCTCGGCGAGGCCTACTCCGTGCTATCCGACCCTGAGCAGCGCCAACAGTATGACGCGCTGCGGGCCATGACCGCCGGCGGTGCCCGGTTCGCCGCCGGTTCCAGGGCCGGGGGCGCGGGGTTTGAGGACCTGTTGTCGGGGATGTTTGGCGGTGGATCGCGGGTTCGGTTTTCCACCGGTGGACCCGGCGGCGCGAGGTCGATGAGCTTCGAGGACCTGTTCTCCGGGTTCAGCCCCAGCGCAGGGTTCCCGGGCACCGACCCCGGGACCGGGGCTGCCGGCTTCCCCGGCGGAGGCTTCCCTCCCGGAGGCTTCCCCCCGCCCCCCTCCACACGCGGCCGCGACGTCACCACCTCGGTCACTCTCCCCTTCCGCGACGCCGTCGCCGGCACCACCATCACAGTCACCGTAGGCGGCAAAAACCTCAGCGCGCGCGTCCCCGCAGGAGTTAACCCCGGCCAAAAAATCCGTTTAGCCGGCAAAGGCGAAAAGGGAGTAGGCGGCGGAAAGCCGGGGGACGTCATCGTGCAAATCCACGTGGAGCCGCACCCGGTCTTTAGTCTCGATGGGAAAAACCTGCGACTCACGCTCCCGGTGACTTTCTCCGAAGCCGCGCTCGGCGCAACGGTGGAAGTCCCCACACTCGACGGCACCCCCGTGCGCCTGAAAATCAAGCCCGGCACCCCGTCCGGCCGAGTCCTGCGCGCCAAAGGCAAAGGAATCGAGGTCGCGGGAAAGCGTGGAGACCTTCTCGCCACCATCCAGATCGTAGTCCCCGACCGCTTAACCGGGGATGCGAAAAAGGCCGTCCAAGCCTTCGCCGAAGCGACCGAGGGTGAAAACCCCCGCGTCGATCTCGCCGAACGCGCCACCCAATAGGAGAATGGACGATGACGCCACTTCAGTGGGAGGATTCGACCCCTCGGTTTGTCATCTCCATCGCGGCCCGCCTGGCGGAGATGCACCCGCAGACGCTGCGGCAATACGACCGGCTAGGGCTCGTGGTCCCC
>WQYN01000052.1 GCA_009781225.1 Micrococcales bacterium | reverse complement strand
GAGGAAGATCAGGGCGCGGACGGCGACGCAGCCCACGAAGACAACGGTCGGCAAAGTCAGTGTCGGTTTGGCGACAATCCAGTCGAGGATCTCTAGGACGATGCAGACAAACCACGAGTTGGAGGTGCCAGTTCCGAGGAGGACGTCGTAGTAGAACCACTCCAGCACCGTGCCCGCGACAACGATGGCGACCCCCAAGCCAAGGAGTCGCATGAGCCTTGATCTTTTCACGAGGTGAGACCTCCTTGCCTAGCCCGGACCTCAACCCTAGCGTTCTTTCGCCGTCTGGCCCTGAAAATGCCGGTTCGCTGGATTTTCCGGGGCTTCATGAGGACGTGTGTGTTGGATGGGTTCGGGTGCTGGTGGATCTGGGTGGTCGTCGTGGTCGATACTGTCGCGCAGGGACGAAGGAACCGCTGCGGTGCCCTGCCGATGGACCCCCGTAGCAACCGACACCGATGCCGAGCCCGCCCCACAGCAAGCAAAAGTCACAAACCCATGAGCAAAAGTCACAAGTCCATGAGCAGAAGTCGCAAACCCAGGTTTTGGCTCCCGCGACAAATCCAGGCACTCCTGTGACCAGGGCAAACGCCGGACGTCGGGGAGGGTGGCTGCGTCGAAACCTGGGTTTGTGACTTTTGCCCCCTTGTGGGTGGCGCTGTCGATCCGGGGGTCGAAGCATCGAAGACTGGGACGTAGTCGGCTGCCAGATGAACCCAGCGCGGCCTCAATAGATGAGGGATTCCGCCCGCTGACACCCCAGCGCAGAACCGCTCCCCGCGCTGCGGTCATCACTTTGCGCACGATGACGTCACTCACCTGGCCATCGTGTCGCGTGGGTTGTGGAGGCACGCGAGCACCTCGTCGCTATTGAAGCGATGTCCCCCCGGAAGGATCGGATTCGGTTGCTCGTCGGCAGGGGGATACTCACATTTGACGCCGTTGGGGAGCTCTATCAGCCTCACGCATTCGGGAGTTGCCTGGTCGCGCATGTCCGCGAGGTCCAGGGCAGAAAAACCCTGCGGCGCCAGCCCCTGGTGGATCAGGCACTCCACGACTTCCTCATCGGAGGGCTCTCCGTACGGCGACACGATCATCTGGGCGTACAGGGCGAGAACCCCCCGATCCCACTGCGAGACGCACGAGTCGAAGGCTGGAGGGTACTCTTCCCCCTCCGGCCACGGCTGGCCCGCTTCTGTCAGGCTGAAACCTGTGACGCCGTCCTCCGCATGGACCACTGGGGTCAAGCCAGCATCGCGCATGCACTGCGTCACCAAAGCAACAGTCTCGCTGTACTCCTCGGGCGTCACCACCCCGTCAGCCAGCACCCGCTTGACGAACTCAGAACCAGGGTCGTGATCGTTCGCCAGGGCACTCAGCGTCGAAATGAAGTCCTCCCGGTAGGGCCCCTTGGCAACGTCCTGCCCCGGGTCCGCTTTGTGGCTCGCCACCGGACTGCTTGGACGTTCGTCAGCAGGCTCTGGGGGCGCAGGCTCCGGTGAGCCACACCCGCCTGCGAGAACGGCGAGCAGGCACACGACCCCGCTACTTCGTGCCGCCCTGCGCCAACGCATGAGCCGCTGCTGATGAGGCATGACTGCGGTTCCTTGTCCTTCCGTTTGGGACTAGATGCTACGCCACCTTCCCCGGTCCATGACATGGGCGACGAGACTCAACTTTCCGTTGCGCGCAACGTAAAGTTGAGTCTCGTCGATCGGGCTCCCCGCCGTCCAGGTGTGTTAACCTTGATGCAACTTGGCTGGTCGAAAGACCCAGGTCCACATCATGGCGGGGGAAGCCCCCCGCCACTTTTTTGCTTGCCGGGAGGTGCTGTGGCAGAGCTGAGCATCTTCGTTGACGAGTCGGGCGACTTCGGCACAGACTCGGGCTACTACGTCGTGGCCCTCATCCTTCACGATCAAGCAGAAGACGTCACCGAGCAATTGACCAGGCTCACAGATCACCTCCGGGCTAGCGGCCTCAGTGCCGACCGTGCCATCCACACAGGCGCAGCTATCCGAGGTGAGGACGTGTACCGAGGGATGCCCGTCGAGATGAGACGGCGAGAGTTTGCGCGCCTGTTCGCCTTCGCCAGACGCGTGCCAGCGCTGCACCAAACCTTCTCCTTTCGCAAGTGCGAACACCCCGAGCGGCTGAAGCTGAAGGGGGCGATCTCCAGGGCGCTGGCCCTGTTCCTCCGCGACAACGCCGAGTACTTCCTTTCCTTTGAGCGCGTCATTGTCTACTACGACAACGGCCAGGCCGAGATCACCGACGTGCTCAACACCCTGTTCAACGCTTTCTTCTTCGAGGTCGAGTTCCGGCGGGTTGCGCCTCAGGACTATCGGTTGTTCCAGGTCGCCGATCTGCGCTGCACTTTGGAGTTGCTTCGACTGAAGCTGGAGGAGAGCAAGCTGTCGCGAAGTGACATGTTCTTCTTCGGCAGCCGCCGCTCCCTCCGGAAGGACTATCTGTCCAAACTGGAGCACAAGCGGTTCAGCAAGAGGCGTGCCAAGTCATAGGAGCGACTGACCGTCGGCCGTCCACGTGCGGGGTAGACCACCAAACTGTGGTTCGGGGCCTGGACATCCGGGGCTTGTACACTGGAGATTCCGATGCCCACGTTAGAGCCAACGCCGCATTCCGACTGCCCTGACAGTGCCCCTTCCCGATGGCCTGGGACGGCGGGGACTCCCTGAGAGGAATGGTCATGTCGAGCTCTGGATGGCGGTCAGCGTTGCTCATGATCGCTGCCGTGGCTGGTGCCTTGGCTGGGTGCGCATCGGGGTCTGATCCCCAGGTTGGTGCTTCGCCGTACGCTGACAAGTTCGACCAGGCGTTGGCTGATGCGCAAAGCGACTACGTGCGGGGCGTGCTGGCCGATGGCGACATCACGGCAGAGGAGTTCACAGACGCCCGCCAGCGCGTGGAGGATTGCCTACGCTCCGCAGGGGTCGGCGGTTGGTACATGACCAACAGCTGGGGTCGGGTGAACCTCGAGTATTCCGGCGAACTCGCTGACACGAAGAGGGAAGCTCTCAGCACCTGCGAGAACCAGTGGATGGGGCCGATCCACTATCTCTACGAGGAGATCCTGATCAACCCCACCAACGAGAGCTGGGATGACGTCATGGCCAGGTGCTTGGTCCGCAAGGGGCTGGTGCCCGAGGGCTTTTCCGGACACGACTGGAGTGAGATTGAGTCCCAACTGGCCGGGGAGCCCGTCGTCTTGGATGACGTCCCCTTCGGCGAGCAGACCGTGCCGGAGCCGACGTCGACTCCCACGCTCCCCGGGGGACTTCCGGCCGACGACAAGCAGGTCGTCGACTGCATGACAAACCCGCAGCTCTGACCTGGCTCGTCGGAGCCACGTTTCTGGGTCTCACCGCCGGGCAGGCATCCGCAACCCCGGCGGCGAGGGCTTAACCCGCAGTAGGGTGAAGCATGATTGCAGGGAGGCGCCGCGCGAGCGAAGTCGGCGTTCGCGTCTTGGCGGCAAGGCTGTTTGGTCGCCACCGCGCCGCGATCAGAGCTGGGTCGCTGCTCCTCTGGTCGAGACCGACCGCAGCGTTGTGTCTGCTTTTGGGCACGGCCGGCGGGTGCAGCGGAGGTGCTCCAACCGAGGGCACCTCCGCGAACCCGTATCAAGTGGAGATTGACGAGCTTTCTGCGGAGACGTCTTCCAGTTTCGTCGAAGCGGCGCTTGCCGATGGCGAGGTGTCCGCCGCCGAGTACAAGGAGGCGGTGGATGGCCTTGTCGGCTGCCTGCGCGACGGAGGGATTGAGCCCGTCGTCGAAGATGTCGAGGGCGGGACCATGATGGTGGGAGTTCCCGTCGGCCAGGCCTCCTCGACAGCCTATCGGGGGTGCGAGGAGAAGTGGGACGGCGGAATCCTTGGCCTCTACCAGGACAGCCAGGACAATCCAGAGAACCTGCCCCAGCTGGACCTTGAGGCAGCGTGCCTGGTGTACGTGGGCGCGGCACCAGAGGGTTTCCTAGGTAAGGATCTGGAGAACCTCCTACAGGAAGGCGGATTCAAGGTCAGTACTCGCCACGACGGAACCGAAGTCACGACGCCACCACGTAACCCGGACCCGAAGCTTCCAGGAGGACGCAGCCTGTTGACAGGTGACGAACAGGTCGGTG
Source organism: Micrococcales bacterium (assembly GCA_009781225.1). Lineage (GTDB taxonomy): Bacteria > Actinomycetota > Actinomycetes > Actinomycetales > WQXJ01 > WQYN01. The sequence goes on along the minus strand of WQYN01000052.1, from coordinate 11,565 downwards.
CCTGCATGCGCAGCCCCGGACTCACGATGCGCACCGCCAGTCCGAGCCCCTGGCGGCCTGGCTAGCTCAAAGCTCCGGGAAGGGGTGTCGGTCGCTCGCCCCCGGACTGACCACCCGCTACCCTGGCACTATCCCAAGCAGAAAGCCTGGGACAGCGGGGACTCCCGGAAAGGATCGGTCGTGTCGCGGATAGGGACGAGTTGGCGTGTGGGCGTCTTGGCCTTGGTGGTGGGTCTTGGCGTGGGTGGGGGGGTTGCGTTCTTTTTGGCTAGGCCTCCGGAGCCGGGGTTTGTGGCGTCTGGGGGGGGTGTGGATTGGGTTGAGGTGACTTCGCGGGCGTTTGATGATGAGAGGAACGTTCAGGGTAGGGCGACGTTGGCCGAGGAGTGGAAGGCCCTGGCCCCCAATGGCGGGGTAGTCAGGAGAACAGACTGTGAGGTGGGGGCAGGTTTCGGGTCGGGTGCGACGCCGTTTGTGATTGATGATCGTCCGGTGGTGTTGCTCAGGCTGTCGACTCCGGTGTGGCGGGACATGTGGCCGACCATGCGTGGTCCTGATGTCAAGGCCCTACAAAAGGAGTTGCGGAAGCTGGGGCATAAGGATGTCCCGACGGACGGTTACTTCGGTTCGGCAACCTCGGCGGCGGTCAAAGCCCTGTGGGATAAGGCTGGTGGTGATCCGAAGCAGAACTGGGTCCCTGCCGATCAGGTCGTCTGGTTGCCTGAGCGCACTTTGACTCCTGCGACGTGTCCGTTGAAGATTGGTCAGCGGATCGCTGCTGGTGATGTGTTGTTCACCGTTGGTGGTGGTCTACAAGCGATCACCATTCAGCTGCCGCAGGACGCGGTGGATGGCCCCAGGGTCGCGGTCCTTGATGACATCCAAGCCCCGATCAGCCCAGACGGTCTCATCGATGACCCCGCGTTCCTCGCCCGGTACACCAAGACCCGAAGCTACTTCGCCTTCTTAGAGGACCCGACTTCGACGCTCACGGTGACCACGCGCCTTTCTGAGCCGTTGAGCGTGGCCGCAGTGCCGCCATCGTCCCTTTATGACTTGGTGGAGGGACGCGGGTGTGTGGTTGATGACGCGGGCCCACTCCTAGTCGAAGTGGTCGCCTCGCAGTTGGGTGAGACGTTTGTGACAGGCGAGCGGCTGCCGACGCGCGTGTTGGTGGATCCGGGTGAGGCGGGCATGCCGTGCGGGTGAGCGCGAGGGGCCTGGCGCATTGGTTTGCTGGGACGGGGACGTTGTTTGCCGGGTTGGATGCGGATTTCGACGCGGGGGATTTGGTTGCGGTCACTGGCCCGTCGGGGTCGGGGAAGTCGACGTTGCTTTCGTTGTTGGCACGCTGGGAAAAGCCCAAGGAAGGGTCGGTGACCTGGGAGGGGATCAGGTCGGTGGGGTGGGTGTTTCAAAACCCGCATGGGACGGCCCGGCGGACAGCGTTGGATCATGTCGCGTTGCCGCTGGTCGCTAAGGGGCTTTCGCGGGCGGCTGCGAACAACCAGGCCGAGAGTGTGTTGGCTCGGTTTGGGTTGGATGCGGTGGCTGGCCGGCGGTTTGGTGCGTTGTCGGGAGGTGAGGGTCAACGGTTGATGTTGGCTCGGGCGGTGGCGAAGGCTCCGTCGTTGTTGCTGGTCGACGAGCCGACCGCCCAGTTGGATCCGGCGGCGGCAGCGACGGTCAACACTGCGATTGGTGAGCTGGCGATGGACCGGGCGATTGTGGTGGTCGCCACGCATGACCCGGACACTCGGGATGCTTGCCCGCGCACTATTGACCTGCGTGTTCATGCGGTCGAGCATGCGGGGGGTGGGGGATGATCCGTTGGCGGGAGATCTTGCGTGAGGCTTGGCGTGATACCGCTTGTGGCACTTCCCGGGCGCTGTTGGCGTTGGGTTTGTTCGCTGTTGGGGTCGGCGCACTGGGCTGGGCGCAGGCCGCCGGGGTGGTGGGCGTGGCCAAGGACGCGGCCCGCTGGGTCGAGGTCGGCGCGGCCGTGCGCATCATCGACTTCCCCAACCTGGTCGACGGCGCCCAATGCGAGGCCCTGACCAGTCTCGATGGGGTGGTCGCCGCCGGCGCGGTACGCTCCGGCAACGAGCGTCGCCTGGCCGCGATGCCCTCACGTAGCTTCGAGACCTTCGAGGTCACCCCCGCCATGGCCGAGGTGCTGAACCTACGGACCCCGGAAGTCGCTGAAGGCCTGGGCGTATGGCTTGCCTCCGATCTCGCCGAAGCGTTGGCCGCCAAACCTGGACGGACGATGACGGTACGCGCCTTGCATGTTCCCGCAACTGTCGCTGGGGTCTTCGATTTCCCGGCCGATGACGGACGCAACCCCGCGCTTGCCTACTCCCTCATCGAACCGGTCGCCGCCACTGGGGTCTTCGATGCGTGTTGGATCACCGCCTGGCCTGAACGTTTAGAGACCGACGTGTTGGCCCGGCTGGTCGCCAACCCAGCGCCAATCGACGAAAGCGGACAACGTCCCATACCGCAAGTGGGACAGCTCAACGCCTCGCTGGGAATCTCGTTTGACGCACACGGGCGGTTGGCTCGACTTCCCACTTCTTCACTGATCGCAGCAGCGGGACTGTTCGGCCTGGTGTTAGGGATCGGGTTGATCCGGCTCCGACGCCTGGAACTCGCCTCCGCGTTACATGCCGGGGTGCCCAAGTCTGCGCTAGGGATTCAGACCGCGGCCGAGACTCTGACCTGGGTCATCGCCGCCAGCGTCCTACTGATCCCCGTGCTGTGGTTCGCCTCAACCAACGACAACCCCGACTCCCCCTGGCCAGCCATGTTCCCCGCAACCCAAACCGTGGCCATCGCCGGGATCGCCGTCCTACTAGGAACCATCGGCGCGACCCTCGCGACCCGAGAGAAACACCTATTCCGACTCTTCAAGAACCGGTAGTTCTGTGGTCTGCCAGTCCCTGGTGTCCTGGACGATTGCCGACTGGCGTCCCACGCCGTGTTGGGCTCACACTGACTTTGCGGCGGCGGATGAACCTGCCGATCACCGCAGAAGACTCTTGGCCTCTCCCGCGTCCAAGGCGATCCCCGCCGCTGAGCCATCTAGCGCCTGGCGACTTGGCCAGGGAGGAGTCGTTTCGCTGGTCAGAGCCTCTCCTCCAGTCGGCTTTGCGCGTCGGCGAGCTTCCGGCGTGAAAACCTCTGCCTGACCTGCTGCACTTCTTCCTTAAGAAGCCACCGCCACATCGGAGACGGGAAGCGATTGACATGACGCACAAACTGAGCATAACCTTGGCGCGAGGGCTGCGCCGAGCAGACCCAACCTGCACCTGATACGGGCATGTCGTCCACCAGATGGCCTGCCCCTTATGAGAAGACATCTCCATGACAAGCGCAATCGCACGGGCGGCGTTGGCCGTCGCACTGGGCCTGGGCGGCTCGCTGGCGGCCCTTGCCGTCGCGACCCCGGCATCCGCCATCGCTGGCTGCACATACACCCACAACGGCATCTCCACGATGGCAACCGTCGCCATCGGCAACACGACCTGCACTTCTGGCGGCATCAGGCCGAAGATCGGCTACTACAAGACGGACAACACCACGACAGTGACCTGGCAGTACGGTGCCTGGGTCTCCAAGAAGAACGAGTCTTCATCAACCTCCCGACCGGCCGGTTCCTTCTTCTACAAGAACGGGACCTTCGAACTCAAGTGACAATCCGGAACCGGACATCTGCTAGGGCGGTGCATTACGCGCTGTTCCTGGTAATCGCGGGGGCCGTCGCCATGGGCACGTTGCTGGCTGGCTGCTCCGGTGTCGGTGCCCCGCAGCCCGAAACCCAATCCCCGTGGGCGGAAGCCTTCGCTGAAGCAATGGCGACAGAGAGCGCGTTTGTTCGTTCCGTGCTCGCCGACGGTGAGGTGACTGCTGAGGAGTTCGGGGAGGCGCAGAGTCGAGTCGTCCAGTGCCTGAAGGATGGCGGGATCAGCGCGAACTACCGCACCGATGAGTGGGGCCAGTCGTTGCTGACCATTACGGGAACGCTGAGCGAGGAGCAGCGGGACGTCGAACTGTCCTGCGAGGAGCAGTGGATGGGGTCGATCCAATCGCTGTACTGGGGGATGCTGACCAACCCACAACGCCTCAAACCCAGCGACGCGGTCGCGGCGTGTCTGGTTCGCCGAGGGTTAGTCGATGAGGGGTTCTCCGGCAAGGATTGGGACGAGATCATGGCACCGTTTACCGTCGTGCATGGTGACGGCGCTCCCGAGCCCCCTCCTGACGACGCTCTTAGTGAGAGTCCGATACTAGCGCCAGCGCTTCCAGGGGGAAAGAGCGTCGACGATCACGAGGTCGTTGGCTGTGTGATGAATCCGCAGGTAGGTGTCGAAACCAGTAAGTAGGTGCGCCGCACTGTGGCACCGTCGGCAACCTCGCCGCACCGTCCTCGGTGCTGCGTGCTGTGGCCGGCAGCGGACTCCCCGGCTCGAAGGATCCTCCTGACAACGAGGCGTCCGAAGCCTCCGCGAGGGGGCTACATCGCCATCGTCTCCGACATGGCCTCTACTGGGCGCACAGGTACAGGCATCCGCAGCAGTAGACGCTCCGCAATGGAGGCGCCAGTACGGTCCACCGCCCCAGCAAGGTGCTTGTTGTCATCGGCCATATCGTCGGGCGGTTGTGCGACCCAGTCATGTGCCGACAGCAGGGCCCTGGCACGTTCCCACTGGGCTGCTTGCCGGTGCCGGTCAACCGGACGAGGCCCGATTGTGTCAATCGTGTCGACTCCCCAGGTGTCTCGGTAGATCGCCGCAGCCAGGCAGGCTTGGTCCCACTCGTTGGCCGCCCGAGGGTTGACAGGTCGCGACCCCAGGTCCTCAACCCAAGGATGGTCGGCTGTCCTGAGCACGTCGACTCGGTCACGGATCATCGCCTCGTTTTGCGATGCAATCGACGCGACGGCCTGGTCGTTGGTCCTGATGACCGGTTCAACCCCGGCAAGCCACCCCGGATCACCCAGGGACACCGCCTGCTCCTCAACAATCCGAGCCATCCGCGATTGAAGGATCATCGCAACGTCCCCCCCACCCGGATCCTCGACCGGTCTGGACAACGCCATCCACGTCCCGCCCCAGTCAACCGTCGCGGCCCGCCGCCACGCCGCAACCAAACTGTCAAACGCCGGACTGGCCTCGACTTCCGAGGCAACCTCCGGGTTTGCCCGCCCCAGCTCGCCCCGGAACCTGTCCCTTGAGACCAGTGCCCCCAGGTACTCGTGTTCCCGCAACAGCCGTCCCAGGCTGTACCCCTCGCGCGCATGCCCCGCTGCAATCTCGTACGCTGTGCGCTCTGACCGGTCGGTCGCCAGGATCGCCTCAAGCCGGTCCCGCACCCCAGGAATTTCATCACGCCGCACATGGACAGCCGCCGCCTCTTCTTCCGAGAGTGTCGCAATCCACGCGGTATTCGACTTCCGCCCCCTGGTCATCGCCACGTAGAACAGCTCACGCGACAAATGCTCACTAGCCGAGATCGCCAGATGACAGTGGTCGACAGTGATCCCCTGGGCACGATGCGCGGTTACCGCGTAAGCCAGCTCAACCTGCCCGGCCACCCACGAAGCCTCCAGGTCGATCAGCTCGCCGTTGTCCTCACGAACCGCCGTGACCACCCCAGTTCCGGCGTCAATAGCCTGGATCTGCATGGTTGTCCCGTTGCGGACAAACTGTCCTGAGCGGTCTTTGATCTTCCTGTTGGTTTCGCGTGAGAGCACCCGCTCGCCTAGCCCGGCATCCAGCTTGCCTCGAATCTCGCAGGTCCGCGATGAGTCCACCACGCCTGCTGCCCGCAAGTCCAGGCTTGCCCGATGCGCTAGCTCCCACGCCAGGTCGTTGGTCGCCGCGATCAGCACTGCTGCTTGGCCGCAGGAGGCGTGGCTCATCCACGCACCATAGGCTCCGTCGATCATCTCCTGGCTTGTCCCTTCGCGGATACGTCCGGCTTCCATATAGCGGTCGATGGCGGAAGGAGAGCCACGTCGCAATCCCAGCGAGTCTTTGGCTTCTTGGGGATCTTCGAACCGGAACAGGCTTTCAAGCTGGGCTGCGTGTCCGGTCCGGTCAGCCCACCCCAACACTCCTCCCGCGTCCACCGCGTCAAGCTGACGAGGATCGCCCACCAGGAGCATCCTGACTCCCGCAGCCTGCGCGCGTTGGGCAATCATGTCCAATGACAGTGTTCCGGTCATGGATGCTTCGTCGACGGATTGGGACAAACCTCGCATCCTTGCTGGTCAGCCTGCGTTTCCCCTGGAGCGAGCGACGGGAATCGAACCCGCGTGGCCAGCTTGGAAGGCTGGGGGTACATGGGCTCTGACCAGCGGGAATGGGCGATGAGCTGCGGTTTGCACCGGATACGCGTAGTAGGGGCAAGAAGCAGGGCCTCAAGAACCGGGGAGAGACTGGGGACGCATCGACCTTGAACAGCAGAAACATTGCAAGATCCCTCTCTCACACGCGTTGAACGCGCTCTGGACAGGGCGGGCGAGGCCCCCTTTGTCGAGTGTGCGGTTCGCCCACTCCCGGCGGCGACGCGCGCCATGCGGAGTCGGCTTCAAACCCTTGATCCCGCAAAACGGTTGCCCGTGTCGCACGATGTGTCTCTGGTCCAGCGGTCGCGCCGGGGCGCCCCACAGATTCGAGGCAGGCCGCGTAGACTGACTACCGTCGAACGAGAAGGCGAGGTGACCAGTGGCTTCTCCGCTGATCGAGTGGTACTTCAAGCAGGACTACCCGCGAAGGGGCCGCTGGGACATGCCCTACCTGCGACGCCAGCCATCCGACATCGACGTCGACGACCTCAAGCTCATCAGGTTCTCCTCCGTGATACGCAACGAGACCAGGGACCAAGACGCGACGGTGCATTTCTTCGAGCCCGACGAGAGGTTTGACGAGGTGTGGAAGAACCCTGATCCGTACCTGGCCGAGCTGGGCCAGTACCGGCAGGTGATGAGCCCGGACTTCAGTCTGTACGCTGACGAGCCCGTCGCAAAACAGATCTTCAACACCTTCCGCTCCAGGTGGTGTGGCTGGTACTGGCAAGAGCATGGCATCACGGTGATTCCCACCGTGTGCTGGTCGACCATCCGCAGCTTCGAGTTCTGCTTCGACGGCCTACCCTCAAACGCCACCCTCGCGGTCTCGACCGTGGGCTGCCGCGACTCCGAGCCCGGGTTCATGGCCGGATACGAGCACATGCACCGCCGTTGCGACCCTGCCCAGGTGATCTGCTACGGCGAGCCGTTCGACGCGATGCTCACCATGGCACCCCTCATCGTTGTGCCCTACACCCGCAACACCCGCATCGCCACCAGGAAACCTTGACCATGGGTGGGCGCAGCATCATCACCACCGGCACGCTACCGCGAATCCTGTACTTCGAATGGGACCCTGTCAAGAGCGCGTCCAACAAGCTGAAGCACGGCGTCGACTTCGATGAAGCCACCGCCATCTGGAACGACCCCGGCCGAGCGAGACTCCGATCCACGTCTCCGGGAGTGGAACCAAGGCAGCTGATCGTCGGCCGGATCGACGGTAAGCTGTACACAGCCGTTGTCACACTGAGGGGCCAGGCCATCAGGATCATCTCAGTGAGACGTGCTCGACGCAAGGAGGGGGCGCATCATGCAGGAAGCTGACGGATACATGGTTGCTGCCGATGGAACCAGGATCACCGTTGAAGAGTTCGACAGGCTCTTCGACGAGGGCGAGGAGGACATCCTCCAGTACTTCGACACCGACAACGTCGAGCATCCCGGCCTTGAGTCCCGCACCGTAGCGGTTGACCTGCCTGTTCGCGTGCTGGACGCGGTGGAGCGGAAGTCGAGCGACACAGGAACCCCCATCCAGGACCTGATTGAAACATGGGTTGAGCAAGGGGTTGGTCTCGCCTCGGCCTGAACGTTGCTGGCCAGGCGGCGACTAGTGGTCATGTGCGGGAGTTCGTTGGCGTTCATGCGGCGGTGTCGAGTCGGTTGAGGTAGTCGTTGAGTTGGGTGCGGGTCCAGGTCCAGTTGAAGGGTTCGGCGGTCTGGTTGTACCAGTCTTGGAATCCGATGACGCGTTGTGCGAGGTCGTCGAGGTTGTTGAAGGATTGGCCGGTGAGGGCTTTTCTGGTCAGGATGGAGAAGAGGATTTCGATCTGGTTGAGCCAGTGCACTGCAATCACAACCATGCGGGGCGATGTGATCAGGATCGTTTCGGTGAGACGATCCAATCCGGCTGAGGAGGCGAGCTATGCAGGACAGTGACGGGTACGTGGTTGCCGCAGACGGCACACGGATCACCGTCGAAGAGTTCGACCGGCTCTTTGATGAAGGCGAGGACATCACCATGTACCTCGACATGGATAACGCCCGCCGCCCCGGCCTCGAACAGCGAACTGTCGCCATTGACCTGCCCGTGGGCGTGCTTGACGCGGTAGCGCTGGAGTCCGGCAAGACAGGAACCCCTGTTCACGGCCTCATTGAGTCGTGGGTCGAAGAGAAGGTTGATCTCGCCTCGGCATGAGCCTGGCAGGTTAGCCTGTGACCACGGGCAGAACCCCGCGACACGGCCGACCCGACCAGCCCCTACTCGACTTCTCAAAGCATCGCGCCTCGCTGAGACACCAGCCAGTGGCCTCGAAACCGATCCGAGGTGCGGAATGCACCTCGACCTCGACAACGCGCGCTACTACCCTGCCGAGTAACCCACGGTTGCGATTGACCTGCCCACACAGGTTCTGTGGGTTGGTTCGCGCCACAGCGACTTCGTCGTCGTGTGGAGCAAGCAGGCCGAATCCGAAGAGAGCACCTAAGCCCGGCCGCAACCCCTGTGGACAGTGCCCGCCACGTGGTGGGGTTGGGGTCAGGGGTCGAGCGCGGTTTGGACAGCGTCAATGATGGCTTGCGCATGGACCAAGTCCGCATCGAAGTCAGCGCGCCCCAGGATGAGGTCGTCGTACTCGGACTTGTTTCTGCGTCGCCGTAGGGCATGGAACTGTGCAACGGCGGGTGATCCAATCACGGCTTCGGCGTAGTCACCGACTGCTTCGTGGGCTCTGGCGATGGGCCGTGCGCGGTAGCCGTTGGCGAGCATATGCGCGGTCACCGCGACGCGGGTCGCGTCGTACATGGTGATGTAGGCCACCTCGACATCGATCTGGGCGATTGACTGCGCCGCAGCGAGCTTTTCGATGGCTCGCTGCAAGCGGATGATCGCGGTGGACCGGTCAGCGGGAACAGCTTCAAGACGACGGGCCACCAGCAGGTTCGTCACGGCAACGGGAACGGTCATGAGGTGAGTTCCAGCTCGATCAGTGGGCCGTTCTTCACGTGGGAGATGAAGCCGGTCTTGGCCTTGGACCATTCCTTGGGATCCAGAACCGAGACGTTGACATCGCGTCCAACACTCCTAGATGCCCGGTCGGCTGCTGCCCGCACTTGTGTCACATCCGGTGCCCCGACGACCAGTACATCAATGTCGTTGGGTTGTGGACCAGGTTCACCGTGGAATCGTGCTGCCCACGAACCGTAGATGGCGGCGTGGTCGATGCCTGGCACACCAGTCAGCTGGGCCTCGATCATTGCTTTTGGCCCGATGGTCTTGACCAGCAGGGCCTTGAGTTCATGGAAGATCGGTGAGGTTGTCGCCGCCCACACCATGCGTCGGCCGCTTCGTAGTTCGCTCTCCAGGAGACCGGCCTGGGCCAGTCGCTCTACCTCGCGGGCAACAGTGGGCTGAGGCTTGCCTGTACGCTCCACGAGCTCGGGGATGGAGAAACGTCGCTCTGACTCAAGGTAGGTGGCCCCGAGCACCAAGAGCTGGACGTCGCTGCGGAAGATCGGGGCCAACCGGGGTCTCGCAGTACTCACACAACGCATTGTGTCATGCAAAGTATGAGTAGGTCAAGCCGGGCTCCACAACCACGAACCGACCGCACGGCAGGCGCAGGCCTGCCAACCATCCAGCCCCACCCGACGAGTCTGCACCTCAGGACGGCCATGTGGCCAGCCGACAAGAGCTTCGCACGCCCGACGGCACCCACCACAGCCGCCGCACAAGGACACGGCATCAAACCCGTGACGCTTCAAACAGATGATGGCCAGCAACGCCATGGCCGCCTACCGTTCATGCCGCGGAGTGGTCTCCTTGGCCGAACGCCACAACCCCGAGATCGTCGAACGGGCCTGTCAGATCGCCCTGGCCGCCGGCGATGCCCGCTACCACACCATCAAAGCCCTAACCGAGTCCGGTGCCAACCCACCCAACCCGCGGCCCGACGGGGACATGGGAACCGGTGCCCTCCTACGCGGCCCGGCCGCCTTCACCATCGCCAACTAGTGGGGTCGACCACGCGGCGAGGGTGTCCCTGGTTGGGGCTCCTTTTCCGCGTGGCCTCCCCCCGAACCGGACGTGCGCCTTTTAGCGCATCCGGCTCTCTAGTTGTAGTGACGTGATGGGTTTGGGGTGGTGGATCATGTTGTGGCAGTTGGCGCAGACCAGGAGGGTCTTGCGGTGTTTGCGGATCATGATCTGGTGCCAGGCGGGGCCGTTGGGGTCAAGAGTGTTGAGGTTCTTGACTTGGTGGGCTGCGACTGGGGTCTGCTCGCGGTGACAGAGTTCGCACTGGCGGCGGGCGGCACGTCCGATGAGTTCCACGCCGGGGCGTGTGTTGGCAACGGGCCTGGGGTCCACGTTCGGGGCGTACTTGTCACGGGCGAGGTTGACTTCTCCAAACCGGGCGGTCAGTGGGTGGCGTCCTTCCCTGGGGAGTTGGGCTTCGAAACAGACGCGGGGTCCCGCCGGTGTAGCAATGCGCCGGTGATGCTTACGCCTGGCGGCGCGGGCGCTGATGTGGTGTTTCCCTGCGAGTGTTTTGAGCATGGAGGTTTCCATGGCCCAGCGCAGCTTGGTCAACCGGTGAAGGTTGCCTGCTAGCTTGTAGTAGTTGACCACCCCCCGGTACTCGGCTCCGTACTTGGCCACGATCGCGTAGTCGGATCGGTGGTGCAGGTGGCGGAATGAGCGGGGTTTGCCGTCCTTGAGGTAGACAGCCACCTTGGCGGTGGCTACGTCGTAGGGGACCGACAGTAGGACTACACCGTTAAGGGTGCGGGTCTTGTGTCGGCCGGCTCGTCGGTTGAGGTTGTGGCCGATGGAGATGTCGTAGCCTAGGTACCTGGCCTTGCCTGTTCGGGCGTGAGTGACCAGGGTCTTGGCATCGGATAGCTCCAGTTTGAGTTCATCGCGTAGGAACACGGTGAGCTGCTGTTTGATCTGTTCGGCCTCAGCTTTGGGTCCAACGAACCCGAAAAGCTGGTCGTCGGCGTAGCGGCTGTAGCGTAGACGCCGGTAGCCCGGATCGTAAGTGTCCCGGCTTGGTAGCTGTCTAAGCTGCTGCCCCAACACGTCGACCTGTTGTTGCCCGTCGCGTGTGTTGGCGGTGTTGGCGTCGTGGTGTTTGGGGGTGGCGGGTTGGGGGTGGGGGCGGCATGATCGTGACGATGGTGTTGTTGGCGGACCGCCCGGCGCTGTGTTGATG
>WQYN01000051.1 GCA_009781225.1 Micrococcales bacterium | reverse complement strand
GGGGAATCCGACCTCGATCTCCTTGTAGCCCATGGAGATGAGGAGGTCGAACATGGCGCGTTTGCGGCCGGGATCCATGGGCTCGATGAGCGCTTGGTTGCCGTCGCGCAGGTCAGTGGACAGCCAGCGCGGGGCGCGGGTGATGCGCCGGTCGGGCCAGGTGCGGTCGGGGAGGTGGACGGGGTTGGTCTCGTGGAAGGGCCGGTAGCGGCCGATCGGCATGGGGGACGGCTGTTGGGCGTTGATGGCAGACATGGTGCTCCTGTGATGTGGTCGCGAGGGAATCGGCCGGGCGCGTCAACCGCCGCGACGAGGTACCGGCCTAGATCAGGCCCCGTCGCGGCGCTGAAGGAGCAGGCTCAACGCGCGCACGAGGGGTGAGTCTAGCAGGTTGGGGGGTGCGTCCCCCCGCGCCGAGTATGGCGAAAGCTGACCCTTGAGACCGCTGCCGGTCTCGATTGAGGGCAGGTATCGACATACTCGCTGCCTGGGAGGGAAGCTAGAGTGGGGGGTTGCGGATGAGTCGGCTGGGCGGTCGCGGGTCGCAAGGCTCGAGGAACGTCCGGGCTCCGCAGGGCAGGGCGGTGGGTAACACCCACCCGGGGTGACCCGCGGGACAGTGCCACAGAGAACAGACCGCCGACCCTCGTAGGTCGGTAAGGGTGAAACGGTGGTGTAAGAGACCACCAGCGCCTAGGGTGACCTGGGCGGCTCGGCAAACCCCGCCCGGAGCAAGGCCAAGCAGGAGGCGTTTGAGGGCTGCCCGTCCGATGCCTCCGGGTAGGCCGCTTGAGGCGCGTGGCAACGCGCGTCCTAGATGGATGGCCGCCGCCGCGCCAAGACGGGCAACCGTGGTGCGGCAACAGAACCCGGCGTACAAGCCGACTCATCCGCCCAACTTTGTGGAGTCCCACTCCCCATATTTGCCCGATTTTATGGAGTTGCACTCCCTAAATTCCGCTATCCTTGCTCCCATGGAACGCATCCCGCGCCTGCTCGATGACCTCGATACCCTCCGCCGACCCGGGCGCGTCACGGTCATCCACGGCCCCCGCCAGGTGGGAAAGACGAACCTTGTCCAGCACTACCTCTCCTCGCAGCCGGGCCGCTCGCTCGCCGTGACCGGCGACGACGTGGTCGTGAGAAACCTGCTAGCCAGCCAAGATGCCACACAGATCCTCGCCTGGTCCGCCGGCTATGACACCGTCTTCATCGACGAGGCACAACGCATCCCTGACGTCGGCTGGGCACTGAAGATCCTCATCGACGCACGCCCTGACCTGAACCTCATCGCAACAGGATCGGCAAGCTTCGCGCTGGCTGGCCAGATCGGAGAACCCCTGACCGGCCGGCAGACCACCCTCACGCTCTTCCCCATCAGTGCCGCCGAGCTCGGTACCCACCTCAACGACCACGAGCTCAAGAAAAGCCTGGACAACCTCCTGGTCTATGGGATGTACCCCGAAGTCCGCACCGCCACCTCTCAGGCCGACCAACGCGACACCATCCTCGAGCTGACCCGCTCCTACCTTTTCAAGGACATCCTCGAGCTCGACCGGGTGCGATCGGCGAAAGCCCTGGTCGACCTTCTGACCCTGGTGGCCCTACAGCTCGGCAGCCTCGTCAGCCTCAACGAGCTAGCAGGTCAGGTCGGCATCGACACCAAGACAGTCGCTCGGTACCTCTCCTTGTTCGAGCAGTGCCACATCCTGACCAACCTTCGCGGCTTCTCTAGGAACCTCCGCTCCGAGATCACCAGAACCTCCAAGTGGTACTTCTACGACACCGGCGTTCGCAACGCCATCATCACCAACTTCAACCCGCTTGCCCACCGCGATGACACAGGAGTTCTTTGGGAGAACTTCGTCGTCATGGAACGCCGCAAGGCCCTGTCCTATGCGCGCCGCGACGGCGGCTCCTTCTTCTGGCGCACCCACGAACAAAACGAGATTGACCTCATCGAAGAGCGCGACGGCCAACTCCATGCCTACGAGATCAAGTGGAATCCCCAGGCCAAGGCCAAGCGCCCGACCCAGTTCCTAGCCGCCTACCCCGACGCCCACTACGAGGTCATCACGCCCGACACCCTGATGGAAAGCTTCACACCCCTTGGAGGGTCCAGTTGACGCCTAGCACCTCGGTTTGGCCGGTGGTCCAGATACGCATGGCGGTCACGGCGCCGGGTGCGACCCGGAACCGCATCCACGCGGCGGCTGGGGCACCGAGCGCCACTCCCAGCGCGGCTCGAATCGCGATCGCATGGGAGACGATGACGCAGGTCTGGCCCACGTAGTCCCCCACGAGCCGCGTCACGCCGCCCCGCACCCGCACCGCGACATCCTCCTGGCACTCCCCGCCCGGCGCCCTATACCCCGGGTCCGTGTGCCAGCGCTTGATCCCCAGCGGCCAGCGCGCCTCGACGGCCTCGTCCGCCCAGCCCTCCCAGGCCCCGAAATCCGCCTCCACAAACGCCTGATCCGGCCGCGCTTCGATCCCCAGCACCCTCTCCAGGTAGGCCGCGGTCTGCCGGGCACGCGCTGTCGGCGAGGACACGAGCGCGGAAGGCGCCTGAACATCGCGCCACACCCGTCCCTCCGCCATCTTCAGGACGATGGCGGCCGCCGCCTGAGCCTGCGCCCTCCCCTCATCGGTGAGGTCGGGTCCGGGAAGGGCCGCCCCGGAAAGCACCCGCGACCCTCCCGTGCCTGAGGCGTCGGTGACCCCATGGCGAACGAGAATGATGACCGTGGGATCGTCCGTTGACCAGACACGATGGGCTCCCGAGCCGAGCAGATGGGCGCGGCTCGCCGCGTCACTGAGAGCCTGAAGCGCATGGCTACGGGCAACGGCTTCGTCGCGGGCCACGGCAGGCTCGCGCGGCTCTTCATGTGCTGGTTCTGGTTCCCGCGAGGGCGCCGCAGTCTTCGACTCCATGACCACGGTCCGCGTGTCATCCCCGTAGTCCTTCGACAACGCCGCCCTCGTGTCCATCGCCTCATTGGCCAACTCATCGGCACGGACGTTGCGCGAACGCGGGACCCAGGTGAAGGCAACCTGCACCTTCGCGAGCAGACTGCGGGCTTCTTCGGCGTAACGCCGCATGTCAGGGTGTTTGATCTTCCAGTTGCCGGACATCTGCTCGACCACGAGCCGAGAATCCATCCTCACGTCGAGCCGCGCGCCAGGGCGCAGCTCCAGGGCAGCGCGAATGCCCGCGACCAGGCCGGCATACTCGGCCACGTTGTTCGACGCCTCGCCGATGAAGTCCGCGCGCTCCCCCAGGATCGCCCCGGACTCCAGGTCTCGAATGACCACGCCATACCCGGCGGGGCCGGGGTTTCCGCGCGATCCACCATCTGCCTCGATGATGAGGGCGCCGGGACGCCCTCTGCCTTGTTGCGCCATCGTCCCTGCCTTACAAACCACTCGCCGAGGTGAGCACGAGGATGCGACCGCACTCCTCGCAACGGATGACATCGTCGGGGGCCGCTGCCCGAATCGCCGCAATATCTGCGGCCGTGAGGTCGAGGCGGCAGCCGTTGCAGCGGCGGGCCACGAGCTCGGCCGCCCCCACGCCGCCGTGGCTGGGCCTCAGCCGCTCATAGAGCGTCATGAGCCGCTCATCAAGGCCCTCGGCCTTGGCCTGACGCTCCGCGCAAATCTCGGCAACCTCGGCGTCGATCTGCGCAAACACCTCATCGACTTCGCGACTCAGCGCCTCCTCTTCGGCGGCGAGCTCCGCCATCGTGCCCTGCGCCTGCGCGAGAAGCTTCTGGGTCTCCTCAGCCCTCTCCATGATTTCGAGCTGAACGTCTTCGAGGTCGGAGCGCCGCCGGGCCAAAGCTTCCAACTCAGATTGGAGGGCCCGCAGCTCCTTGGCCTGGCTGGAGCCTGTGTCGAGCCGTTCCTGGTCGCGGACCTGGCGGGTCTTGACCTTCTCGACCTCATCCTCCGCGCGGGTCAGCTCGCGCCGCACGTCTCCTGCCGCGGCCTGGGCGTCCGCCGCCGCCTCCTGTGCCGCCGCAAGCGACTCCCGTATCTCGGCGAGCCGCGCTGCTTGCGGTAGACGCGCCTTGCGGTGGTTCGCCTGCTGGACGCGCGTGTCCAGGGCTTGCACAGCGAGCAACCTCGCCTGGTGCTCAGCTGGTGCCTTCGCCATGGGCTTCCTCCTTGCCTCCTGTCACGCGATGCGCGCGGTCCACGGGTCAGCGACCGCCTCAATGACTAAGGTCTCCACCCTAACGTGGTGCTCGGACGCGACCTGCTCCAAACGCCGCGCCGCGCTGGCCAACCAGTGCCATTCACTGGCCGAATGCGACACGTCGAGGAGGTAGGGCCGCCCGCGCCCGTCGAATTCCGCTCTCTCACGCGCCTCGCTCGCTGGGTGATGACGCAGGTCAGCGGTGAGAAAGACGTCGGCCTTGGCTTCGCGGGCGGCTTCAAAGCAGCTGTCGCCCGAGCCGGGGACCAGCGCCACCTTCGAGACAAGGGCGTCAGTGTCGCCAGCGATTCGCACTCCATGCTCGGTCGGCGGCAACACTCGGCCGACGTGGCTCGCCAACGATCCGAGCGTCATCGGCGCCGACAATTCCCCGATTCGACCCAAGCCCTCACGTGTCGGATCGCGCCCCGGCTCGGTGGTCGGGATCAACGGGGCCAGGTTCCGCATCCCGATCGCCTCCGCCAGCGCATCGGCTGAGCCGCCCTGGGCCGAATCGCAGTTCGTGTGCGCCGTGTACAGGGCGCATCCCGAGGTGATTAGCCGGTGAACAATCGCCCCTTTGTAGGTGGTCGCCGCGACGGAATGCACGGCCTTCAGCAGCAGCGGATGGTGTACGACCAGCAGGTCTGCCCCCCAGTCGATCGCCTCCTCGACCGCCTGACGCACGGGATCCACGGCAAACGCCACCTTGCTGATCCGGGCCTGAGGAGACCCCGCCACCAGCCCCACCGCATCCCATTCCTGCGCGAGCGCAGGAGGATAGAACTGGTCAAGTTGCCGGACAATCTGCGTGAGGGTCGGCATCGATCCAGCGGTCACACCACCAGCCTACTAATCATGTCCCTTATGTGCCGTAACCTTCCCCGCGTGGATAACACCTCGATGGACGATGGCGGCCCAACAGCTTTGGCGTCGCGCGCACTTCGCGAGGTCTACGGCTATGCGACTTTCCGCGGGGACCAGGCGGACATCGTTGAGCATGTGACCAACGGAGGGGACGCCATCGTTCTCATGCCGACGGGCGGGGGTAAGTCGCTGTGCTACCAGATTCCCGCGCTCCTACGCCAGGGGACCGGAATCGTGGTCTCTCCGCTCGTGGCGCTCATGGAAGACCAGGTCACAGCGCTGCGGGGCCTGGGGATTTCCGCCGCGTATCTCAACTCAACGCTGAGCTGGGAGGGGCAACGTGAGGTCGAGGCGGCCCACCGCAGCGGGGAACTGGACCTGCTCTATGTCGCGCCCGAGCGGCTGTTGGGCGAGGGGACCCTCGGGTTGGTGGCCTCGGGGAAGCCGGCGCTGTTCGCGATTGACGAGGCGCACTGTGTCTCCCAGTGGGGGCACGACTTTCGGCCCGACTACCTGGGGTTGGACACGCTGGCGAAGCGGTGGCCGGGGGTGCCTCGGATCGCTTTGACGGCGACGGCGACGTTGCAGACCCGCGAGGAGATCGCTACGCGGCTTGGGTTGGGGGCGGCGCGACTGTTTGTCTCCTCCTTTGACCGGCCCAACATCCGGTACCTCATCGAGCCAAAGGCTCAGGTGCGCGATCAGCTGCTGCGCTTTCTGCGGGACAAACACCCTGGTGAGGCGGGGATTGTCTACACGATGACTCGGTCGAGCACCGAGGAGGTGGCCTCCTGGCTCCGGGCTCGAGGGGTGGAGGCGCTGGCGTATCACGCGGGGATGGAGGCGTCGGAGCGTCGGAAGGTCCTGAACCGGTTTCTGCGAGAGGACGGGGTCGTGGTCGTCGCGACGATCGCGTTTGGGATGGGGATCGACAAGCCGGATGTGCGGTTTGTTGCCCACATTGACCTCCCGCGCTCGGTCGAGGGGTACTACCAGGAGACGGGACGAGCGGGGCGGGACGGTCTCGAAGCCGAGGCGTGGATGGCCTACGGGTTGTCCGACGTGATCCGGATGCGTCGGCTCCTGGCCACCTCGGAGGTGGACTCTCCTTCGCATCGGCGCAACCAAGAGGCTCATCTCGAGGCCATGCTCGCCCTGTGCGAGACGGTGGAGTGTCGGAGAGTCAACATGCTCGGGTACTTCGGCGAGTCCTCGTCAGCCTGCGGCAACTGCGATACCTGCCTGGCTCCCCCGGAGTCCTGGGATGCGACGGTACCGGCCCAGAAACTGCTGTCCACCGTGGTGCGTCTTCGCCGTGAACGCAACGAGAGATACGGGGCGGGGCAGGTCATCGACATCCTTCGAGGCAAGACCACCGACCGCGTCGAGGCTCGCGGACACTCCACGCTGTCCACCTGGGGAATCGGGGCGGACCTCGACGTAGCCCAGTGGCGCGCGGTGACCAGGGCGCTCCTGGCACGCGGCGAGTTGGCGGTCGAGGAGGGCGGGCATGGGGTTCTAGGGATCACGCCTTCGGGGTGGGAGGTGCTGCGGGGGGACCGCGAGGTGGCGGTTCGCCGAGAGGTCATCGCGCCACCCGCCCCCAAAGCGCGCCGCAAGCGCGCGGCTGGGGCTGGGGTTGGAGCCTCGGCTGGGGTTGGGGCCTCGGCTGGGGCTGGGGCTGGAGCCGGGACTGCGCCCAGCGGCCCGGAAGACTCCCGAACCCGACCTCTATTCGAACAGCTCAGAGCCTGGCGCGCCGCCGAAGCAAAGAACCGAGGCGTCCCCGCCTACGTCATCTTCCACGACTCACCCCTGCGTTCCATCGCCGAGTTCCGCCCGAGCACCCTGGATGAGCTCTCCGAGATCTCCGGAGTAGGCAAGGCCAAGCTAGCCGCCTACGGAGAGGCGATCCTCGCCATCGTTCACCCCTAAGAGAGGAGGGTGCGGTCGGCTACGGTGCCTTTGGCTGAGCCGAAGAGGGTGAGGAGGTCGGAGACGGTCGCCATGCGTTTTTGTTCGGCGTCGAGCTGATGGACGATCTCGCCCTCGTGCATCATGAGGAGGCGGTTGCCCATGCGCAGGGCTTGTTCCATGTTGTGGGTGACCATGAGGGCGGTGAGGCCAGACTCACTGACGACACGCTCGGTCAGGGTCAGAACCAGCTCCGCCCGCTGGGGGTCAAGGGCCGCGGTGTGCTCGTCGAGCAGGAGGATCGCCGGATGCGTGAAAGAGGCCATGAGCAGGGACAACGCCTGGCGCTGACCCCCGGAAAGGAGGCCCACACGGTGACGCATCCGATCCTCTAGCCCGAGGCCCAGCGTCGCGAGAAGGTCGCGGTAATGCTGTCGGCGCTTCTTGGAGACGCCGCGACGCAGGCCCCGGCCCTTGCCGCGGGTCTCGGCCACGGCCAGGTTCTGTTCAATCGACAGGTGGGGGGCGGTGCCCGCCTGGGGGTCTTGGAATACCCGGGCGATGGTTCGTGCGCGCTGATGCTCCGGCATCGTCCCCACGATGCGACCGTCGATGGTGAGAGTGCCGGCGTCGAGCGGGTGAGTGCCAGCGATCACGTTTAGGAGCGTGGACTTGCCCGCGCCGTTGGAGCCGATAACGGTCGCGAAGTCGCCCTCAGCGAGGTGGAGGTCGACGTTGCGCAAGGCCCGGCGCTCGTTGGCTGTGCCGTGGAAGAAGGTCTTGACGGCCCCCTGGAGGATCAGCATCAGTGCTCGCCCCCGCCCTTGGGGATGTGGAGGAGCGGCTCGGGCGCTTCCTTGGCGCGGTAGGGACTCAGGCGCTGGAAGAAGGTGCGGACGCGCGGCGACTGCGAGACCACGAGCGCGATGACGACGAGCACCGCCGAGATCAGCTTCATATCGCCCGTGTCCAGCACCTTCCATCGCAGCGCGAAGTAGATCACGAGGCGGTAGACGACCGACCCGACAATCACGCCAAGCGAGGCCAGGAACATATAGCGCGTCCCCAGAATCGCATTGCCGACGATGACGGACGCCAAGCCCACGAGGATGAGGCCCACCCCCATGGATATATCGGCAAAGCCCTGGTACTGGGCTTGGATTCCTCCAGCCAGCCCGACCAGCGCATTGGAGATCATGAGCGTCACGGTCTTCGTGGTGTTCGTGTTGATCCCCAGAGATGCGGCCATCGCGGGGTTGTCCCCGGTGGACTGGACGGCAAGGCCAAAGTCGGTCGCGAGGAACCAATCGATGAGGAGCTTGGCGAGGATCGCGAGGGTTGCCAAGATGAGGACGGACACCCAGGTCTTGAGGAGTTTGTGCTCTTTGAGCCCGGAAAACAACGTGTCCAGACCCGCCATTGACAGGTTCGCCTTGCCCATGATCCGCAGGTTGATGGACCACAGGGCGATCATCGTGAGGATCGAGGCAAGGAGAGGCTCGATCCTCAGGCGCGTGTGCAGGGTCGCGGTGACGAATCCCGCAAGCGCGCCCGCGCCTGCCGCCGCCAGCGTGGCAGCGACCGGATGCACGCCGTGTGTCAGCAGAATCGCCGCCATCCCTCCTCCGGTGGTGAAGGAACCGTCCACCGTGAGGTCGGGCATGTTGAGGATGCGATAGGTGAGGAACACGCCGAGCGCGAGCAAGGCGAAAATCATGCCTTGATCAAGAGCGACGAGCATGACTGCTCTTTCTACTCAGCGACGTCAACCGCGCCCTCAAGGATCTCAGGCGGGAACTCGACACCCTGAGCCAGCGCGGCCTTGGAGTTGTACTTGAGCTCGGTGTCGGTCACCACTAGGAAGGGGATGTCACCGGGTTTCTCGCCATCGACCAGGATCTTGAGGGCCATTTCGCCCGTTCGCCTTCCCAGCTCGTAGTAGGAGATGCCCCGCGTGGCAATCGATCCGCGGACCACCGACTCGGCGTCAGCCGTGAACAGGGGAACCCTGTGCTGGTTGCAGTAGTCGATCACCGCGTCGAGAGCGCTGACCACGGTGTTGTCCGTGGGAATGAGGATCGCGTCGACCCCGGCCAGGGCCTCCATGCCGGTGACGACTTCCGAAGAGTTCGAGATCGCCCGGTCATTGATGGTGATCCCCAGGGGCTCCGCCTCCGCCTTGAAGGCCGCGACCTGCACCTCGGAGTTCATCTCGGCCGAGGAATAGAGCACGCCGACCGTCTTGGTGCCGGGGACAAGTTCGCTGATGAGAGTCACCGGGTTGGCCGTGGGGTTGAGATCGGAGGTACCCGTCACGTTGGTACCCGACGGGCCGGTGCCGGCCACCAACCCGGCAGCAACAGGGTCGGTGATACCAGCGAAGAGGACCGGCCGATCAGTGATGGCCTGGACGGCGGCCTGGGCTGACGGCGTCGCGATCGCCAAGACGAGGTCAATCGAGGAGTCCTCGGCGTAGCGCCCGGCAATCGTCGCGGCGTTGTTGACGTCGCCTTGGGCGTTCGTCTCGTCGTAGGTGGCCTCGATCCCCGCTTCCTTCAGGACGTCCCGGAAACCGTCGACGATTAGGTCAAGGGAGGGATGCTGGACAATCTGCGTGACACCAATGTGGAAGGACTTGCCGCTGCCGCCTCCGGAGCCGCAGCCCGCCAGGGTGAGAAAGCCGGCCACAACGGCTGCTGTCACCGCCATGGCTCGCGAGTGTGTCGTCATGGAAAACTCCTTGCGTTGGAAGGATGGCCGTCGCCGGGGCGCCGCACCTTTCAGCTCCTGCGGAAACCGTGGGTCAAACGGGCTTTCCGCATGGGTGCACACTAGCCCAGTCTCAGCAGGTGGGCACACGAGTCCACATTCTGATCACTAGGCGAGGGAGAGTCAGTGAGCGGCCGCATCCCAGGAAGGCCCGACACCGACCGACACATCGAGTGGCACAGAGAGCGTGACAGCGCCCTCCATTTCGGCTCTCACCAGCGCCTCTACCGACTGCGCCTCCCCCGGCCAGATCTCGAGGACCAGCTCGTCGTGAACCTGGAGCAGCATCCGTGACCTCAGCCCACGCGCCCTCAACTCCCGATCCACCCCCAACATCGCAACCTTGACAATGTCGGCGGCCGAACCCTGAATCGGCGCATTCAACGCCGCCCTCTCCGCCATCTCCCGAACCTGCCGGTTGTCGGAGACCAGTTCCGGAAGATAGCGCCGCCGCCCCATGATTGTCTCGGTGTATCCAGTCCGACGCGCCGACTCCACCACCCCCGCGAGGTAGTCCCGGATCCCCGCAAACCGCCCGAAGTAGTCATCCATCAACGCGCGCGCCTCGCCCGTCCCCACCCCCAGCTGCTTTGCCAGCCCATGAGCCGACAGCCCGTAAGCCAACCCGTAGCTCATTGCCTTGATCCGCGAGCGCTGCTCCGCGGTCACCTGGTCGGGAGCCACCCCGAACACCCGCCCCGCCACCGCCCGGTGCAAATCCTCCCCCGAAACAAACGCCGCAATGAGGCTCTCATCCCCCGACAGGTGGGCCATGATCCTCATCTCCACCTGGGAATAGTCGGCCGTCATGAGCGCCTCATACCCCTCCCCCGCCACGAAGGTCGCCCGAATCTGCCGCCCCACCTCCGTCCGCACGGGAATGTTCTGCAAGTTCGGATCCGAGGAGGACAGCCGCCCCGTCGCCGCCACCGACTGATGGAAAGTCGCGTGAATCCGCCCGTCCTCCCCCACCGCCTTGCCGAGCCCGGCCACCATCTGCTGCATCTTGATCGCGTCCCGGTGCTCGAGCAGGTGCCTGAGGAAAGGATGGTTGGTCTCGGCAAACAGCTCCGCGAGCGTCTCAGCATCGGTCGAATACCCCGTCTTGATGCGCCGCTTGGGCTGGAACCCGAGCGTCGTGAACAGGGTCTTTTGCAGCTGCTGAGGGGAGGACAGGTTGACCTCCTCCCCGGCCGCCTCGACCGCCTGCGCCCGCGCCTGCGTCACCCGCGCCGCAAGCTCGCCTTCCAGGTTCGCCAGCGCCTGCACGTCAACCGCGATCCCCCCCTCCTCCATCGCCCCCAACACCGGCGTAAGCGGCATCTCCACCTCACGCAGCAGCGTCGTCGCCCCGCGCTCCCCCAGCTCCTTTTCCAAGATGCGCACGATGGCGGGAATCGCCCCCGCCTGGATCGCGAGGCTTTGGCTGGGGCCGGCCGCCAGGTCGAAGAGGGTGCCCTGGTCCTTGACCTCCGGCAGTTTCCTCCCGCACAACCGCTGGTAGAGGTCGGCGACACCGTAAGCCCGCTGATCGGGGTAACAGAGGTAAGCAGCTAGACCAACGTCGAAGGTGACGCCCCCGAGGGGGAGGTTGGCGCCCTGGAGCATCCGTTGAGCGGACTTCGCGTTCGCGCAGGCCTTGGGGATGTTTGGGTTTGTGAGCCAGGCGGTGAGGGCGTTGAGGTCGGTTCTTTCCAGGCTTGTCAGGTCAAGGACGATTCCTTCGCCGTCCTCCGCACCGATGCCGATGCCCGACGCCTTGACCATCCCCCGCTCCGCCCAACCTTCCACGTCCAGCCCCAGGGTCTGGCCCTTGTGGGCTTCCAGCCAGGTGCCGAGCTGGCCAGGGGCCAAGGTGAGGACACGGGGCTCGAGGTGAGGGCCGTCATCGTGCGCGGGGTTGAAGAGGGCGAGGGCACGGGCGCGGAGGTTTCTGAACTCGAGGAGGTCGAAGATCTCGTGGAGCGCGTCGGCGTCGCAGCGGTCGAGGCGCATGTCCTCCAGGGCAAGGCCGAGGTCGAGGGTCGTGACGGGGGTCGCGAGGCGGCGGTTGAGGCGGACTTGGTCCACGTGGTCGCGCAGGGCTTGGCCGACCTTGCCGGGGATGTCGTCCTGGTGGGCGAGGATGGTTTCGAGGTCTTGGTACTGCGCGAGCCACTTTGCGGCGGTCTTGGGGCCCACGCCCGGCACGCCGGGAAGGTTGTCCGAGGTCTCGCCGACGAGCGCTGCCAGGTCGGGGTATTGGCGGGGGGTGACGCCGTACTTGTCTTCGACGGCCTGGGGGGTCATGGTTCGGGCCTCGCGCATGCCGCGTTCGGGGTACAGGACACTGACCTGCTCGTCAATGTGCTGGAGGGTGTCGCGGTCGCCCGAGGCGATAAGCACGTGGTGTCCCGCGTCGCGGGCTTGGGCGGTCCACGTCGCGAGGATGTCGTCCGCCTCGAAGCCGTCCAGGCCCCGGTGCTGGACGCCGAGCGCATCAAGGACCCGCTTGATGAGGTCAACCTGCCCGATGAACTCCTCCGGCGTCTCCCCCCGATTGGCCTTGTACTCCGGGTACTCCTCGTTGCGGAACGTAACCCGCGCAACGTCAAAAGCGACGGCCGCCCCCTGAGGTTTGTGCTGGTCAAGAAGGGCCAACAGCATAGAAGTGAACCCAAACACCGCGTTCACAGGCTGCCCGGTAGAGGTAACCATGGCCTCCACCGGCACCGCATGGAACGCCCGAAAAGCAAGCGAGTGCCCGTCAATGAACAAAAGCGGTCGAGTCGAAGGCGCGGTCACTGGGTCAGCTTAGCTACCCAAGGCGCAGCCGGTGCCCGTACCCCGGCGGTGGTTGGGAGCGGTCAGCCGGTCAGCTTCGGGAGTTCGGCCCGGAGGGCTTCGGTGCGCTCGCGTGATTGGCTCGGGTCAATCTTTCGAACTCGGGGAACACCTCCGACAGAGTGGCGAGGGCAGCGTTGTACTCCCCGACTTGGAACTGGATGGCGCCGAGCATTAGGCCGACGATTCTCTGCTCGTCTGGCCTCGCCCTCCGGATTGCTCGCATGGCCCTCTTGATCCACTCCTTGCCTCCGCCACACCTAGCCGCCATGAGGGCGACTTCGACCTGGAGCAGTGCTGGGGATTGGTCATCGAGGCGAGCTTCGAGAGTGTCGACAATCGCCGGCGAGAGCGCGAGCAGCTGAGACGCATCACCTCTCTCCGAGAGGACGCCCAGAGCATCAAAGATCTCTTCGCAGGTCTTCACGGTGGACTCGCTGGGTTCGGCGCCCATCAGGGCACCGTCGGTCAGACCTTCGGCGAGATCACGGATGATCTTGCGAATCGGTGCTGAACTCTCCAGCGCCGCTGCGGCCAGGTGGGCACGGCCCAAGTGGGTCAGGGATTCGTCGGACGCGAGGGTTCGTTCCAGCTCTTCTTTGTCGAACCAGGCTGTCAGGAAGTCGAGGGCGAGTCGGATCGGGCCGCCTCGCGATGCCTTGATCTGGAGGACGACCCTCGCCAGTGGTTCGGTTAGCTGGTAGAAGGTAGTGCGCTTGTCGACGAAAGCCATGAGCGGGCCCTCGCGCGGGACAACCCACCCGGGTCTCAGGATGTGCAGTGTCTTGGCAAGGGAGCGCCTTTCGATTCCGGTGGCCTCCGAGAGCTGACTGACCGTCATTGCGCCATCTGCCTCGATGAGGGCTACGACCACCTTCAGCTCGTTTGGGGATAGCCGATCCAGTTGTTCCTGGTAGTAGGGCGTCAGAGTATCGAAGCGCTCGATCAGGAGGTCGATCATCTCGTCAACCCTGTCCGCCTTGAGCCCGGCGGCAAGGATCGCCCACATGCGGGGCTGGCCACCGGCCAAGCGGCTGATCGCCGAGATGCGGGCGCGAATGGCTGGGAGTTCGAGGCGGTGGGCGAGGTCTTCATCCTCGTCGGCCTCGGCGATGCGCTTCAGCATGACGATCGCCTCGTCCAGGGAGAATGGCTCGAGCTCAATCGTGTCGAAGGATCCGTAGAACGGGTGGGCCTGCTCACGCAGGTATTTCGTGAGTCGAGTCGAGGTGGCGACGAGGAGCAGGTCGGCGTGTTGCTCGATCCTTGCCCTGAGCTGACGCTGGCCATCGGGGCCCAGGTTGGAGAGGATGCGGTCAAAGTTCTCGACGATCACCACGGTGAGCGGAGGCTGTGGCACCGAAGCCGAGGGAGCTGGTTCTCTTCTGCTTCTGATGGCCTGGACGAGCGCGGCATAACTAGTGATTCCCCAGGGGTCCTCGTCGAGCCATGCAATGTCGAAGGTCTTTCCAAAGCCCGGAAGCCTCTTCGCCTCGTGGTTGATCATGCTGACCAGGAACGTCTTGCCGGCGCCGCGCGGTCCGACGAACAGTGTGTTGGAGAGACGACCCGTCTTGGCGGCGTCATCCACCCGCGCCACGACCAGGTCGAGCAAGCTCTCTCGGACAACAAAGAGTCTTCTCAGAGTCTCTTCATCGCTGATGGAGGGCGTGAAGACCACTCTCGACGTCACAGTGTCTGTCTCCGCGTGCGCCAGATGACCCTGAGGGGCTTGTGCCGCCAGGTGTGAGTCTTCGAGTCTGGGTCAAAGACGAGATAGTGGTCCTCCCCAAGAAGGCGGAGCACCTGTCCGACCGTCCGCCGGTCTGGCTGATACCCAAGGTCAGCCTCCAGAAGACCCAGGATGTCCTCAAGCCCGCGCGGGCCCGACGCCACCACGTCGAGGATGGCCTCGGCGAGCGCCGTGTTCTCGCCGTAGTAGTCCCCCACTCGCTCCAACAAGAACGCCCAGTTCTCTCCGACATGCAGGGCCGCGTCAACGAGAAGCCTGTCGACGGACCGCTGATCGCTGGGAAGAGCCTCCGCCCACACCAGGCCTCCTCGATGCCTGTTCTCGATCTCCCGCACCATGATGACCAGGACAAAGGGGATCCCTCCGGATCGTGTGGCCAACAGGCGGGCAACGCCCTCGTCCTCAGGCCCCCCGATCCCAAGGAGCAGGCATGTTGCCAACCAGGTCGTCCAGGCATGGGAAAGCGGCTCGAGTTGGCAGAACAAGAGATCGTTGACCGCTCGCCGATCAGTTCCCGCCTCTGCCAGCACGTGGTGGAAACCCACCGATCCCGTAAGAACCCAACGCACCGACTCACACTCCTCGCGCTCGCGCGCCACCCTGAAGAGCGCAAGAACACCCTGTGCCGCTTCAGGACCCTCCTTCTTCGCGATTGCCCTGATCGCATCGGGAAACTCGTCCCAGAGGATTGCGAGTCGCTTGTTGTCTTTGCGAAGCTGCTCGGTAACGCTGGCCAGCGCGTCCAGCAACACTGCGTTGGCGGCGCGGCCATCAAGGTCTCCGAGGTCAAGGCGAATGCCCCTGTTCTCGATCATCGGCGTCACGACCCTGAAGGCGCTCCTGAGAAGACCCTTCACCTTCTGGCCGACGCCGGCGTGCACCATCAGCTCAGCCAGCGTTCGCTCGACCAGGTCCTTTGTCGTCCGCGCGTCCTGAACAGTGGTCCGGATGCAGACCCACTGATCAGGAGCCTGAGCCTGCATGAGCCTCAGGGTCGTCGTCTTGCCGAACCTGCGCACCTCCGTCAGCACCAGCGAAGCCCGCTCCAGGTCCTCCCACAGCCGTGCGACGTCCTCGTCCCGGCCGACGATGTCCTCCAGGGGCACCGGCCCTCCGAACGTGTACTTCATGGGCCGATGCGTCGGCATCTTGTCGCTCACCACGTGTCTTCTCCTTTCGGGTGGTTCAGAGAACCGAGCCAAGTGTACGGAGGCTCCTCCGCACATTCAAGTTGTACGGAGGATCCTACGCACATTCAAGATGTGCGGAGCATCTCCCGCACATCTACCCCCTGATATGCGGGGGCTCTGGGCACCTATCGGCGTCGCTACACCAATCGCCCCCACCTGTGGGTACCGACGGGACCATGCCACCGCTGCCATCCGGGCAACCGCACGGCTGTGCGCGGTGCTCCGGGGGTGCTCCGGGGGGGCAATCGTCAAAGATGCAGGTTCTGATGAGTCTTCCGGGCTGGGGCGAGGTGGTGTCAAGCCGCTGATCAGGGCAAACAGTAACGGCGAGTACCGAGCTCCAGGCACGGACCTGCATCTGTGACGATTAGTGGCTGTCGCGTGGTTGTTCGGCG
>WQYN01000050.1 GCA_009781225.1 Micrococcales bacterium | reverse complement strand
GCCGAGACCTTGGGGTTGACTCCGGCGGGGGTTCGGCGGCACACCGCTGTGCTCGTCGAGGAGGACCTCATCCAGGATCATGACGCCCTGGCGCCGCCGGGGGTCCGCAGGCCAGGCCGTCCGGCTCGGCGCTACATCGCTACGGTGAGCGCCCACGACAAGCTCTCCTCCGCTGGAACCGACATCGCTGTTCAGGCCCTGGAGTTCCTGCTAGCCACCGCAGGCGAGGGGGCGATCACCGCCTTTGCTCAGCACCGTGCCCGCCATCTTGAGGACCGATACGGTCCCACGGTTCGCGCAGTTGGCCCATGCATCGAAGCCCGCGCCCGCGCGCTCGCTGCCGAGCTAACCCGCGACGGATACGCGGCCACGCTCCGGCCCGGACCCGGCAACCTCACCGTGCAGCTGTGCCTGGGGCACTGTCCCGTCCACCTCGTCGCCGCCGCGTTTCCGGACCTCTGCGACGCCGAGACCGCCGCGGTCTCCCGCCTCCTGGGCGTCCACATCCAGCCGCTGGCCACCCTCGCGACAGGCGAGCACTGCTGCACCATCGCCATCCCGCTCACCCACCAAGGTGGCGCACGATGACGACGCCTCCCCTCCCCGCGCCCCCGCCCCCCTCCCCGCCCCCGCCCACCTCCCCACCCCCGCCCCTCCCCACCCCCCTCTCCCAACAAGAAACCATCGCCTCCCTAGGCACCTACTCCTACGGCTGGGCTGACCCCGACACTGCAGGTCAGGACGCCAAGAGGGGCTTGGACGAGACCGTCGTCCGCGAGATCTCCGCCGTCAAGAACGAGCCGACGTGGATGCGAGACCAGCGCCTAGCAGCTCTTGACCTGTTCACCCAGTGGCCCATGCCCACCTGGGGGCCCGACCTCGACGGTGTCCTCTTTGACCACATCAAGTACTACGTCCGCCCCACCGACCGCCCTGCCACCAGCTGGGATGCCCTCCCCGACGACATCAAGAAGACCTACGACCGCCTCGGCATCCCCGAGGCTGAAAAGCAGCGTCTTGTCGCCGGCGTCGCGGCACAGTACGAATCCGAGGTTGTGTACCACCAGATCAGGGAGGATCTTGCCGCCCAGGGGGTCGTCTTCCTCGACACGGACTCGGCCCTCACCCAGTTCCCTGACCTGTTCCGCGAGCACTTCGGCACGGTGGTCCCCCCGAACGACAACAAGTTCGCCGCCCTCAACACCGCCGTCTGGTCCGGTGGCTCCTTCATCTACGTCCCTCCCGGTGTCCACTGCAAGATCCCCCTCCAGGCCTACTTCCGCATCAACACCGAGAACATGGGCCAGTTCGAGCGGACACTCATCATCGCCGATGAGGGCTCCTATGTGCACTATGTCGAAGGCTGCACCGCCCCGATCTACTCCACCGACTCGCTCCACTCGGCCGTCGTCGAAATCATCGTGAAAAAGGACGCCCGCGTCCGCTACACGACGATCCAGAACTGGTCAACCAACGTCTACAACCTCGTGACCAAGCGTTCCGTGGTCCACGAGGGCGCGACGATGGAGTGGGTCGACGGAAACATCGGCTCCAAGACCTCAATGAAATACCCAGCCTGCGTCCTTGTCGGACGTGGCGCCCGCGCCGAGACCCTCTCCATCGCCTTCGCTGGCCAGGGACAACACCAGGACACGGGCGCGAAGATGATCCACCTCGCCCCCGACACCTCCTCCTCAGTCGTCTCGAAATCGATCTCCCGCGGCGGCGGCCGCACCTCCTACCGAGGCCTCGTCAAGATCCTTGACGGCGCTGACAACGCCAAGTCCAACGTGCTCTGCGACGCCCTGCTCGTCGACGACATCTCCCGCACCGACACCTACCCCACGACCGACGTCCGCATCGACGACGTCCACATGGGCCACGAGGCGACCGTCTCGAAAGTCAGCGAAGACCAGCTCTTCTACCTCATGTCGCGAGGCATGCCCGAGGCGGAAGCGATGGCGATGATCGTCCGCGGATTCATCGAACCCATCGCCCGCGAGCTCCCCATGGAATACGCGCTCGAGCTCAATCGCCTCATCGAGCTAC
Organism: Micrococcales bacterium; assembly: GCA_009781225.1. Lineage (GTDB taxonomy): Bacteria > Actinomycetota > Actinomycetes > Actinomycetales > WQXJ01 > WQYN01. The sequence goes on along the minus strand of WQYN01000050.1, from coordinate 14,245 downwards.
AGATGGAAGGGTCGGTGGGCTGATGACGACCTCCCCTCCCATAACGGTGATGGACGATGGCGGCGCTCACCTCGAGAACCAAGCTCGCCACGTCACGATTCCAGCGGGAGTTGAGCTCACCACGCCGGTGAGGCTCGCCATCGTCGGCATGTCGGGGAGTGTCGCGGAATCCCGGCATGTGCTGCGGGCTATGGCGGGGTCGAAGGGAATGATCGTTCTTGACCACCGGGGGAGTGGGACGCTGGAGCAGACCGTTGAGATCGAGGTGGGGGACGGCGCGCAGCTCACCGTTATCGCTGTTCACGATGGGGAACGGGACGCTGTCCACACGGCGAGCCATCAAGCGCGGGTCAGCCGGGATGCGACCCTTCGGCACACGGTCGTTTCCTTTGGAGGTGCCCAGGTCAGCATCACTCCGACGGTCGTTTTCTGCGGCCCGGGAGGTGACGCCGAGCTGCTGGGCCTCAACCTCACCGACACCGGCCAGAAGCACGAGGCGCGGATCGCCATCGACCATGCTGCTCCGCGCTGTCGGTCGCGTGTGACCTACAAGGGGGCGCTGTCTGGTGCGGGGGCGCATTCGGTGTGGGTGGGTGACGTGCTCATTCGCAAGAACGCAGAGGGAACCGACACTTACGAACTCAACCGGCACCTCATGCTGACCCGGGGGGCGCGCGTTGACTCGGTGCCGAATCTTGAGATCGAGACGGGGCAGATCGAGGGCGCGGGTCACGCGAGCGCCACGGGGCGTTTCGACGGTGAGCAGCTCTTTTACCTGCGCTCGCGGGGAATCGACGAGGCGAGCGCTCGTCGGCTCGTGGTCCGCGGGTTCTTCGCTGAGCTTCTCGACAAGATCCCCGTTCCCGACCTCGCTAAGCGGCTGGCAGACCAAGTGGACGCTCGGCTCGCTGGTGAGGGACGTCATCGTCCGGCGTTGTCTGTGACAAAGAAGGAGAGCCATGCTTGAAATTCGCGATCTGCACGTCAGTGTTGTGACTGCTGAGGGGGCCAAACCCATCCTCCACGGGGTCAACCTCGCCGTCGCTCCGGGCGAGATCCACGCGATCATGGGGCCGAATGGCTCGGGGAAATCGACGCTCGCCTATGCGCTGGCGGGCCACCCGAAGTACGAGGTGACCAGCGGAGATGCTCGGCTCGGCGGCCAGGATCTGCTCGCGATGAGCGTGGACGAGCGCGCGCGGGCGGGGCTGTTCCTCGCGATGCAATACCCGGTCGAGGTCCCGGGGGTCTCGGAGGCGTCGTTCCTTCGGAGCGCGAAGACCGCCATCGCCGGTCAAGCTCCGCCGCTGCGGGCCTGGGTGCGGGAGGTGCGCGAGGCGATGGCAGCGCTGCGCATGGAGCCGGAGTTCGCCGAGCGTTCGGTCAACGAGGGCTTTTCCGGCGGTGAGAAGAAGCGCAACGAGATTCTCCAGTTAGAGCTGCTCAAGCCCGCTTTTGCCATCCTCGACGAGACCGACTCGGGGCTCGACGTCGACGCCCTGCGGATCGTGAGTCAGGGCGTGAACCGCGCGCGGGAGGCGACCGGGCTGGGCGTGGTCCTCATCACCCACTACACGCGCATCCTCGCCCACATCAAGCCGGACTTCGTCCACGTGTTTGTCGCGGGGCGGATAGCGGAGGAGGGCGGGCCCGAGCTCGCCGATCGCCTGGAGGAAGAAGGCTATGACCGATTTGCCTCCTAGAGTGGCGCACGATGGCGGCGCTCGCCTTGGCTGCGATGAGGTCGCCAGGCTTCGGGCGGACTTTCCTGTGTTGGGGCGTTGTGTGCGTGACGGGAAACCGCTGATCTACCTTGATTCGGCGGCGACGACGCAGCGTCCTCGGTCGGTCATCGACGCGGTGAGGGAGTTTGACCTGGGGAGTTATGCGGCGGTGCATCGCGGGGCGCATGCTCTGGCCGAGGAGGCAACTCTGGCGTTCGAGGGGGCGCGCACCTCGGTGGCCGCCTTCCTGGGGGCAGAGCCGGGGGAGCTGGTCGTGACGACGGGGACGACGGGGGCGATCAATACCGCAGCTTTCGCGATTGAGTCGGCTGGGGTCGGGGTGGGGGATCTCATCGTGGTCACTGAGGCTGAGCATCATTCGAATCTTGTCCCCTGGCAGCGGTTGGCTTCGCGGACAGGCGCGGAGCTTGCGTGGATTCCGGTGGGCGAGGATGGGCGGCTTGACCTGGGAGTGGTGGACGATCTGGCCGCTCGGCGGCCACGGGTGGTAGCGGTGACCGGGGCGTCGAATGTGACGGGGGCTTGCACGGATCTTGCTGCTCTAGGCGGGGTTGACTGGGGGCCACGGGCGATTCGCGTCCTTGATGCGGCGCAGATGCCGGGACATGGGGTTGTTTGTTTTCGAGACTTGGGGTTCGACCTGGCAGCGGTCTCGGCGCACAAGATGTACGGGCCGACGGGGGTGGGGGCTCTACTGGGCTCGCAATCTGTCTTGGAGCAGCTGGGACCTGCCTGGACCGGGGGCTCCATGGTCGAGATGGTGACGATGACGCAGGCCACCTTCCAACCGCCGCCTCAGCGCTTTGAGGCGGGGACCCAGCCTGTGAGCCAGATGGTGGGGTGGGCGGCTGCGGTCCGGTACTTGACGGCGATCGGGATGGATCGGATCGCTGCCCGGGAGGCGGAACTGACGGCTCGGCTGCTTGAGGGGGTGGGGGGCGTTGCTGGTGTTCGGGTGCTAGGGCCTCTCGATACCCGGGATCGCAGTGGCGTTGTGAGTCTCGATGTCTCGGGGGTTCATCCGCATGATGTGGGGCAGTTCCTTGACTCACTGGGGATCGCGGTGCGGGTGGGTCATCACTGTGCGCAGCCGGTTCATCGGGCGCTGGGGGTTCACGCCTCGACCCGGGTGTCGCTGGGGTTGTATTCGACGAAGGCGGAGGTTGATGCCGTGGTGAAGGCGTTGGCGCAGGTGAGACCTTTCTTTGGGGTGGCGTGATGGGGAGCGCGGGGGGAATGGAGCAGCTTTACCAGCAGCTCATCATGGACCACGCGAAGGATCCCTCACACAAGGGTCTGGGCGAGAGCTTCGATGGCGAGTCATTCCAGGTGAACCCGATGTGCGGAGACCAGGTGCGGCTTCAGGTCCAGCTTCGGGGTCAGACACCAGGGCAGGCGAGTGACGCCATCGTCCTTAATGGACTGGCGTGGGACGGGCGGGGATGCTCGATCTCCCAAGCGTCGGTTTCGATGATGTCTGAGCTGGTGGCGGGGCGTTCGGCGCGTGAGATCGCGCGGCTGGAGGAGACGTTCATGGCGCTCATGCGCTCGCGGGGGGAGGGGTTGACTGACCCCGAGGAGGAAGAAGCGCTGGGCGATGCCCTCGCCTTTGAGGGGGTGTCGCGCTACCCGGCGCGGATCAAGTGCGCGCTACTCGGCTGGATGGCGCTGAAGGACGCCCTGGCCAAGGCGGAGGTGGGCGATGCGTCGCCGGCCGCGATTCCGGAAGGATGGGAGTGATGGCGGATCGGGTCGAGTCCGTGTGGGGGACGGGTTCTGCGGGGAAAGGCGAGGAGCCGTCATCGTCCGTGGGAGTCCGGCCAGGAGCGCTGCCCAGTGCCGGAGGCGCGGTGGGTGCGTCATCGTCCGTGGGAGCCCGGCCAGGAGCGTTGCCCAGTGCCGGAGGCGCGGTGGGTGCGTCATCGTCCGTGGGAGCCCGGCCAGGAGCGTTGCCCAGTGCTGCGGATATCGAAGAGGCGTTGCGCGAAGTCGTTGATCCTGAGCTGGGGATCAACATTGTCGACCTGGGACTGGTCTACGGCGTCGTCGTGGCGACCGATGGCAGTGTCACGGTCGACATGACGTTGACCTCCGCCGGCTGTCCACTCACCGATGTCATCGAAGCCCAGGCCTGCGCCGCCGTCGAGGGCCTAGCAACCCAAGTGCGGATCAACTGGGTGTGGATGCCCCCCTGGGGCCCCGGCAACATAACCCCCGAAGGCCGCGAACAACTAAGAGCCCTCGGATTCAACGTGTAGGGCATGCCAAGGGCATGAACCTTTGTCGACGATGGGCGCGCTCGCAGGGCAAAAGTCACAAACCCATGAGCAGAAGTCACAAGTCCAGGTTTTTGTCGGGAGGGTCATTTCTGTCAACTCTGTGACCTGCATGAATGCTGGGCGCTGATGGGGGGAGGATGGCGTTTACCTGGATATGTGACTTCTGCCGAATTGGGCGCGGGCGATGGTTACGCTGTCTGCTCAGATGGCGAGACGTGACATCGCTGGCTCTGGTGTCCGGGAAAGGCGCTCGGCGTTAGGGAACAGGGAGCCCTGCCCACGACAACGCAATCCTCCACCCAAAATGCGGAGAGCCTCTTTGTCCGGGCCTAGCTGACCTTTGCCCGGGCCTAACTGGCTTTGCTTGAACCGGTTGGTGGGGTCATCGGTGGGGTTTGTTGGGAACCTCGGCGGAATCGGTCTAGTTCGGTCCGGCCGGCTTCGGTGAGCTGGTAGCGCTGACCGGGGAGGGTCGGGGTGTTGGGGCTGGTCAGCGCCACAAGGCCCTGGTCGATCAGCGGCACCAGGTGGCGAACGTAGGCGCGGTGGTCGTTGTGGATTCCCAGGGCAGAAAGTGTCCGCCCTGCTCGACGGCCCGGCTTAGTGCTTCGGGGTCGAGCTTAGTGCTTTGCCTGTTGACCTGGCACTTTGCCTCTCGGCTTGGGGCTACGACGGGCGAGCTTAGTGCTTCGTGGGCGAGCTTAGTGCTTCGCGCGCGAGCTTAGTGCTTCGGGGCTCGTGCGATTCGGCGTTGGGCCGTCCAGCACACCAGCATGGGTCGCAGTGTCGTCGGCTGCCGGCGCTCTACCCCAGCGGGGCTACCGAGACAATGTGGCCGGGGATGCCGGCTGGGTCGAGGCTGAAGAAGACCTCGGTGCCCCATTCGAAGGTCGTGCCGCTCAGTTCGTCGTGGGCAGTCAGCGCTGGCTTTCCTGGTTCAGCTGGCGGCGCGATTCCCAGCGCGTCGAGATTGAGCCAGGCGACGCCTTCACGGGCATGCTGCGGATCAAGACTGAGGAGGACGATGACGCAATCAGCCTTCCCGTCGGGGGATTCCCATTCCTCGACTCGCCGGGAGAAGCAGACTGTCGCGGCGTCCGATGTCGGATGGATCGTGATGTTGCGCAGTCTCCGAAGCGCGGGGTGCGCCGCTCGGATCGAGTTGAGCTGCCCAAGCAGCTCGGTCATGAACACACCCGTCTCTAGGGTGAAGTCCCGGGGCTTGAACTCGTACTTCTCGTTGTCGATCTGCTCTTCTGAACCAGGCCGCGCCACGTTCTCCACGAGCTCGTAGCCCGAATAGATCCCCCAGGTCGGCGCTCCCGTCGCGGCGAGGAGGGCACGAATCACAAAGGCTGCTTGCCCGCCCCACTGCATGAAGGGCGTGAGGATGTCGTGGGTTGTGGGCCACAGGGCCGGGCGCATCACCGAGCCCCACGGTCCTGCCAGATCGGCGAGGTACTCCTCCACTTCCTCCTTGGTGTTGCGCCAGGCGAAGTAGTTGTAGGACTGGTGGAACCCGATCAAGGCGAGGGTGTGCATCATGGGCGGGCGGGTGAACGCCTCCGCAAGGAGGAGCACGTCGGGGTCGCTTTCGCGCAGCTCGTTGAGGAGCCTCTCCCAGAATGGCAGCGGCTTGGTGTGGGGGTTGTCGACACGGAAGATCCGCACGCCGTGGGCCATCCACACCTTGAGCACTCGGAGGATCTCGCAGTAGATCCCCTCGGGATCGTTGTCAAAGTTCAGCGGGTAGATGTCCTGGTACTTCTTCGGCGGGTTCTCCGCGTAAGCGATGGTCCCGTCGAGCCGCGTTGTGAACCACTCGGGATGCTCCGTGACCCACGGGTGGTTGGGCGAGCACTGAAGGGCCAGGTCAAGAGCCACTTCCATGCCCAGCTCCTGCGCGCGCGCGACGAGAGCGTCAAAGTCGTCGAAGGTGCCCAGCGACGGCTCGATCGCGTCATGACCGCCGGCAGCCGACCCGATCGCGTAGGGCGAGCCGGGGTCCGTGGCAATCGCTTCGAGCGCGTTGTTGCGTCCCTTGCGGAACGTGGTTCCAATCGGATGGATGGGCGTGAGATAGAGCACGTCAAACCCCATCTCGGCGATTCGGTCGAGGTGCTTCAGCGCTGTCCGCAGGGTTCCGGTTCGCCATCCCGTTTTGGGATGGAATTCCGCCCCGAGCGAACGGGGAAAGACCTCGTACCACGCCCCCACCAAGGCCCTTTCCCGCACCACGCGCAGCGGATATGTGGCCGATGTCGAGAGGTGCTCCCGCAGAGGATGGTCCTGCAAGACGTCCCTGACCTTGGTCGATACTGCCGCCTCGAGTCGATCAGTCGCCTTGGCCTTGCCCTCCACCAGGGCCGCAGCCGCGGCGGCAAGGATCCGGCGAGCCTCGCTCGGCACCCCCACCTGCGAGGAAGCCTTGGCAAACAGCCTCGCTCCCGTCGCTAGGACGAGGTCCTCGTCAATCCCCGCCGGGATCTTGATCTCCGCCTCGTGCAGCCACGTCCCGATGGGATCCGCCCACGCCTCGACGCGGAAGGACCACTCGCCCTCGGCGTCAGGGACAACCCGCCCCTCCCACCGGTCCAGCCCCTGCCCCACGGGCCACATCGCCCGCGACGAATGGACCTTCCCCTCGGGCCCGACCAGCACGGCCGTGGCCCCGACCCGGTCATGCCCCTCCCGAAAGACAGTCGCCGTGACCGGCACCGACTCGCGTGGGACGGCCCGCGCAGGCCATCTCCCGCCCTCGAAAACTGGCCCCACCTCCACAATGGGGATGCGGCCGATGGCGGCACTGGGAGCAGGACGTGGCAGGCGGCGACGCGCGGCTGAACTCACCTCCCTAACCTATCCCAGACCCGCCACCGCTGGCAGTCTCCTCCCAGGCCAGCCCAGCCCGCGCCCCCATGCGTGACCTCTCGTTAGAATGGGGGGCGACGCTCAGTGATGAGCGTCGGCGCTCGGCCCCGATTCGCGGGCCACGCCCAGCCCCTTCGGGTCACGCCCAGCCCCCCGGTGACCCCCACAGTTCTTGAACGGATCAACAACAATGTCCCACCCCAAATACCGAACCCTTTCCACCTTCTGTGCCGCTCTGGCGGCCCTTGCCCTGGTCGCCGGCGGAAACCTTGCCGCCAAGGCCACGGGAGACAACCTGCCGGATCACCAACAAACCGCGGCTGCGCCATCGTCCGTCCTCGACGAAGCAGCGCTCGTTGAGGTGACGGGCACGGTCATGATGCTCGCGGACCTCCCCGCCGACGCGCCGGACCTGTTCATCACCCTCGACTCAGGCCTGGCCGTGCCCATCGACCGCCAGAGCCTGCCTGAGGAGATCTCGCCAGCCCAGAGCGTCACCGCGACCGTGGTTGTGCCGGCCGTCGTGGTCGCCGAGGCATCACCCGAAGTCACCGCAGAACTCTCCGCAGACAACGCGGCGGACGATGACGGAAGCCAAGACCCGCTGGACGGGAACCAGGGCGCAGGTGAAGCGCTCATAGAAGCGGCAGCCGCCGTGGACCTCGCTCTCGAGGTCGCCGAGCTGGAAGTCCTCGCCGAGGCGCCGGTTGCCCTCGCTGGCGAACCCGCCCCCCACTGGGTCGACATCGCTTTCCTTTCGGCCAACGACCGCGGGAAGTTCATCAGCGAGGCGGACATGGCGGTGTTCATGGGTGCCTTGTCTGACTGGTGGGCAAGGGAGACAAAGGGTGAGATTCCGTCTTTCAACTACTCATACGCCCAGGCGAGGGCGGGGAAGACGGCGGCGCAGTGCGTCACCAGTGCCAACGGTGCCTTCAGGGAGGGGGCAGCGCTGTTTGGCGTTTCGGACTCCACTGTGTACATCGGCAGCACGCGCAGGCACCTCCTTGTCCTCTCGCCGAGCGACGAAAACGTCTACGGGGTCTGCGCCGCCGACTATGCCGGAGTCGCAACCCGCGGCAGTTGGGGTCTCGCTTCTGGCGGCCAGACTCACCTTGTGGTATCCAACGGCTTGAGTAGTCGAGGCACGCTCATCCACGAGATCGGACACCATTTGAGCCTGGTTCATTCAGCCTCCGCCACGTGCCCCGAGGGTGTCGTGGACGGTCCAGTCGGGCCGAGCGACCAGCAAATATGCACGGGAGACGAGATTCGAGAGATCTACGGGGATACGCGAAGCGTCCAAGGAAACTCGAGCTCGTGGGAGACTTCGGGTCTCAACGGTTGGCAGAAGACCAGACTGGGGATTCTTGATGCAACCGTTCCAACGCTTCAAGTGATCGAGACGTCGGGTGTTCATGACGTGGTCCTCAAGGACAACGCACAGGCTCAGGGCCCCGGGATCGAGGCACTCAAGATCCTGGAGACGAGGGGGTCCTCAATCAGTGAGTATTGGGTCGAATTCGACTCCCGAGCTGGGGGAGTTGCGATTCGCCACATCGACAGGAGAGACGACGCGTCACTATCCAGTTTTTACAATGATCGCGACTCCTATGTCTTGACTCCCGGAGGGTCGCACCCGAACATGAGCCAGCGGTGGATGGCTGGTCAGACCATGGAGTCTGTCGGAGGAGGTCTCACGGTGCGGATCGACCAGGCCGCCGCAGGCCAGGCTCGGGTGCACGTCGAGTTGGCCCTGTCGAATCCGTGGGTGCGGGTGGCGAGGTCGCGATTGATGGTCGACGAACCGGGCTATCCGGGGGCGACGGTCGTGACAACGAGTGGGGGCTCGTGGTCGGCTACGTCGGATTCGGCGTGGTTGGTGCCGACGGCGTCAGGGACGTCGGGTCAGACGCTCACGGCGTCGGTTGCGGCGAACCCTACAGCCGAGTTGAGATCGGGAACGATCACCGTGAGGTCGTCGACCGCGTCGGCGAAGATCCTCGTCCTCCAAGGGCCACCACGGCCCAGAATCTCCTTGTCACAGGCGTCATGGGCGGCGGAAGCAGCCATCTCAAGCATCGGAATCACGGTGACGACAAAGAGCTCGGAGCCATGGACGGCCTCATCCAACCAATCCTGGCTTTCGATCCTGTCCCCGACGGGCGCTTCCGGGCAAAGGACGGTGCTGTACGCGCAGGCCAACACCGGGCCGGTTCGGTCAGCCACGGTGACGGTGGCATCGGGTGGGGATTCGGTCACGCTGCCAGTGACGCAGCCGGCGGCTGATACAACACTGAAGCTTAGTGGGTCAGGCCTTGGCGCGCTTGCTTTCGCCACCAGCATCGACGTGACGGTGACGACGAATCAGCCGTCATGGTCGGCGTCGTCCGACCTATCGTGGCTGACGGTCTCACCGTCGTCGGGCCTGCCTGGGGGCAAGCTCACGGTGTATGTGGCGGCCAACACGTCGCCCCTCCATCGGGCGGGGACGGCAACTGTCATGGCGGGCGGGAAGGAGGTGACTTTCTCTGTAACTCAGACTCCGGCAGAGCTTGTGTCGGTGTCGCAGACCGAGTGGTCTCCAGGTACGGACGCGTCGGACCTGAGCGTGATGGTCAGATCGACCACAGGCTACTGGAACGCAACGTCAAACCAGTCGTGGTTGACGATCTCCTCGCGAAATGGAATGTCGGGAGATCTCTTGGCCCTCTCGGTGACCCCGTACGCTGGCGCAGCTCGACGAGGGACGGTCACCCTCATGAGCGGTGGAGCGCCAGCCACCATCACCGTCGTCCAAGGCGAGGTGCAGGCAACCCTGTCTACCTCGGTCTCCGCGTGGTCGGCGTGGGGGGCCGCAGCATCTACCACGGTCCAGGTCGCGACAAACCAGCCCTCGTGGTCAGCCTCGTCCAATCAGTCGTGGCTGACAGTCGCACCCACCTCCGGCTCAAGCGGGGGCTCGGCAACGGTCTCAGTCGCAGCCAACACTTCGTCATCGTCCCGGTCAGGGACTGTGACCTTCACCGCGGGCGGGGCGAGCTCAACGGTCGTGGTGACCCAGGCGGCGGGAGCGACAACAGCCCCGAGCGTGTCGCTGTCAGTTGCGCAGTGGGCGCCGCGCGGGGAGGCATCACAGATCCCCGTCGCCGTGACCACGAACCAGACGTCATGGTCGGCGTCGTCCAACCAGTCGTGGCTCACCATCTCACCTTCCTCTGGAGGGGATGGGGCGACGATGACGGTCTCCACCTCGGCGAACACATCGTCATCCTCCCGGTCCGGGGTGGTGACGGTCACGGCCGGGAGTGCGAGCGCGACCCTCTCGGTCACTCAGGCAGCCGGCGCACAGACGGCGGTTTCGGTCTCGATTCCTTCCTGGTCCGTTTGGGCGGGCGCGGTCTCGACGGGGGTGGTCGTGACGACCAGCCAGGGGTCGTGGTCGGCGTCGTCGAACCAATCGTGGCTGACGGTCTCCCCAAGCTCGGGGGCGAACGGAGCGTCGGCGACGGTGTCGGTGACGGCCAACGCCTCAGTTGTGGCCCGTTCAGGGATCGTCACGTTCTCGGCGGGCGGCGCAAGCGCGACAATGACTGTGAACCAGGAAGGCGACTCGGATGCTTCTGAGCGGTGTAACACATTCCAGGCCGCCTGCCTGTGGGATCTTTCTCCGGTCGTGGTCGCCCCTGTGGGGACGACGAACCACTATCTGCGGTTCACGGCGCCTACGTCGGGGACGTGGGTCTTCGAGTCTTCCGCGCGGGCGTCCACTTCCGACCCGTACGGCTTTCTGTTTGACGCGGGCTTCTCGCTGATCACGCAAAACGACGACGATGCGGGGAACCTCAACTTCCGACTGCAGGCGACGTTGACGGCAGGCAGGGTCTACTACCTGGCTGCCAGCCAGTACTTGACCACCAAGTCGGGGCAGTACACCATCACCGCGCGGGAGACAGTCCCGACGGCTTCGGTGTCGTTGTCGCAAACGTCGTGGGCGCCATCGTCGGCTTTGGGTTCTTCGAGCGTGGTGGTGACGACGAATCAGGCGTCGTGGTCGGCGGTTCCGAATCAGTCGTGGATTTCCGTCGCTCCGAGTTCGGGGGCGAGTGGTGCGACGTTGACGGTGTCGGTTTCAGCCAACACCGGCGCTGCTCGCAGTGGGAGCGTGACCGTCTCAGCGGGTAGCGCATCGGTGACCTTCGCGGTGAACCAGGCTGCAGCGCCGCAGGTCATCACCCCGCCTCCCGGATGTGGTGCTGCCTACGCGACGGCCTGTGCCTGGAACCTTGTCCCCATCCGAGTGACTCCCGGGCCAACCGGCACCGCCTTGAAGTTCACCGCGCCAACCACCGGGGTCTATGTCTTTGAGTCCTCCGACCGGACCGTGAACTCCAATCCCTTCGGGGTCGTCGCGAGTTCCGGAGGTCAGGGCATTGCCTTCGACGATGACAGCGCCGGAAACTCCCACTTCCGGATCTCGGTGACCCTGGTAGCTGGTCAGTTCTACTACCTCACCGGCCTCGACCGAGGGACTCCTGGGTCGTTCACGATCACCGCGCGTCTTCCCGGGTGATCAATCCTGGGGCGGCGGCTCCAACACTGGCCGCCGCCCCACCGATACAGTAGGGGGCGACGCGCAGAGATGAGCGTTTGCGTCCGGCCCGAGCCCACGGGCCGCGCTCAGTCCCCCGTAGCCCCCTACTGAACGGATTCAAGGAAGATGTCCCGCACACACCGTCGTACCCTGTCCCTGTCCTTTGCCGCGCTCGCGGCCTTCTCACTGGCCATCGGTGGCGGCCTTGCTGCTCAGTCCACCGGGACCAACCCGCCGGATCACGGCGAAGCCTACCTCCCGTCATCGTCCGTTGTGGACGACTTCGCTTACGTCGAGGTGACGGGCCAGATCGCCCAGTTCACTGACGTGCCGCTTGGCGAGCCTGACATGTTCATCCACACCGAGACGGGGGTGAGCGTGCCGATCGACCGGCCGAGCTTGCCCACGGACGTCTCGCCTGGCCAGACGGTGGGCGCGACTGTGCTCGTGCCGGTGGCCGCGTTCGAGGATGCGTCGCCTGAGCTCGCGGAGCAGCTCGCAGAGCAGCTCGAGCAGGACGATGGCGGATGGCCAGACACGCTCGATGCGCGCGAGGGCGCTGGGCAAGCGCTAGTCCAGGCTGCCGCTGACGCCGACTTCGCCCTGGAAGTCGCCGAACTGGAAGTCCTGGCGGAGGCGGAAACCTACGCCGCCGACGCCACACCGCACTGGATTGACATCGCCTTCCTGTCGGCGGATGGTCGAGGACGGTTTGTCAGCGAGGCGGACATGGCGCGGTACATCGGCTCCCTGTCCGAATGGTGGGCCCGGGAGACCAAGGGTGCGATCCCGGCCTTCCAATACTCCTATGCAGATTCGCGCGCGGGACGGACCTCGGCGCCCTGCGTGAGCTTGGCAAATGGCGCCTTCGACGAGGCGGCCCAGCTCTTTGGCGAGGAGGACTATTGGGGCTATATGTTTGGGCTGCAACGACACCTCCTCGTCCTCTCGCCGGCTGACGAAAACGGAGTCAATGGTTGTTCTGCCGGATATTCGGGCGTTGCCAGCCTCGGCTATGACGTGACGTCTGGCGGAGTGACACACATTGTCTTTGGCAACGTAGCGGCCAGCACCGGGGTGGTCATCCACGAGTTTGGTCACCATTTCGGTTTGCTCCACGCGGGGTCAGCGACCTGTCCTGAAGGTGTTGTTGACGGGCCAATTGACTCGGAGGGCAAGCAGATCTGCACCTGCGCGACGACCGCCGAGGTCTATGGGGACTTGCGTAACGTAATGGGAGGGGCAATGCAATGGGAGACGTCGGGTCTCAGCGGTCGGCAGAAAGTGATGCTGGGGGTGTTGAGATTTGGCGATCCACTCTTAGAGGTCATTGAGGATTCGGGTGTGTTCGATGTGACCCTCAAGGACAATGCTCAAACGCAAGGACTGGGAGTCGAAGCGCTGAGGATCCGCGAGAAGAGCGGATCATCGACGAGCGAGTACTACGTGGAGTACGACTCGCGAGCCGGGGGAGTCGCGATCCGCCACACGAACGCGTCGGGAGATGCCTCACTCATCCAAGGCCTCGATGAGGACATATTCGTTCTGACGCCGGGAGGCTCTAACCCCGGCGCCGGACAACGATGGATGGTCGGTCAGACGATGACGTCGGTGCACGGAGGCTTGACGGTCCGAGTCGACCAGACGTCTGTAGGCGTCGCGCGGGTCCACGTCGAGTTGGACCAGTCGCGTCCCTGGGTGCGAGTGTCGAGGTCATTCCTGCGAGTCGACGAGGGAGGACCCCTCGGAGCATCGGTGGTCACAACGGGCCAAGGCTCGTGGACGGCGACATCAGATGTGGCGTGGTTGACGCCGACAGCCTCAGGAGTCTCGGGGCAGACGCTCATGGCATCGGTGGCGGCCAACCCCTCCGGTGAGATGAGAGCCGGAGTCATCACCGTGCGTTCTGCTGGCGCGTCTGCGATGATCCGCGTGCACCAGGGGTCTCTGGGCTTGCCTGTCACCTTCTCGCCCGCCTACTTGTCGGTGGATGGGGCCATGTCGGTGGGCTCCGTTGCCGTGACGACGCGGGAAGAGGAGTGGACGGCCAGGTCGGACGACTCGTGGCTCTATGTCCCGGATCTGCCTGGCGTCTCTGGGGGGCGGCTCTACGTTCTCGCCTACGAGAACCCCGGGCCCGCCCGTTCGGGGACGGTCACCGTGACGTCGGGAGCCTATTCCGGGACGCTTCAGGTCACGCAGCCAGCGGTCGGGACGACCCTAGCCGTGAGTGCTTCGGGCTGGCAGGCCACCTCCAACGCCGCGAGCGTGAATGTAACCGTCACGACCAATCGCCCATCATGGTCGGCCTCATCGAACCAACCGTGGCTCAGCGCCTCCCCGTCCTCCGGTGTGTCCGGGGGGCAGCTCACGGTGTCTTTGCAGCAGAACACGACGGCCTTTTCTCGTGAGGGGGAGGTCAGGGTCACGGCCGACGGCAAGGGGTACACCTTCCGAGTTGTCCAGGCCGCGCGGCCGTTCGTGTCGGTGTCGCAGACGCAGTGGTCGCCGGGAGCAGCGGCGTCAGCTCTCATGGTGATGGCAAGGACCAACCAGCCCCTGTGGACGGCGACGTCGAACCAACCGTGGCTGACCGTGTCGTCGCCGTCGGGGCTGTCGGGGGACGGGCTGACCGTGTCCGTGACCCCGCATGTTGGAGCGCCGCGCCAGGGAACGGTCACAGTGTCGGCGCTTGGTGTGTCGACCACGCTCACGGTCACTCAGGGCGAGGAGGCGCAATCCGCGCTGGCGACGTC
>WQYN01000049.1 GCA_009781225.1 Micrococcales bacterium | reverse complement strand
CCAGGGCCCAGGCCGCCCCCACGAGGCCCGGCCGGACCGCGTAGCCAAAGAGGGCCACCGCGAGAATCACCCAGATGGCGGGCACGCAGGAGATGGTCGAGACAAACGCCCTCAGTCCCGTGGCGAGCGAGTGGGTGGAGAAACCGACGCCCAGGCTCAAGCCGAGGCCCGTCACCAACAGGAGCCCCAGGGCACCAAGCGCGTTGACCCCAGCCCAGGACCCCAGCCAGCGGCGGCGGGAGACCGGGGTCGACAAGACAGACTCAAGCCGACCCGATGATTCCTCGGCGCGCAACCCCTGAACAGCCAGGACCGACTGGATTGCTGCCGTCACCCCCATCATCATCCCAATGAGGCAGATGTAGCCGTTCAGCACGCGCCCCTGACCACCCATGATGTCGACGAGCGTCGAGGGCATGTTGTCCATGGTCGTCATCACCTGGGCAAACATCCCGTACATTGCCCCGCCCGTGAAGAGACAGGCTCCCCAGCCGAGAAGTCCAGCCCTCTGGAACCGGAAGGCGGCGGCCTGTGGAGTCCCCAGCCAAGCCCCGGCCCGAGGGGATCCGAGTTTGGTGGCGCGAAGCCCCGCCCCCAGGTCTCGACGGCCCGCGAGCACATGGGCAGCCCAGGCGCCCAGGAGACAACACGCCACCGACAGTAAGAGCGGCGCTAGGTTGTTCGCCTCGAGCGGCCCGACAAACTGCGACCATCCCAAGGGCGTCAGCCACGAGAGCCATCCCAACCCGCCGTCCTGTACCGCCGACATGTCGCCCAGACCTCGGATGGCGAATCCGAACCCCAAACAGGCCCCGGCCAACCCCGAACCGGCCCGGGAGAACTCAAAGACCTGGACGCAGGCAGCAGTGATGCCAGAAAACGCGAGGCCGCAGGCCGCGACGGAGAGCCCGTAGCAGACCGCCCCAGTCGCGCCATACCCCTGGCCCACCAAAACGCCAGGGATCAAAACCCCCAGGGCGGCACACATTCCAAAGGTCAACACAAGCGCGGCGGCGAGCTGCGAGTTGCGCCCCACAACGTTTCCTCGGATCAGCTCCGTGCGTCCGGCTTGCTCTTCGGCGCGGGTGTGGCGCGTCACCGTGAGGATGGCCATGAGGGCAACAAAGATCGAGATGAACAGCCCATAGTGGGTCACCACCAGGTGCTGGATGTCGAGCGCGCCCGGGCTACCGCGCCCGGTGAACAGGGCCGCGATGGGGCTGGCCCACAGGGCAGCGATCCCCTCGAGGGACTTCTCGTCGGGATACATCGCCGCAAGGCCGACCGCAAAGTAGGCCTGGAGCGCGGTGATCCCTCCGACCCAACCGAGGAGTCGGATTCGGTCACGGCGCACCATGAACCGCAGGAGAGTCCCCACCCCGGCGAGGGATGAGCGTGAGCCGCGGGACGTCATCGTGCGCCTCCTGCGTAGTACCTCAGGAGGATCTGTTCGAGCGTGGGCGGGGTGGCCGTGAGCCCGCTGACGCCCAACACTCCCAGCTCGCGGACCACGGCGCCCATGGCCGAGCCGTCCACGTCGAAGCGGACCTGGCCACCTTCGCGCTTGAGCCCATGGACTCCGGGGATCGCCGCGAGCGACTCGACGGGCGCGCCTGTGATGACCGCGACGTGGGTGCGGGTGAGGTGCCGCAGCTCCTCCAGGGTGCCAGTCTCGACGACCTGCCCGTCGCGGATGATGGAGATCCGGTCGGCGAGCACCTCGACCTGGTCAAGGATGTGGCTCGAGAGCAGCACCGTTCGCCCCAGCCCCACGGCCTCGCGGATGCAGTCCTGGAAGACCGCCTCCATGAGCGGGTCGAGCCCCGCCGTCGGCTCGTCGAGCAGCAGCAGTTCGACATCGCTTGCCAGCGCCGCGACGAGGGCGACCTTTTGCCGATTGCCCTTCGAATAGGTCCGCCCCTTCTTGCGCGTGTCGAGGTCAAAGCGCTCACACAGCTCGTCCCGCTTGGACTGATCGAGCCCGCCGCGCAGCCGCCCGAGCAGGTCAATCGCCTCGCCCCCCGTCAAGCTGGGCCACAGATCGACGTCGCCAGGGACGTAGGCGAGGCGCTCGTGGAGGCGCACGGCGTCCTCCCAGGGATCCGCGCCGAGCACCCGCGCCCGCCCGGCATCGGCGCGAATGAGCCCGAGAAGAATCCGGATCGTCGTCGACTTCCCCGCGCCGTTGGGCCCCAGGAAGCCATGGACCTCACCACGCTTGACCTGCAGGTTCAGTCCGTCCAGCGCCTGAACATGCCCGTAGGCCTTGCGCAGCTCTTCCACATCAATAGCGCATTTGTCCGCTGTCATGCTCGGATCCAATCTGTGGTCGCGATGATGAACGATGACGAGGGGTCGGGTGGCGATGTCAGTGCAGCCGGGCCCGCAGCGTAAACTAGCACTCGCCTTGCGCGAGTGCCAGACTCAAGGGGCTAGCAGCCCAAGGTGCACAACCAAGAGCTCCCGACCTTCAGCGACAGGCCCGTCGCTTAAGACCACAAGAGGATGTGACGATGCCCGAGGACCGCCGGATGGCCGTCTTGCGCGCGATCGTCGAGGACTACGTCGCCACCCGCGAGCCCGTCGGCTCCAAGACCCTCACTGAGCGCCGCCAGCTCGGCGTCTCGCCCGCAACCATCCGCAACGACATGGCTGTCTTGGAGGATGAGGGCTACATCACTCAGCCTCACACCTCGGCCGGGCGCATCCCGACCGACGCTGGCTACCGGCTCTTTGTCGACCGCCTGTCCACCGTGCGCCCCCTCTCCCCGGCCGAGCGACGCGCCTTCACCCAGCTCCTCGAAGGCGCGGACGACCTCGACGACCTCGTCAACCGCACCGTCCACGCCCTGGCCCTGCTCACGCGCCAAGTCGCGATGGTCCAATACCCCTCGCTCTCCCGCTCGGCCCTGCGCCACGCCGAGTTCATCGCCCTCGAAAACGACCGCGTCCTTGTCATCCTCATCATGGAGACCGGTCGCGTGGAGCAGCGCGTCATTGATGTGCACGATGGCGGCCCTAGCCTTAGCCACGAATCTCTGGCCCGGTTCCGCGCGCGTCTGCTCGAACTCGCCCAAGGCCGACTCCTGTCCGACTACGAGGCCGCTCTATCTCCGCTGCTCGGAGAGTTTGAACCCTCCTCTCGCCCCGCGCTTTCCCGACTCCTGGCCACCGTCACTGACGCTCTACGGGAAGGGGGAGGCGAACGTGTGGTCCTCGCCGGAACCTCAAACCTCGCCGACGCGGTCCTCGACTTTGATGGATCAATCGGCCCTGTGCTGGAGGCGATCGAAGAACAGGTCGTGATGCTTCGACTCCTCGGGGAGATGTCGGGGGGATCCGAAGAGGTGGCGTTGCGGATCGGCCGCGAGAACACCCACGAGGGCCTGTCCGAGGCCTCGCTCGTCACCGCCGGCTACGGATCAGGCCGGGCGGTCGCGCGGCTGGGCGTCCTTGGCCCGACCCGCATGGACTATCCCTCCTCGATTGCCGCTGTTCGCGCCATCGCCCGCTACCTGTCCCGCATCCTCGCCTCCTGAAAGCCCCTTACGAGATGAACGACTACTACGAGACCCTCGGAGTCAACCGCGGTGCCTCCGCCGAGGAGATCAAGCGGGCCTACCGGCGCCAGTCCGTCCGTCTCCACCCCGATGTCGCGGGCGAGGCAGGGGCGGGCGAGGAGGCAGAGGAGCAGATGAAGGCCCTCAACCAGGCCTATCAGGTGCTTTCTGATCCCGACAAACGCGCCCAATACGACATGGGGGTTGACCCCTTTGCGACGCCAGGGTCCAGCGGGGCCCAGGGGTTCGGCGGGTTCGGAGACTTCCTCGATGCGATGTTCTCCGCCGCCGCGGGGTCCATGGGGCCACAGGGCCCGACATCTCGTCGGCGCCGCGGGCGGGACCTCGTTGATGTCTTGAGCATTGATCTCGCCGAGGCAGTCTTTGGGACGACCCGGGACGCCACGATCTCGACGTTCGCTCGTTGTGACAGCTGCGAGGGGGCCGGCACCGCTCCGGGGACCCAGATGGCTCGCTGCGGAGCCTGCGGAGGTCGAGGGGTGACCACGCGAATCGTCCGCTCCCTCTTAGGAGAGATTGCGACCCAGGGCACTTGCCCCACCTGCCAAGGTTTCGGCTCGACCATTCCCAATCCCTGTCCCGCCTGCACCGGAGCCGGCCGGGTCCGCAGCCGCGTCACCGTCCCCGTCGACGTCGCAGCCGGCGTAGCCACAGGCGACCGCATTCGAGTTCCCGGCCAAGGGGAGGCCGGTCCAGGCGGCGGCCCCTCCGGCGACCTCTACTTCGACGTCCGGGTGCGCAACCACCCCGACTTCACGCGCGACGGCGACCACCTCCACTGCACGGTCCAGGTGCCGATGACGGCCGCCGCGCTCGGTGCGCGTCTGACACTCACGACGCTCGATGGCGTCCAGGAGATCGACGTGCCTCCGGGCGCCCAACCCGCCAGCGTCGTCATCGTCCCGGGGTTGGGTGTGGGGCGTCTGCGTCGCAAGGGCCGCGGGGACCTTCACGTCCACCTCGACGTCCAAGTCCCCGATGCGGACGATGACGAACAGCGCGACCTGCTGCGCCGCCTGGCCGAGCTGCGCGGCGAGACCCTGCCCGAGGCCCAGCTTGCCACCTCAGGACGCGGGGTGTTCACCCGTATCAAGGACAAGTTGGCGGGGCCATGATCCGATCCAACCCCCGCCTGACTTGGCCACTTACTCACGCTTCCTCACGACCACAGGAGGTCCATCCATGACTGCGCCAGTCTTCCTCGCACCGCCCGACGTCCTCGCGACCGCCAGACCGGGCCTGACCGTCTGGACCGAGGGTGAGGAGGCTCACCACGCTCTGCGCGTCCAGCGCGTCAAGGCTGGCGAGGAGGCGATCCTCGTCGACGGGCGCGGGCGGCGCGTCTTTGGCAAGGCCGCAGTGCCCGATGGATCCCCATTCTTCTTCATTGACGTGACCTTGGTCGTTGATGAGCCGAACCCGGCTGCAGGTGTTGTCCTGGTCCAAGGACTGGCAAAAGGGGGGCGCGATGAGATGGCCCTGGAGGCGGCCGTAGGCCTGGGGGTCGAGACGGTCATTCCCTGGCAAGCAGAACGCGCGGTCACGCGCTGGACGCCGGGAAAGGCGGAGAAGCATCGCAAGCGGTGGGAGGCCATCGCGCGCGCGGAGGTCAAAGTTGGCCGCCGCTCCTGGACTCCGGAGATTCTTTCGGTGCACTCCACGGCCCAACTCGTGGATTCGATGACGAAAGGTGGTCTGCTCGGCGCACGCAACGTCATCGTCCTCGATGAGACGGCGACGGTGCCGTTCACGCAGGTCGCAGGGGAGTTTCTTGCCACGTTTGCCGCGGAAGACGTCGAGCGGAAGGGCCTAGCGATTGTTGTCGGACCTGAAGGGGGAATCACGCCTGAGGAGGTCCAGGCGTTGGAAAGCGCCGGCGCGCGGGTCGCTCGACTGTGGGACGCGGTTCTGCGTTCCTCGATTGCTGGGCCAGCGGCGCTCGCGGCACTCGCAACTCTCCGAGAGCGGACAAGTTTCTGATCAAGGCTCCCATCAGCGCATAGACCAGTATTTGCACGCAGTTTGATGCCGACTATTGCTTGATGACGCCTGAGACATCGGCTATCGTGGTGGGCGTGCAGCGGTGCGCTAGACCAACGCGGGAGGGCTAGGTCGACGTTTCACTGCCGACACTGACCATGCATTATCCATAGAGAACGGACTCTTTCACATGTTACGAACAGCAAGCCGAGCCCGGCTTACTCTGTCGGCCGCCGCCGTAGGAGTGGCCGCTCTTTCCCTGGCCCTCGTAGGAGGAGCACCCGCCCTGGCCGATGACGACCCAGCCGTCGCTATCTCACAGACCGTGTGGTCGCCAGGCGCTGTCGCACAAGGCATCCTCGTGACTGCCTACACCAACCAGGCCACCTGGTCCGCCTCCAGCGACCAGGCGTGGCTGACCGTCGCACCGGCAACCGGCCCCGGCGGGGCGCGGATGACAGTGCTCGTGATGGCGAACGCCACCTCGGCGGCGAGGACCGGGACAGTCACCGTGACCGCAGGAGGCGCGAACGCCGCCTTGGTCGTGACGCAGGCTGGGGCCACCATGCCGCCAAGCGTGACGCTGTCGGCGACGACCTGGGCGCCGGGGCATCTTGCCCAGTCCACCGGGATCGTCATCAACTCCAACCAGCAAGGCTGGTCTGCAGCCTCGGATGCCACGTGGTTGACCTTCGCGCCCGCCGCGTGGGCAGCGAACACGACGATGACACTCTCGGTCACCGCAAATCCGACGACTGCCGCCAGGACCGGCACCGTCACGGTGACGTCCGGAGGGGCGACGGCGACTGTGACCGTCACCCAGGCGGGCATTCCGTTCGTCAGCGTGGCTCCCGCGAGCTGGGAGCCGACCTTCGCCGCTCAAAGCGCTGGGGTTGTCGTTTCGACGAACCAAGCCGCTTGGTCGGCGTCCTCCGATGCCGCGTGGCTGACGGTCTCGCCGGCGACGGGTGCCGACGGCGCAACGTTGACGGTCACCGTGGCCAGCAACAACTCGAACGATCCTCGGACGGGCACCGTCACTTTGACCGCCGGTCCGGCGAGCGCGACCTTTGTCGTGACACAAGAGGAGATGCCGCCGATTGACGGCGTCGGCCTGTCGGCCAACGCCTGGAACCCGCCCGCTGCGGGGGGCAGTGTGACGATCGCGGTTTCGACGAACCGTCCGTCATGGGAAGTGACCGCGATACCCGTGTGGCTCACCGTGACTCCGGTCACAGGTGTCCACGGCGACACCTTCGTGGTCACGGCTTCGGCCAACACGGGCGGCTCGAGGAGCGGGGTTGTCACCGTGACTGCGGGAGGCACCTCAACGGTTCTCGTGGTCAACCAGGCGGGTACGGGGGCGGTCGTCTCCACTCCCACCTCCTACTGGGCTCCGGGCTCTGGGATGAGCTCGATCCAGCTGCTAGTGACAACCGATCAGGCCGTCTGGACGGCGACCACATCCCATGGATGGATCACCGTCAACCCGCCAACCGGTGGGTCGGGGACAGTCGCAACGATTGTGATCCCGCAGAACACGACCGGTGCACCGAGGACTGGCTCCGTCCAGTTCATTGTCGGTGGGGCTACCACCCTGTTCGTCTTCGAGCAGGCAGGCTGACCTTCTTCGCTGGGCCAGCCTGATCTGGACCCAGGAACGCCCGCAGGCGCACCCAGTGCGCCTGCGGGCGTTTCGCGCTCTTGGGGCATTTTCGGGTGCGTGGCCCCCTGGCTGGGGCGGGGGAAGGGCGGTATGGTGGGGCCATGAGTTTCCCGCTCGACTGCCTGTTCTGCTCCTTTGTCACCGGCGAGGCGGCCGTGGACATCGTCGCGCAGAACGCCTCGGCCATCGCGTTCCAGGACATCAACCCGCAGGCACCGGTCCACGTACTCGTGGTTCCCCGGGATCACTACGCTGACGTGGCGACCCTGGCCGATGCCGATCCTCAGGCCCTTGCCGACCTCGTCACCCTCGCTCGCGAAGTAGCGTTCAACGAGGCAGGCGGCGAGTTCCGGCTCGTCTTCAACTCCGGCCAATCAGCGGGCCAGTCGATCTACCACGTCCACGGCCACGTCATCGGCGGCAAAGCCCTGGGGTGGACCCCCGCGTGAGCACCCCGGCGCTCGGCCCGAGGTCCGAGGTCACCACTCCTGTGCCCAGCAAGACGCTGAGGCTGGAACGACCAGAGCTTGCGTTGGCCCTGCTTGGCCATGAAGACCAAACGCTTCGGGCCATCGAAGCGCTACTTCCAGGGGCCTACATCCACGCGCGTGGAAACCGGATCACGGTCCAAGGATCCGGGCGCGAGGCGAGGCTTGCGTTGGCGCTCATCGGAGAGTTGGCAGACATCGTCAGGCGCGGAGGGAGCGTCGGGCCGGATGATGCGCGGCGGGTCCTAGGGATGCTGGATGTGCCAGAGGCACTCGGGAACCCCGCGGGGTCCAGACCCGCCGATGTCTTGACCCATTCGATCCTCTCCTCGCGCGGCAGGACCGTTCGCCCTAAGACTCTGGGACAAAAGCGCTACGTCGACGCCATTGACCAGCACACGGTGACCTTCGCCATCGGCCCTGCGGGAACGGGGAAGACCTACTTGGCGATGGCCAAGGCGGTCCAGGCCCTCCAGGCCAAGCGGGTCAACAGGATTGTCCTGACCCGGCCGGCGGTGGAGGCGGGCGAGCGGCTTGGATTCCTCCCGGGGACGCTCTACGAGAAGATTGACCCCTACCTGCGCCCGCTCCACGACGCCCTCCAAGACATGATGGACCCCGAGTCCATCCCCAAGCTCATGGAGTCCGGCACCATAGAAGTCGCGCCGCTGGCCTACATGCGTGGCCGCACCCTCAACGACGCTTTCATCATCCTCGACGAGGCCCAAAACACCTCGCCTGAGCAGATGAAGATGTTCCTCACGCGGCTTGGCTTCGGCGCGACGATGGTCGTGACCGGGGACGTCACCCAGACTGACCTTCCTGGTGGGGTAACGTCGGGCCTGCGCCAGGTGCAAAGGATTCTCGTCGGGATCGAGGATCTCGCCTTTGTGGAGCTGACAAGCCAGGACGTGGTCCGTCATCGTCTGGTCTCTGAGATCATTGACGCCTACGCGCGCCATGA
The DNA here is from genome assembly GCA_009781225.1 of Micrococcales bacterium. Classification (GTDB taxonomy): domain Bacteria; phylum Actinomycetota; class Actinomycetes; order Actinomycetales; family WQXJ01; genus WQYN01. The sequence continues at coordinate 7,627 of WQYN01000049.1, read as the reverse complement.
CACCCAGAGGCGTCCTGATCTGGATCGCCCGAAAGGAGGAGCGACGTGAGCGTCGAGTTTGTTAACGAGACATCCGCCGAGGTGGACGCGCAGGAGTTTGTGCGCCTCGCCCGCTTTGTCTTGGACTCGCTTCACGTCCATCCGCAGGCTGAGGTGGGTCTCACCCTCGTCGACGAGCAGACGATGTCGGGCCTTCACGAACGCTGGATGGGCGAGCCGGGCGCAACGGACGTCCTGGCCTTCCCCATGGATGAGGTCCGCCCCGGCGAGCCCGGTTCACCCTCGGAGGGCGTGCTGGGTGACGTCGTGATCTGCACCGACGTAGCGGCAGAGCAGGCGGCGACCGTGGGGCACTCGGCGATGGAAGAGATGGAGCTCCTAGCGATCCACGGCCTCCTCCATCTCCTCGGGTTCGACCACGCCGAAGATGAGCAAGAAAAGGAGATGTTCGACCTACAGCGTCGGCTGCTGCTGACGTTCCTTGCCGATGAAGGCGGGGCCGGGGAGGGTTCTTCCCACCCTGGCTCTTTTAGCTCGTGACGGCCGCTTCCCGGGAGATGATCCGGGGAGTCATCGAACTCGGGGAGACGATGACGCGCGAGGTCATGGTCCCGCGCACCGCCATGGTGACCATCCACGCCGGCAAAACGGTGCGCCAGGCCATGTCGCTGCTCCTGCGCTCGGGCCACTCTCGCCTCCCGGTGACGGGCGAGTCGAGCGACGACATCCAAGGGGTGGTCTACCTCAAAGACATCGCCCTGGCTCTGTTCCGAGACCCCGCCGTCTCGTCCACGGCCGCGGTGACCTTTGCCCGCCCGGCGCTGTTTGTTCCCGAGTCCAAGCCCGTTGACAGCCTGCTGCGTGAGCTTCAGGCCTGCGGAACCCACCTGGCGATCGTGGCCGACGAGTTCGGCGGCGTAGCCGGCCTGGTCACGGTCGAGGACATCCTCGAAGAGATTGTTGGGGAACTCCAAGATGAGCACGATGCCGACCTTCCGCAGGTCGAGGACCTAGGCGACGGCGTCTACCGCCTCCCTGCCGTCCTACCACTTGATGAGTTGGAAGAAGTCTTTGGCCGCGAGATTGATTCTGACGAGGTCGACACCGTCGGCGGACTCCTCGCGACCGCTCTGGGCCGCGTTCCGGTCACGGGCGCCCGGGCCGTAGCCCAGGGCCTGGAACTCACCGCCGAACGCACGGAAGGGCGCCGGAAACAGATCTCGACTGTCCTCGCACGCGATACGCATCCTCCCGTGGGGCACTCATGACCTCTCACAGCGTTGGTGAGCACCTGTCCGGGTTCGTCGCGATCGTGGGACGACCCAATACGGGGAAGTCGACGTTGGTCAACGCCATGGTGGGAACCAAGGTCGCGATCACCTCTTCAAAGCCCCAGACCACGCGCCGGACCCTGAGGGGGATTGTGCGGCGTCCGGGGTTGGAGCTTGTGCTCGTGGACACTCCGGGGGTGCATCGGCCGCGGACGCTGCTGGGGGAGCGGCTCAACGATGCGGTCGCTGAGGCTGTGACGGACGTTGATGCGATCATCGTGTGCCTTCCCGCAGATGAGGGTGTGGGGCCGGGGGACCGCCATATCCTCGCCTCGCTTCCGCGGGGGGTTCCAGTGGTCGCGGCGGTGACCAAGGCCGACCTTGTTCCTCGGCGGAACCAGCTCGCTGAGCGGCTTGTCGAGGTTGATGCGACTGCGAACTGGACTGCGATTGTGCCCGTGTCCGCGACGTCGGGGTTCCAGGTGGAGGAGTTGGTCCAAGCGGTCGGGGAGCATATGCCTCCCGGCCCGGACTTCTTCCCCGATGGGGAGGCGTCGGACGCGCCGCTTGAGGTCGCGCTCGCCGAGATCATTCGCGAGGCAGCCCTGGAGGACTTGCGCGACGAGATGCCCCATTCGCTCGCGGTGGTCGTGGAGGAGGTCGATGACGAGGGTCGGGCCGTCATCGTGCGCGCGACGGTGTTTGTGGAGCGGGAGTCGCAGAAGGGGATTGTCATCGGGAAGGGGGGCGCGCAGCTGCGTAGGGTGCAGGGGCGGGCGCGGCGGGCGATGGTGGAGCTGCTGGGGCGGCCGGCTCGCCTTGACCTTCACGTCAAGGTCGCCAAGGATTGGCAGCGTGACCCGAAGCTTCTAGGGAGGCTTGGGCTGTGAGGCTTTGTTTCGAGGATTGGATCGGAAGGGAGGTGAGCAGGCGATGTGGCAGCGGCGAGCGGTCGCGTTCATCGGGGCTGCGTTCGGGCTTGGGCTGATCGGGACCTTGGCGGGACCGCGGTGGCGACCCAAGCCCCTCGAGCGAGCGCTGTCGCCAGAGTCTGAGGACACCTCGGTGGGGCCGACCCACACCGAACCGTCGCTGGGGGTGATTCGCGAGCTGCGGCGCCTGCCGTTGGGTGCGGGGGATGCGATTGTGGAGGTCGCGCGGCCCGACGCGCCGGGACAGTGGCCGGCGGTCGTGTTTGCGCATGGGGCGGGAACGGGGAACCACACGGCGTTCACCGAGCACATTGAGGCGTTGGCGGCGCGGGGGATTGCCTGCTTGGTTCCGGATAAGCAGTTGGCGACGTACACGCAGTTTCATCGCGACTATGAGGCGATGGGGCGGGAATACTACGACTTGGCCGAGTGGGCGCGAGAGCAGGAATGGGCTGACCCCTTACGCGTCGGGTATTGGGGGGAGTCTGAGGGATCGTGGATTGTCCCGGTCGCCGTGGGATTGGATCCTCGGGCGGCGTTCCTGCTGTTGGTGTCGGCGCCGGGAGTGACGCCGCGGGGGCAGAGCCTGTTCTCGGCGTGTGCGTATCTGCGCAATACCGAGGTTCCTGAGGGGCTGCTTCACGCGGTGCCAAGGCTCTTGGGAGGGCCTATGCCGGCAGGCCGATTCGACTATGCGGATTGGGATGCGGAGCCGCTGTTGTCCTTCGTGGATTGTCCGGTGTTTGTTGCCTACGGGACGCAGGACACGTCGGTGCCGCAGATTCAAGGTGCGTGGAACCTGCGTGAGGCCTTGGGCGAGGGGGGCAATGATGCAGTCGCGGTGCGGTACTACGACGCGAACCACGGAATGCGAGTGGGGGAGGACACGCGGCTGTGCCAAAGGTTCATCTCGGATGCGGCGGATTGGGTGTGCGGGCTGCCTGCGACGGGACGGCCGGCAGTGCAGGTGGCAGGGGTCGAGCCGCGCCAACCGTTCTGGGTGATTCCCGCGCCGAAGGTTCGCTGGTTCGGGCGGCTGGCCGTGCAGGGGTGGTTCGGAGGCATCTGCTTGGGTCTGGCCGGGGGAGTGCCGCTGATTCGGGCGATGGCGCGCGGGTTCGGGGTCAAGCCGTCGCGGCTGCCCGTGGCGCTGAGAATGCCGTTCGGTGTGTTTGTCGGGGGAGCACTGGCATCGGTTCTAGGATTTGCGGCCTATGTGGCGCGGGTGGCGCGGCTGGCGACCACCTATCGGCGGGATCCGATTACCGTGCAGGGAGGCTACCGGGCGGTGCGAGGTGTGGCCGCAGCGTCTGTGGCGGGCGGTGTCCTGTTCTGGTCGCGGCTAATGGACCACAGGGGACCGCCCCGCGGCGCTTCGCGCCGCGGGGGTCACACCAGCCCACCCCTCACCCGCGCCCAGGTAGTGCGTATCACCGCCGGCAGCGTAGGCGCAGTTGGCCTGCTGATCTTTGGCTCCTACTGGGGGATTCTCCCGCTAGAGCCACGCTCCGCTGACATCCCCCGCTGACGCGGAGGTTTGGGGCGCCATCGTCCACCGCGAACGGCGCTCAGCGGACGGTGAGCTTCTCCTGGGGCTTGAAGGTGGCCTTGGCGACGTTCTTGTCCTTGGGGATGAAGGTCACCGTAACTGTGTGGTTTCCTCGGGGCAGCTTGGGCAGGGTGACGATCACCTTTCCCTTGTGGGATGACTTGATGGGCTTGGTGACTGACTTCTTGGCGACTTTGACCTTGATAGTGCCAGCCAGTCCCTTGGTGCGGCTGAGCGGATCGTGGGGGAGTCTCACGGTGACGGGAATCTTGACTCTGTCGAGGGCACTGCTCGCGCCGGTGGGCATCTTGGCAGTGAGCTTTGGCTCTACCTGGCCGACCAGGACACGGCCGATCTCGGTGGTGAGGTCGCGGTAGCCCTTGGCCTTGGCTTTGAGCAGGACGGTGACAACACGGCCGCTGTCTTTTGCGCTAAGTCTGTAGGTCAGTCCGGTGGCAGAGGGAATTGCCTTTCCGTTGCGGAGCCACTGGTAGGTGGGGGCGAACTCGTCCGGTGGGGGACTGGACACCTTGAGAGTCGACCCGATTGTGGCCGTGCCCTCGATTGAGGTAGCGCGGGTGTCAATTGCCCGACGGGTTATCACGAAGTAGGGGTAGGCGATCTCCCTCGATCCCTTGGCGCCATTGGGGCCAGTGATGTTCAGTTCGAGGTTGAGGCCACATCCCGTGTTGGCTTGGGAGGTGGTGTAGGTCTCGCTAGTGGCTCCGGGGATGGGATCATCTCCGCACTGCCACTGGTACTGGTAGTTCCAGCCCGGCGGTGGCCCCTCAACGGAATAGGTGGAACCCCAGGGTGTTCGGGTCTCGAGGTCCAAGTTGGAGAACGGGAATGGTCGACCGGCCTCGTTGATGAGCCCCGGTATTGGCAGTGAGTCGATCTCGGGGAGTCCGATGAAGCCGACGTCGGCTGCCCGCCAACTCACGATGTCGCGGTCGGGCGTACTCGCCACGATGATCGCCTGGACTTCGTGTCCCAGCATCTTGTCGGTGATGGTCAAGGTATCTCCGCGGCCGACAACGCCCCACGGATCGATCCACACGACCGTGATCGCCGCCGGATTGGAGACGAACGGAGCCTCGATTACGGCCCTTAGGGTGAAGCCGGGCGCGTAGTGTCCACGGATGGCGACGGTTGGCACGCCAAACTTGGGTCCCTTGCTTCTGGCCAGGGGCGCGAAGTTGTGCGTCTTCTTCCCAGTGCCCCTATACAGTGCCGGGTTGCTTGACTCCTTCATCGCCTTAGAGAGGTCAAGTACAGCGATTCGCTGGGCAACCGCAGAGCGTACCGAGACTTCGGCGGGAAGCGGAGCGACACCGGGAATGACATATGAGCCATTGGGACTAACGCGACCGCGATAGCAGTAGACAGCGTCATGGGCTCTCCACTGGAACTGGTCTCCGCCCATCTGACCGTAGTCGGTGCAGGCAACTGCGGTGACTCTGTCTCGCTTTCGGTGCCCCGCGATCTTCCCGCTGATGGTCACCCCACCTCTGTACAGCTTGATTGTCGGGACTGTTGTGGTCGCTGTCCAGGAGCTTGTTCGGATTGCCACCTTGGACTCGGAGAGCTGAACAGGATGGTTGGCGATCTGGCCAGAGACCCAGGTGAGCATATGCCCTGGTGCCGCAGCGCCGACGAAGTACACGGCGTTGGGCTTGAGCCCCGGGATCCGATAGGTGCCCTTGGAGGAGATGGGCCCGGTGGCCAGGGGCGCACCCTCGCGGTTCCTGCGACCTTTCGCGTCCCAAACTTCGACGAACCCCGACTTGACCGCCTTGCCCCGGTAGTCGAGGACCTTGCCGACGATGGTCGCTGCGCCCTTCGATTTGCTCTCGGCGACTCGCGCCACCGACACCGTTGCCGAATGACCGGGTGCGGCAGTCGCCATCGTCATCACGAGAGCTGAGGTGAGCACGACACTTCCGAGGAGACGGGAGCAAAGGCGCGACATGGGATCCTTCCTTTACGTGCTCAGCGCCTCAGCGGACCCTGAGCTTCTTTTTTTCTGTGACGGTTGCTTTCGCGACGGCCTTGTCCTTGGGGATGAAGGTCACCGTGACCTTGTGCTCGCCTCGCGGCAGCTTGGGGAGTGTGACCCTGGTCCAGCCGTGGTCTCGTTCTCTGAGCGTGTGGCTCACCGACTTCGGGCCCACCTTGACCTTGATCGTTCCTTCGAGCCCCACGGTGTCTCTCAGCGGATTATGAGCGAGGACGACTCCTATCGGGAGCCTGACGTTCTGTGAGGTGAGCGCCTTCTTCCAAGGAACCCACGCGCTGACCTCGGGCTTGACAGGGCCGAGCAGAACTCGGCCGATCTCGGGGTCAGCCGGTCGGTAGCCGCTGCGCTGGGAGGTCAGCCACACGGACATGACCCGGCCCTTGTCCGCGGCCGTGAGGGTGTAGGTCAGGCCGGTCGCCCCCTTGATCTTCCGACCGTTGCGAAGCCACTGGTAGGTGATCTTGAACTCGTCCGCCGGGGGATTGATCACCTCGAGAGTCTTCCCGACGGCTCCGGCTCCCCGCACCGCAGTGGCGCGAGTGTTGATGACATGGGAAAGGACTCCGATCATCGGGTAGGCGACGACCGCGGTGTCCCACTCGCCCTTGGGGCCGGTGACCGTTAGCTCGACCTGGATGTAGCATTCCGTGTCAGCATCAGCTGCCGTCGTGGTGTAGGTCTTGCCGACGGCACCCGGGATGGGATCCCAGTTGCAGAACCACTGGTAGTCGTAGCGCCATCCCGGAGGTGGACCCTCGACCGTGTAGGTGGTGCCCCACACATCTTCGGCGGCCAGCGGGTTCCCCGCGAAAGCCGAGGGACCGCCAACCTTGTCGATCACTCCCGGAATGGGCAAGGTGCCGACTTCCGGAAGCCCGAAGAAATCGACTTGTCCCACCCGCCAGCTCGCGACGTCGCGGTCGGGCAGGCTCGCCACCACGATTGCCTGGGCATATCCATAGCGCATCGTCTTGGTGAGCGGCAGGCTTTGGCCGCGGCCAAGAATCCTCATTCCGTCGGTCCAGACCACTGAGATGGACGCCGGGTTCGTCACAAAGGGAGGTTCGATGTCGGCGTGGAGCGAGAAGCCGACCGCGTAGTGACCTCGCATGCCAACCGTAGGAAGGTTGACCGACGGCCCCTTGGTCCGGGCGAGAGCAGGGAAGCTCAGCTTGGTCTTCCCCGTCCATGGCTGGCCTGGGACTTGCTTTTCGGTGGCCTTCTCCACGGCAGCAGCGCCATCGACGATGGCGATACGCCGGGCCACGGCCGAACTCACCGAAACTTCGATGACAGACGCGCTCACTCCGGGAATCATGTAGGAGCCGTCGGGACTGACGTGACCACGGAAGCAGTAGGCGCGGTCCATCTCCCGCTCTTGCATCTGGTCCATACCGACTGACCGTGTCATGGTGCAGGCCAGAGCCGTGACTTTGTCGCTCTTCCGGTGTCCGGCGATCTTCCCGCTGATCGTCAACCCTCCCTTGATCAAGTTGATCGTCGGAACTGTGGTGGTTGCGGTGCCCGCGCCGGTGACCGTTGCCCCCTTGGAGACTTTGATCAGCTTTGGATGGTTGGCCACCCTGTTTGACACCCAGGTCATGAGATGTCCGGGCACGGCGGCCGCAACGAAGTAGGAGGTGCTTGGCTCCAATCCAGTGACCCGGTAGGTGCCCTTCGAGGAGATACGTGCGACCGCCACGGGCTTTCCGGTGTCGACCTTCTTGCGGCCCGTCTTGTCCCAGACCTCGACGAATCCCGCCTTGACCGGTTTGCCCTTGGCGTCCAGGACCTTGCCGACGATGGTCGCTGCGCCCTTCGATTTGCTCTCGGCGACTCGCGCCACCGACACCGT
>WQYN01000048.1 GCA_009781225.1 Micrococcales bacterium | reverse complement strand
GGTACCGACGGGACCATGCCACCGCTGCCATCCGGGCAACCGCGCGGCTGTGCGCGGTGTCGCGGGGGTGGGGGAAGGGCAGCGGTGTCAACGGGAGGGGAGGGCCGTCATCGTGCGGGGCATCGGTGTGTCTGGGGGCGGGCGTCATCGCGCGGGGGGCGGCTGTGCCCTGGGTGGGACTCGAACCCACAACGAGCCGGGTTTGAGCCGACCGCCTCTGCCAATTGGGCCACCAGGGCTTGCGCGCTCTAAGGAGGCGCACTCGCACTAGGCTACAACGCGTGAACGCATCGAAGTCTTCATCATCCACTCAGACTCCCCATGACGACCAAGCTCTCGGCAAAGGACGGCGCGTTGTCGTCGCCGAGGACGAGGCGCTGATCCGCCTCGATGTTGTCGAGACCCTGCGCGAAGCAGGCTACGACGTGGTCGGCGAGGCGGCCGACGGCGAGGAAGCGGTCAGATTGACCGAAGAGCTGCACCCGGATCTTGTCGTCATGGACGTCAAGATGCCGGGGGTGGACGGGATCGCCGCCGCCGAGCAGATCGCCGAGTCGCGGCTTGCGCCCGTTGTCATGCTCACGGCCTTTTCGCAGGCTGAACTCGTCGAACGCGCCCGCGACGCCGGGGCGATGGCCTATGTTGTCAAGCCCTTCACCTCGGCCGACTTGCTGCCCGCCATCGAGATCGCGATCTCCCGCTTCACCGAGATCGGTGAACTCGAGTCGCAGATCGAGGACCTCCACGAGCGCTTCGAGACCCGCAAGCACGTCGAGCGCGCCAAGGGCCTGCTCATGACCCAAATGAACCTGACCGAGCCTGAGGCCTTCCGCTGGATCCAGAAGACCTCGATGGACCGGCGCCTGACGATGCGTGAGGTCGCTGACGCTGTCATCGCCCAGATGGCGAAGGACTAGCGCCTGCGATGCTCGGATCACCGCACGCTCGCCTCGCCGACGCGGACGACCTCGACGCGCTGACTGCGCTCGCTCTCGACGCCCGCGCCGGTGAGGGCTCGACCACGGGGGCTCAGACTCCCGGTCGAGTCGCGCGTATGGCCCGCAGCCTCCTGACGGATCCGGGTCTGGTCTGCCTCGTCGTTGATGCGAACGATGGCGGACTTGCCGGTTTCGCTCTCCTGCGCCCCTTGGCGCCCTCTGCTGTCTACGACCTCCCGCGGCTGTTCGTCGAAGGGCTGTTTGTCGCCCCGCCGCATCGTCGCCGCGGCTACGGCCGTGCCCTCATGCGCGGGGCGGTCGAACACGCCGAGGTGATCAACGCTCCGGACGTCACCGTGCTATCGCTCACCACCTCGCGGAATATCCAGCGCTTCTGCGCCCGCCTCGGTTTTGCCCGTGCGGGCAACCACCGGGTCCTGGACACCGCGACCCTGGCCGAACGGCTCGGGACCGCCCCGGCGGACCAGTCGCCGTTGGAGAAGCTCATCACCCTGCGCCGCCGACAGCGCGCTGTGGGATGATCTCTCCATGGCACTTTCCACCCCCCGCCGTCGCTCGCCCCTTCGAACCCTGGCTTTCGCCGTCGGCGCCGCCTTTGCCATCTCCCGCGCCGACAAGTGGCAACGCTCCATGGGATCAACCCCGGCCGAGCGCGACGCGACCCTCCCGGGAGACAACCTTGTCCCCGCGCCTCGCCTCGAGAGCACCCGCGCCATCGGAGTGGGAGCCCCGCCGCAGGCCATTTGGCCCTGGCTCCTCCAGATGGGCCAGGACAAGGCGGGTTTCTACTCGATTGACCGACTCGAGCGGATGATCGGCCTCGGCATTGTCTCCGCCGACGAGATCGTCCCCGAATGGCAGAACCTCGCCGTCGGTGACCCCGTGCGCCTGGGGCCCGACGTGGAGCTTCGGGCCGCGATCGTCGAGGAGAGCCGGGCGCTCGTCCTGACCCCCGGCGATGCGCCGAGCCCCTCCAAGCTCCTGCCGACGGAGTTCAGCTGGGCTTTCATCCTCGAGCCCGAGGGCGTGGCGGGCACGCGCCTGGTCATCCGCGAGCGCTACGGGTGGACCGCCCCCGGCCTCGCGCCCTGGTTCCGGCTGGTCGCCGCGGCCTCGGGCCTCATGACCGCGGCGATGATGCGCGGCATCCGTCGGCGCGCCGAGCGACGGTAGCCCGTGGCCCTGCGCGCTGCCCTCGCCCAGATCAATCCCACGGTCGGGGACCTTGCCGGCAACGCCGCGCTCATCCAGACGCAGGCCCGCTCGGCCATCGCTGCCGGCGCCAACCTCGTTGTCTTTCCCGAGTTTGCCCTGACCGGAGCCCCTCTCGAGGGCCTAGCAGACCGCCGCTCCTTCCAGGAGGCCGTCACCTCTGCCTCCCAGACCCTTGCCCAAGCGATGCACGATGGCGGAGCAGCAGTCGTCGTGTTCGGCACCTTGGGAGCATCGAAGGATGGGCGCGGTCGTGGCGTGCTCACCGCGTTTGATACCGGTGGCGGCGTCCCTAGCCAGGCCGAACCGGGAGTCCTGGAGGTCGCAGGAGCTCGGGTGGGCCTGATCCCCAACTGGAGCCTGGCGGAACGGTTGGCGTTGTCCACCCCCTCTCACCAGGCGAAGGAGCTTGACATGGTCGCGGTTTTCGCGGCCTCGCCGTTTGTCGTGGGGGGCGCGGCGCGTCGACAGCAGGTCGCCCGTCGGTTGGCGGAGCGGCTCGACGCTCCGATTGCCGTGGTCAACCTCGTGGGGGGCCAGGATGAGGTCGTCTACGACGGCGGCTCCTTCGTCGTCGAGAGGGACGGGAGCCTGAGCGCGCAGGCTGAACGCTTTGCTGCAACCACGCTGATGTGGCCGGGCAGCGAGGCGAGGTCCCCTGACGGCGACGATCTAGGCGACCTGTATTGCGCCATCGTCCTTGGTATTCGCGACTATGTGAGGAAGAACGGATTCTCCTCAGCGATTCTTGGGCTCTCGGGGGGGATTGATTCAGCGCTGGTCGCGGCGATGGCCTGTGATGCGCTGGGGCCGAGCAGCGTCTCGGCGGTCGCGATGCCCTCGGTGCACTCCTCAGACCATGCGATGGAGGATGCGCGGGAGGCGGCTCGGCGCATGGGTGTGGGGCTGCGCGAGGAGTCCATCGACGCGCTCGTCGCGGGGTTTGACCAGCAGCTTGGCCTGACGGGGGTGGCGGCGGAGAACATCCAGGCGCGGGTGAGGGGCATGGTGCTCATGGGGATCTCGAACACCGAGGGGCAGCTCGTGCTCGCGACGGGCAATGCCTCGGAGCTGGCGACCGGCTACACGACGACCTATGGCGACGCCGTGGGGGGGTATGCGCCCCTCAAGGACGTCCCGAAGACGCTGGTCTGGGAGCTGGCGCGGTTCCGCAACGCCCTCGCGCCGCAGCTCGATGAGCTTCCCCCCATTCCTGACCGGTCCATCACGAAGCCTCCCTCAGCGGAGCTGCGACCAGGCCAAACGGACCAGGACACGCTGCCCGACTACGAGACCCTCGATGCGATTCTGGACTTGCATTTGCGTCGGGATGCAACTCGCGAGGAACTCATTGCTGCGGGATTCTCCGCTGCTGCGGTCGAGACGACCTTGGGCTTCGTGGACCGCTCGGAGTGGAAGCGTCGGCAGTACCCGGTGGGGCCGACCGTGACGATGGCGTCCTTCCGTCGCCGCCGTCCCCCGATCACGAGCGCGTGGAGCTCTACGGCACCACGATCTTCACGCTAGCCGTCGCCCGCGACTTGCCCTTTGTCGCGGTGACCTTGACGGTGGCGATGCCATGGTTCACGCCTGTCGCGACGCCCTTCTTGGAGACTTTGACCACCTTGGGGTTCGACGACTTCCAGGTCAGGTTTACTTTCTCGATCCCTGTGGGGAAGAGGGTCGGGCGGAGCTGGACTCCGATGCCCCGGTCTACCACCCAGCGCTTGGCCCCGAACTTGGCTGCCTTGATCTTGGTGGGGGTCGTGGGCTTGAGCGGGGTCATTTTCACCAGCGAAACCGACCACAGCCCTGCACAGAATCCGTAGAGGGGGGCGCCCCCTCCGAAGGGCCGGATCGTCCCGGTCTCGACCATGTACCGGCCCTTGGCGAGGGTGGCGGTGAAGAGTTTGACCTTGGATGCCGCACCGATCGGAGGAACGGCATCTCTGCCGCCGAATGCTCTGCCCTTCTTGTCCCCGACAGGCGGGCCGAGCGGATCCATGGGATGGTTTCCGGCGAAGAACACGTTGAGGACACGGTCGTTGCCCGGGACCCAGTCCTTGGGACTTGTGGTGCTCACCGGGGGAAACGCCGTGAGAGCCAAGGTCACCTTCGATGGTCGCGAGACAGCCAGGCTCAGCGGGATCCTCATCCCCACCCCGGAACGCCAGGCAGTGTCGACCCCGCAGGCATCTTCCTCCCAGTTTCCGACGATTAGAGGCTTGCCCACGCTTAACGTCGTCATCGGCCTGACTACCTGCGTCTGGTCAGGCCCGGCCTCGTTGGCCACCGCGGGGACAGTGATTCCACTGACTCCCAAGGCGCACAACACCGAAGCAGACGCCAGGCACCCGCGCTTCATCTAAGACGACCTCCCCTGGCAGCGGTAGAGAACCTGAGACCCCACGGTAACTCATTCAACCCAAGTGGCGTGAGAACATGGTCGAGACGACCAAGGAGCGTTCTCATGACCAACCGCAGGTACCGCATTCACCACCTCGCCGAGGCAAAGGAACAGGGACACAAAATCGTGGTGCTCACCGCCTACGACGCGGCGACCGCTGCCCTTTTCGATGCGGCAGGGATCGACATCCTGCTGGTCGGAGACTCGATCGGCAACACGATGCTCGGCTATTCCTCCACCCTGCCCGTCGAGCTAGACGACATGGAACGGGCCACCCGGGCTGTCGCTTCGGGCGCCCACCACGCGCTCATCATCGCGGACATGCCGTTCGCCAGCTACGAGGATTCCCCTGCCCACGCCTTTGCCTCGGCGGCGCGGTTGATGAAGGCAGGCGCCCACGGAGTCAAGCTCGAAGGCGGTCGCCGGGTGTGCGAGCAGGTCTCCCTCTTGTCGGGCGCGGGGATCCCGGTCTTTGGCCACCTCGGGTACACGCCTCAGTCGGAGCACGCCCTGGGCGGCCCTCGGGTTCAGGCTCGCGATGAGGACGCCGTGGCGGATCTCATGGCGGACGCGATCGCCCTGGAGGATGCCGGTGCAAGCGCGATTGTTCTCGAGTTGCTCCCGGCAACGGCTGCGGAGCGCATCACGGATGCGCTGACCGTCCCGACGATCGGGATCGGGGCTGGGGCGTCCTGCGACGGTCAGGTTCTCGTGTGGACGGATATGGCGGGGATCACCCCAAATCCGCCTCGCTTTGTGCGCACTTTCGGTGAGATCGGCCAGGCGTTAACCCAAGCCGCCGAGTCCTACGCCTCCGCCGTACGCGACGGCTCCTACCCCGACTCCGACCACTCCTACTGAGGGATTAGTACCAGTTGTGGTGCTGGAAGTGGGACCAGGCAGTACAGGGGGTCTTGTAGCGGTCGGCAATGTATCCCAGGCCCCAGCGAATCTGGGTGCGGGCGCCGCTCAGCCAGTCCGAGCCGGCCGAAGCCATTTTGGATCCGGGGTTCGACTGTGGGATGCCGTAGGAACCGCCAACGCGGCCGGCGGTGGTGCGCCAGCCGGACTCACGGTCCCAGAGGCTGACGAGGCATGTGTACTGCTTCTTCGACCAGCCGCGCTTGGCGACTAGTTCACGGGCGTGCGCCTTGGCGCAGGCCGGACCGGTTAGGACGGTCTTTTTTCGTGTCGAGGAGGCCTTCGACTTCTTGGCCTTGGAGTATTTGACACAGGGGGATTTCTTGGACGGGGCCTCCATTGTGGTGGTCCCGGGGTCCTGGGCTGGGTCGGTGGCATTGGCCCCGGCATGGGGTGCGAGGCTTAGTACGGTGCCGATGGCAACGCATACGAAGCTCTTCTTGATGGCCTGCTTCACGCAGTCTCCCTCTCGGTTGACAGTCCGTAATGAGGACCGATAGAGCATGCCATCCGGCATGCGTCGGGTCACAGGTGGATCACGCTGGACTTGAGGGAGAACGCATCAGAACCCGAGGCTGATACCAATTTTCGCCTAGAGCGAACAGATCAGCCGAAGGCTTGGGCGGCGAGCGCGGCGGCCCCAACGATCCCGGCGGTGTTGCGCAAAGCGGCCGGAATGATGGGGGGACGCAGCTGGAGCAGCGGCAGGAATTTCTCGTGTTTACGTGAGACTCCGCCACCCACCACGATGAGATCCGGGTGCAGCAGGAAGTCGACGACTTCGAAGTACCGCTGGAGCCGAGGAGCCCACTCCCGGAAGGACAACCCCTCGCGATCCCGGGCTGCGCCGGAGGCGCGAACCTCGGCGTCGAGGCCGTCAATCTCCAGGTGGCCGAGCTCGGTGTTGGGGATGAGGAAGCCGTTGTTGATGAGCGCGGATCCGATCCCCGTCCCGAGGGTCGTGACGAGAACCGTTCCCGGCACCCCCTTTGCGGAGCCGAAGGCGATCTCGGCGAACCCAGCCGCATCGGCGTCATTCGCCCCAAAGACAGGCCGCCCCACCCGCTCTTCGACGAGCGCAGGCAGGCTCAGCCCGATGAGGCCCTTGTCGAGGTTCGCCGCGCTCATCATGATGCCGTCGATCACCACGCCCGGATAGGCGACCCCGATGGGAGTGCCTTCCGGCAGGTCGAAGTGTTCGATGACCTCGGCGACAGCTCCGATGAGAGCCTCGGGAACCGAGGGTTGGGGGGTGGCGACTCGGCAGCGCTCGGCCGCGAACTCTCCGGTCGCGAGGTCAACGGGCGCACCCTTGACGCCCGATCCTCCGATGTCCACGCCGAGGGCAATCCCCGCGCTGGGCGAAGCAGTCAATGTTGCGTTCATGGCAGTGTCAGAACCTCCGGTCCTTGATGGGTGATGAGAATAGTGTGCTCAAACTGGGCCGAGCGGCGGCGGTCTGCGGTGACGACGGTCCATCCGTCATCCCACAGCTCCCACTGCTCGGTTCCCAAGGCCAGCATGGGCTCGACGGTGAAGACCATGCCCGCCTCGATGACCTCGGAGTACTCCGGGGCCGAGTCGTAGTGGGGAATGACAAGGCCCGAGTGGAAGGCCTCACCAATCCCATGTCCGGTGTAGTCGCGAACCACACCGTAGCCGAAACGCTTGGCGTAGGACTCGATGACGCGCCCGATGACGTTAACCGCTCTGCCGGGCTTGGCCGCCTTGATCCCCCGCTCCATGGCTTGCCTCGTCCGCTCCACGAGCAGGCGCGAGGCGGAGTCCACCTCGCCCACCAAGAACGTCGCGTTCGTATCACCGTGGACGCCGCCGATGAAGGCCGTGATGTCAACGTTGACAATGTCGCCCTCCTCCAGCACGGTCGAGTCCGGGATCCCATGGCAAATCACCTCGTTAATCGAGGTGCACAGCGACTTCGGGTAGCCCCGATACCCCAGCGTCGACGGGTAGGCTCCCCGCTCGCAGAGGAATTCGTGGCCGATGGCGTCAAGTGCGTCCGTTGTGACGCCCGGCTTCACTGCTTCCCCCACCGCGACCAACGCCTGGGCCGCAACCCGGCAGGCCCGCCGGATTCTCTCGATCGTCGCCGCATCCTTGACCTCGGAGCCCCGCCACGGCTCGGAGTCCGGCTCAGCCTTGCCCACGTATTCCGGGCGCGCAATCCCCGCACCGACGTGGCGCATCGGCGAGAGCACACCAGGAACCAGCGTCCCAAGCGGGGCAGTGCTCATGGGCTCCTCACGGCGAAAGAAGGCTGTCAACGGCAACGCCCCCCAGCATATGGCCCGATCCGGGTGAACCGGTGAAGGGTCGCCAGCCGATCACGGTCGAGTTGCGCAAGAATCTCAGCTCCCACCCGCGACCAGGTTTGGGCTACGTGGCGGCGGAGGAGGTCGATGAGGCGAGTGACGTCATCGTCCATCGAGGGTTGATCGAGAGTGGTGGTGAGGATGGCGCCGGACTCCAGAGCGCCGGGGGCGATGCGGGAGGTCGTCAGGTCCAGGACGTAGGCGGCGCCGCCGGTCATCCCAGAGGCGAGGTTGCGGCCGGTCGGCCCGAGGATGACAACGCAACCGCCGGTCATGAGCTCGCAGGCGTGGTCGCCCGTGCCCTCGGCGACGAGGTCGGCGCCAGCGTTGCACACGGCGAACCGCTCCCCCACCTGGCCTGAGCAAAAGACCTGGCCAGAGGTCGCGCCGTAGCCGATGACGTTGCCGGCGATCGTTGCCTCGGCCGCGTGGAAGGGGGCATCCGGGGCGGGGCGCACGATGACGCGCCCTCCTGACAGGCCCTTGGCGAGATAGTCGTTGGCATCGCCCGTGAGGCGCAGCTCGACTCCGCCGGGGAGGAAGGCGCCGAAGGATTGCCCCGCCGAGCCGGTCAGGTCGATCTCGATGGTCGCCTCCGCGAGGCCGCGGGGGTGGCGGCGGTAGACCTCGTAGCCAAGCAGCGTCCCGACGCTGTCGTGCACGTTGCGGACGGCGCCGGTGATCGTGACCTTTTCCCCGCGCGTGAGGGCGCGTTTGGCCTGGGGGATTAGGAGTGTCCGGTCCAGGCAGGTGTCAAGGCGGTGGTCTTGGGGGGTCGTGGCGTGGAGGGGGGTGGTGGGGGTCGCCCGGCCTACGGCTTCGTCAAAGGTTCGTAGGCCCAGCGAGGCGAGAAGCTCGCGCACCTCCTCGGCTACGGATTCCCTCGCGGCTTTCGGGACGCCGCATTCCTCTGCGCCCAGCAGCGCGGCGATGACGACGTCGCGTCCTAAGTCCAGCGGCCCCTCGAGCGCCACGACGATTCGGCTGCGGAGGTCGTCGGCGAGTAGCGCCTGCTGAGTCTCGGCCAGGCTCGCTTCCCACATCCCGCCATCGTGCGTCGACAGCACGACAACGTCGGCACCCGCCTTGGCGACCCCCGCCGCAGTGGAGCCGACGCCGGCCTGGGCGACGATCTCCACCTGGATGCGGGCGCGGGGATTGGCGTGGGCAAGGTCGCTGATGAGCTGCCTGAGATCCTCCACCGAGACGGCGTCGTGGTGCCCCTGGGCCATCGTGATCCGAAGCTCGTCCGCGCTGGCCAGGTACTTGACGTTCACGCCCGCGCGGTCGGGAGGCACGGGCTTGAGGGGGCCGTCGGGCGTCGCTTGCCCCATGAAACGGCGCACGATGGCGGAGGCTGGCTCGACCTCATCAAGCGGGATGGGTGAGGGGGTGGGTGTCGCTAGGGGGAGGTGGGGGCGTGGGTCGGGTGCGGGAGCGCGAGTGCGGTCGCGGATTTCGCGGGCGATGGTGTCGAGGGTGATGTCGCCAGCCCGGGCTGGGGTTCCGGTGAAGTGGGCGTCGATGAGGTCCTGGGCCAGGCCCGTTACTTCGAAGGCCTGAGTGCCGCAGTAGGAGCCGACGGTGGTGATTCCCGCCCTGCCCATTATCGCGAGGACGTCCTGACACAGGGTCGTGATGACGTGGTTGATCGCGTGCTTCTCGACTCCGGCGGTCAGGACGTAGGGGTTGACGGCGGAGGCGCCGTATCCCAGGAGGAGGGCGACGTGCTGGGCCTCGCGGACGTCCCCGGCCTCGACTAGGAGAGAGACCATGGTCCGGGTGCGGCGGCGCATCAGGTGGTGGTGCACGGCCGAGGTGAGCAGGAGGGAAGGGATTGGGGCGAGCTCTTCGGTCGAGGACTGATCGGAGAGGATGAGGAAGGAATGGCCGGCGCTGATGGCTCGGTCAACCTCGGCGAAGATCTCGCTTAGGCGCCTGGCTAGGCCGTCGCCGCCCTCGGATGCGGGGAAAAGGCCACTGATGACGGTCGAGGAGAAGCCGGCCTCAGCGCCTTGTCGGGTGCGATCGATCGCCACGATCTTCGCTAGGTCGTCGTTGTCGATGACGGGGGCGGGGAGGAGGAGCTTGCGGGCGTGATCGGGAGTCTCGGACAGGACGCTGGGTTCGGGGCCGATGTGCCAGACCAGGCTGGTCACGACTCTCTCGCGGACCACGTCGATCGGTGTGCTCGTCACCTGGGCAAGGAGGGGGGTGAAGGCGTCGAAGAGGGACCCGGGGGGGCGGGGGGCGGGAGGCGCGGCGGGCACCGGCTCGGCAGGGGGCAGGTCGGTGAGGGGGAGGCAGCGTTCGGTGAGCCAGTCTCGGTAGGGAGCACCGGAGGCAAGGCGCGACTTGATCTCCCGGTCCTCCACGAGGCGCCCATCTTCGAGGTCTAGGAGGAGCATCCTGCCTGGTCCCAGGCGGCCCTTGCGCACGACCTGGTGGGGAGGAATCTCGAGAACCCCGACTTCGGAGGCGAAGATGACCAGGCCGTCTTTGGTGACCCAGAACCTGCCCGGGCGCAGACCGTTGCGATCAAGGGCCGCGCCGATGAAGGTGCCGTCGGTGAAGGCGACACAGGCGGGCCCATCCCAGGGTTCGGTGATCATCGATTGGTGCTGGTAGAAGGCGCGAAGGGAGGGGTCCATCCGCGCGTGGTTCTCCCAGGCCTCCGGCATCGCCATGAGCAGGGCCCGAGGCAGGGAGCGACCCGAGAGATGAAGAAGCTCAAGCAGAGTGTTGAGGGAGGCAGAGTCGGATAGCCCGGGGGGACACAGAGGAGTCAGATGGGCGAGATCACCCAGGAGGGAGGAGCGCGCTTGACTGGCACGGGCGTTAAGCCAAGCGCGGTTTCCCTCAATCGTGGTGACCGCTCCGTTGCGGGCGATCAGGGAGAACGGCTGGGCAAGCTCCCACGAAGCCTGGGTGCCTGTCGAGAAACGCGCGTGGACAAGGGCTAGCTCGGTCGCATAGCGCAGGTCCATAAGGTCAGGGAAGAAGCGCGGGAGCTGGTCGGCGGTGAGCATCCCCTTGTAGACGAGAGTCCGCGAGGAAAGGGAGGGAAAGTGGACGTCGACCTCGTGGGCGGCGCGTCGGGCGACACGGAAGGCCTTGCGGTCGAGGTCAATGCCGCGCAGCGTCGCAGGGAACGGGGTTCCGGCTCTAGGAGGGTTCGACCGCGGGTTGGCGCAGAGGGCGAGGTGGGAGATGTGTGGCATGCAGCCTCGGGCGGTGGGGCTGATGACCTCGGGGTTGGTGGGCACATCGCGCCAGATCAGGGGTTTGAGCCCTTCCTCGACGGCGATCGCCTCGACCGCTGCTTGGGCTTGTGCGGCAGCCTCAGGATCGCTCGGCAGGAAGGCAGCACCAACGGCGTAGGCCCCGGGAACGGGCAGGTCGCAGGCTAGGAGGTCGCGCATGTAGGCGTCGGGGATTTGGGTGAGGATCCCGGCGCCGTCACCGATGGTGTCTTCGGTACTGGTGGATCCTTGGTGGTCTAGATTCCTCAGCGCTGTGAGGGCGTGGTCAACAATGTCCCGCCCCGCCTCTCCCCTCAGCGTCGCGACGAAAGCAACACCAGCGGCGACGCTCCTATCCACGGTCCTCCTCGGGAGGCGAGTCTTCCTCGGGAGGCGCGTCCTCCTCGGCTTGGTCCTCCCAGAGGTCGGGGTCGTCTTGGAGGTGAGGGTCGTCATCGTCCGTCGTGGGAGAAAGCGGGACGAGCGTGAGGGGCTCGGGACTCCCGTCGTCGCGGCGGGCCAGGAAGATGAGGGCGCCGATGGAGGCCGCGGCGACTAGGAGCGAGGTCCAGACGTTGAGGCGCAGACCCCCGATGACCTGGGCGTCGTCGACCCGCAGCATCTCGATCCACACGCGGCCCAGCGTGTAGGCGAGCCCGTAGAGGGCGAAGAGGCGGCCGCGGCACAACCGCCAACGACGCTCGGCGAGGATGAGCACACCGGCGGCGGCGAGGTTCCACAGGATTTCGTAGGCGAAGCAGGGGTGGAAGAGCGTGCCGGGCTCAAAACCAGCCTCTTTGGCGCGGGCGGCGGAGACCTGCAGGCCCCAGGGCAGGGTAGTCGGGCGGCCGAATAGCTCCTGGTTAGCCCAGTTTCCCAGGCGGCCAATCGCCTGCGCGATGAGAAGCGCGGGAGCGACGGAGTCGAGGATCGGCGCGAGGCGCACCCCGGCGCGACGGGCACCAATCAGCGCGCCGACAGCGCCGAGCCCGATGCCACCCCAGATTCCCAGGCCGCCCTCCCACAGGGCGATCACCCGCCATGGTTCCCCGTCGCGGCCAAAGTAGGCCGACGGGGAGGTGATGAGGTGGTAGAGCCGCGCGCCCAGGATGCCAAAGGGGACGGCCCAGAAGGTGATGTCGAGCATGACGTCGGCGCGACCGCCCTTGTCAGCGTACCGGCGCGTGCCGATCTGCCAGGCGACAACGATGCCGCAAATGACGGCGAGGGCGTAGGCGCGGAGGGGAAGCGGTCCCAGGTGCCATTCACCCCTGCTCGGGCTGGGGATGAGCGTGAGGAACGGCATGGAAAGAAACTACCGCACCAGGCAGGCGAGTGGCGTCGGATGTCTAGGAGGCTCTATCGTTCGTGGTGCCCGTTTGGTACGTCTCGTCGAGGAGAGATTGTCATGCATCGACACGTTGAAGAGATATTTGCGCTGGTCACACGGCGGAACCCTGGAGAGCCGGAGTTCCTGCAGGCAGTCGAGGAGGTGTTCGGCTCCCTTGATCCCGTTGTCGAGCGCCACCCGTGGATTTTCACCTCCGGGGTGATCGAGCGCCTGGCCGAGCCTGAGCGCCAGATCCTCTTCCGCGTCCCCTGGGTTGACGACTCGGGAACTGTCCAGGTCAACCGGGGTTTCCGCGTCGAGTACAACTCGGCCCTGGGGCCCTACAAGGGCGGGCTGCGCTTCCACCCGTCGGTCAACCTCGGGATCATCAAGTTCCTCGGCTTCGAGCAGATCTTCAAGAACTCCCTCACCGGCCTGGGGATCGGCGGCGGGAAGGGCGGCTCCGACTTCGATCCGCGCGGCCGCTCCGAGGGCGAGGTCATGCGCTTCTGCCAGTCCTTCATGACCGAGCTTTACCGCCACATCGGCCCGTCCACCGACGTCCCCGCCGGCGACATTGGCGTGGGTGGCCGCGAGATCGGCTTCCTCTTTGGCCAGTACCGGCGGATCGTGGGCCGGCACGAGACCGGCGTCCTCACAGGCAAAGGCCTGGATTGGGGCGGGTCCCTTGCCCGCAAGGAGGCGACCGGGTACGGCGCCGTGTTCTTCGCCCGCGAGCAGCTCCGGCGGCTTGGGCTCACCTTCGAGGGGCGGCGGGTCACCATCTCGGGGTCCGGGAACGTCGCGATCTACGCCGCTGAGAAGGTCTTCCAGCTCGGCGGCTTTGTCCAGGCCGTCTCCGATTCCTCTGGCTATGTGGTGGACGATGACGGCATTGACCTCGCGCTTCTGCGTCAAGTCAAGGAGGTGGAGCGTGGGCGACTCGCCTCCTACGCCTCTCGCCGGGCTTCCGCCCGGTTGGTCACGGGGGGTTCGATCTGGGACCTGCCCGCCTCCGTGGCGCTTCCCTGCGCGACCCAAAACGAACTGTCGGGGTCTGCTGCGGCGTCTTTGATTGGGAGCGGGCTTCGGGTGGTCGCCGAGGGGGCGAACATGCCCTGCACCCCCGAGGCGGTAGCAGCGTTCCTGGAGGCCGGCGTGTCCTTTGCCCCCGGCAAGGCCGCAAACGCAGGAGGAGTGGCGACCTCGGCGCTAGAGATGCAGCAGAACGCCTCCCGCTCCTGCTGGACCTTCGCTCAGACCGAGGCGCGCCTCGAGGAGATCATGGTCGGCATCCACGACCAGTGTCTGGCCACCGCCGAGGAGTACGGGTCGCCCGGAAACTACATCGTCGGCGCCAACATCGCGGGGCTGCTCAAGGTGGCCCGGGCAATGGCCGAGCAGGGGATTGTCTAAGGGCGGGGCGCCGCCCGGTCTGCCTAGTCCTCGCTCCAGTCGATCTCGCCGAGCCCCACTCGGTTCTTGATGTACCGCCCGTCGAAGACCTTTGAGTACTTCGAGCTGTCGCTGTTTTCCAGCTCGACGTACTCCTTGCCGTCCTCGTTGACTCCGAAGGTCAACGTGTCGAACCCTCTCTCGCTGATCTCGGTCTCCCAAGGCCCCCAGAGCATGCCGTCAGGTTGGCCCGCTCGGTACTGGTAGAACAGGATGAGGGTTCCCTTGTCAACGAGCCAAACCCCCCTGCCCTGGATGGATTGGATGTAGAACGGGCTGTACTGCCCCTGCAGCAAGTACCCGAACGTGCCATCGCTCTTGAACAGGTAGACGATGCTGCCGTTCCAGTTCCAGCCCCACACGCCCACGAGCTTCTGCTCCGTGGCGTTCAGCGGACGCTTCCAGCGTGCGTAGAGCGTCGTGCTTTCCCCCGGCATCTTGGTCTTCGCGTTGAACTCGGTCCCACCGGCCGCGGAGGTGTACCACCCGTTGAAGGTATATCCCGATCGCTTGGGCTTTGGCAGGGCGCCGACGGCCTTGTTGAAGACCACCTTCTTCGAGGCGGTTCCCACCTTCCCACCGTTGGCGTCAAACGTCAGCTTGTACGTCTTGGCTGCCCAGCGGGCGTAGTAGGTCGACTTCTTGGTCACCTTGGTCGATGCCGTGACCTGCGTCCCTCCGGACTTCTTGGTGAACCACCCCTTGAAGGAGTTGCCCACCTTCTTCGCCTTGGGAAGAGCGCCCAGCTTCTTCCCCTTCTTGACGGTGACCGTCTTCGTCTTGGCATCGCCGATGGTCCCGCCGTTCGCGTTGAAGGTGACCGTCACGCTCGGTTTCGCGCTCGGTACCGCCACGGCAGGCACGACCGTGAACGCCAGCGCAGTCGCAGCCACAGTTCCGAGGATGATTCTGATTCTTTTCACGGCGATCTCCCTCCGCAGAGAGCTGGCATGACGTGGAGTTGCGAGCCTAGCAGAGCCCAAGCGCGGCGACACGGTCCCTACGCGTGGGTGGGGCTCTTGGGGGAGGTCCAGACTAGGGCGGAGCCAGCGAGGACAACCAGGGCGATGCCCATGATCCCGGCGGAGTTGATGGCCTGGCCCAGGGCAACGATGCCGACGAGGGTTCCCATGATGGGATCGAGGCTGAAGAGCGTCCCGATGACCCGCGCGCCTGAGAGGCGCGCCGCCACGGTGTCAGCAAGGTAAGGGACAAGGACGCCGAGCGTTGCGGTGAGGAGAAGGAGGCCAAAGGTGCGGGCCGTCATCGTCCCCAATCCTCCGTGGGCAAAGGGAAGGGAGAGGACGGCGGCGACGGCGACGGAAAGCGAGAGGTCGCCCATGCCGCCGGGCGACTTTCCCACCTTCTCAGCGAAGACGGTGTATAAGCCAAGGAACGCGGCGGCGGCCAGCGCAAAGGCGAAGCCAACGGTGTCGAACCCTCCCCCCGGCCCAGCGACAAGAACAACGCCGACCAGGGCAAACAAGGAGCAGGCCGCCTCGTGGAGCCGACGCGAAGCAAGGAGGGCGACAGCGCAAGGTCCCAGGAACTCGAGGGTGATCGCGACGCCGATGGGGATGCGCGTGATCGCCTCATGCAGGCAGATCGAGATCCCCGCCATGGCGATCCCAAAGCCGCCGATGGCGATCCACTCCCCCGCGGGCCGGCGACCCAACCGCGGGCGCCACACCATCAGCATCAGCACAGCAGCGATGACCAGCCGCGAGGAGGAGACGGTGCCCGCAGGCATCGCGGCAAAGAGGGAAACGGAGACGGCGGCGGCGACGGAGGCGCTAAGAGTCGAGAGGACAACGAGCCCAGCGGCGGCGGCCACGGGACCCCGACCGGGAGCCGTGCGGCGGCCGATCATGCGGGTTGCTGCGCCCATCTCGCCTCCTCTCAGGCACACACCCTGTGATTCTCCCACTTGATGCACGCAGGACACCACCCCTTCAACCCACAAGTTCACGCCGCATCGCTGGCGGCGGAATGTGGGGCGCGCCCGAGTCAGCGTCCTGCGCCGAACCCTGCGATCTGCTCCAGGTCGACTCGGAGCGTGGGATCAAGGTATGTGAGGAAGTCGGGATCGGTTTCGTCGAAGAACCGCCTCACGCGCTCGCCGATCCTCGCCACGTCCTCGGGCCGGCCCGCTTCTCCGCTGCGATGGAAAGCGTTCGCCAGTGATTTCGCAAGGTCAGAGGCAAACGCCTGCGGAGCCACCTCAAACAACCCCTCATACAAGCCGACCGAACGCTCAACCGCCACCAACGCCTCCTCACGACGACCAAGCGCCGCATACCAGTTCGACGCGTTGTTCAACGACCTGGCAAGGTCAGAGGCAAACGCCTGCGGAGCCACCTCGTACAACCCCTCATACAAGCCGACCGAACGCTCAACCGCCACCAACGCCTCCTCACGACGACCCACCTCCGCATACCGGTTCGACGCGTTGTTCAACGACCTGGCAAGGTCAGAGGCAAACGCCTGCGGAGCCACCTCATACAACCCCTCACGTAGGGTGACCGAACGCTCAACCGCCACCAACGCCTCCTCACGACGACCCACCTCCGCATACCGGTTC
>WQYN01000047.1 GCA_009781225.1 Micrococcales bacterium | reverse complement strand
TGTTGGATGGGTTCGGGTGTTGGTGGATCCGGGTGGTCGTCGTGGTCGACACTGTCGCGCCCGGGCAAAGGTTCGGGTGTTGGTGGATCTGGGTGGTCGTCGTGGTCGACACTGTCGCGCCTGGGCGAAAGGATCGTTGTGGTGCCCTGCCGAGTGACCCCCGTAGCAGCCGACACCGCTGCCTCGCCCGCCCCACAGCAAGCAAAAGTCACAAACCCATGAGCAAAAGTCACAAACCCATTAGCAAAAGTCGCAAACCCAGGTTTTGGCTCCCGCGGCAAATCCGGGCACTCCTGTGACCAGGGCAAACGGCGGACGTCGGTGAGGGTGGCTGCGTCGAAACCTGGGTTTGTGACTTTTGCCCCCTTTGTGGGCGGCGCTGTCTGCGATGCAAAAGCCGCCAATGCTGGGGCCGCACGGCCCTAGGGGCCCTGCAAGCCACCGCAAAGGCAGCCGTCTGACCGACACGTTTCCCCCCGGAACCACCGCCCGGGCCTCGACACCCGAATCCCACCCAAAACGACCCGCCACCTGCACCTACACCCCAAACCCAACCCACACATCACACCGAAGGGCCAAAGAACGGCCCGAAAATTCAGCGAACCGCCATTATCGCGGGAGTGGGAGGGGGAGCCATGAGGAGAGGTCGGCTCGGGCGCCCGAGGCGGTGATTGCGTGGGACGCTTGGGCGTCCTCCCAGGTCACCAGGCCTGCAGCGAGCGACAACCATGTTGCGGCGTCCATCTCGACGACGTTGGCGGGGGTTCCGCGCGTGTGCCGAGGGCCTTCGATCGCCTGAACCGCCCCGAAGGGAGGAACCCTCACTTCCACTGATCGTCCCGGGGCCCGCTGCGCCAGCTCCTCCAGAGTGAACCGCACCGCCGCCGCCAATGTCTCGCGATCCACCCCGCCGTCCCGACCCCCGCTGCCCTCCGCGTCACCCCTACCACCCCCGCTGCCCTCCGCGTCACCCCTACCACCCCCGCCGCCACTCGCTGCCGCGGCCACCCACCGCACCAGCGCCGCCCGACCCGCAGCAGGGTCCACCTTCCGTCGCACCGCCATACCCCCCAGCCTACGCACCGCCCCTCTCCCCTCGTGCAAACGTCGTTTCCGTTGGTTTCGCCCCCGGCCCGCAGAGGTCGCCCTTGCATTTGCCCAGGTCACAGAGTCGGCCCTTTCGACAGCCTCGGCCCCGACCAACGGAAACGACGTTTGCCTCAACGCAAACGACGACTGCCACCCTGGTGCGGGTAGCCTGGGGCGGTGGGGACACTCGTTGCGCGGACGACGCGCTGGACGCTGCGGTCCATCGCCGTGTCCTTCATGGACAACAACGTTTACCTGCTGACGTGTCGCCGCACCGGCGCGCAGATCCTCATCGACGCGGCCGATGACGCTCCCGCGATCACGCGCCTTCTTGCCACAGCGCACGATGACGTCCCTCCCCACTCCCCGACTCCCCACCTTGAGTGCATCATCACCACGCACTCCCACTGGGACCACGTCCGGGCCTTGGCCGACGTTGCCGCGCTGACAGGGGCAACCCTCCTCGCAGGAGCACCCGACGTAGCCGACATCGAGGCGGGCGCCGGAGTCACCGGAGTCACGGGCCTGAGCCACGGAGACCAAGTAACCGCCGGCGACATCACCCTCGACGTCATCCACCTGCGCGGTCACACCCCCGGCTCTGTTGCCCTCGCTCTCGCACCGGCCATTCCGCCATCCACTCCCGCAGCCAAGAGGGAAGGGGAGGAATCCTCGCCGGAACGGGGAGGACCCACTCCCGCAACGCGAGTGGGAGAGAGAGGCGGGGAAGGGTGGGCGGGGGCTGGGTCCGCCCCAGGGGTGGTGCGGCTGTTTACGGGGGACTCTTTGTTTCCGGGGGGACTGGGCAACACCTGGGGGGACAGCGACCGGTTCGCCCAGCTGCATCGCGATGTGGCGGAGAGGCTCTTCGATGCATACCCGGATTCCGCCATCGTCCATCCTGGACATGGAGGGGCGACAACGCTGGGGGTCGAACGTCCCCACCTGCAGGAATGGAAGCGCCGCGGCTGGTAACCCCACACCCCCGCACCAATTGTCACGAAACGTGCAGTCGAAGAGAGCCGGCAGCGGTCTTGGACTGCGCGTTGCGCGAGAATCGGCGCGCTGAGGGGCCCTACCACCCCGCCCCAGCGCCGGTAGGGTGAAGGCCACGAGGCGGGTACTTCTCGAGTGCCGCCGGTGATGCCCGGAAGGCGGCGACATGACGAACCATCCGAAGCTGAAAGTGGGGGCGGCCTTGGTCGCCGTGGCGGTGCTGCCTGGGATGTTGTCCGCTGGGCCGGCGGCGGCCGGCGGGGCACAGGGGTCAGCCTCCTCGTCAGTGGTGCACTCCTCCAACGGATATGCCACCCCCAATCAACCGGACCTGAAGGCGGGAAAACCGCGCCTCGTTGTCCACGGACGCCCCTGCGGCGTGCCACTTCCGGCGATGGTCACGTACGAGACCTTCGGTGTTCGCGTCAAGACCACCCAAGAGCTGACCTTCTCACTCACGGAGACAGAAGCGAGCCTTTCCGGAGACGAGGGCGCGGTCTACCTTGACCTGTTCGCGACCCAGCCCGGACGCAAGGTGCAACTGAAGGACATCACCGGCAAGGCCGCCAGGGCCGCGATCCGACCCGCGCCTGGGGCAGCACAGGTGCCGCCGACGGTGACCGTCAGGCTAGGACCGGGCAGGTACGTCGCGCGGGTCAACGTCGCTGGGTGCGCCGGGGAGGTGGGCTTGTCCTACACCTCGAAGGCAGTCTCGAAGAACGCGAGCCACGTCAACTTCAAGAAGGTGCCGCCGATCAAGTCCATGAAGTTCAAAGAGGACTCGATGAAGCTGATGAGGGGGCAGAGCTGGCTCGTCACCGAACTCAAGATGACTCCCAAGTCCACCGTTGATCCCAACCTCAAGTGGAAGTCGAGTAAGCCTTCGGTGGTCAAGATCGACCAGTTCGGCATCGCAACCGGTGTGAAGAAGGGCACCGCGATGATCACCGCTACCTCGCACAACGGCAAGAAGGCGACCCTCAAGGTGTGCGTCTACCCACCCGCCAAACCCGTCAACGGGGTAGCGACCGCGGACAACGGCCCCTGCCCCAGCTAGCACTGCCACCCCAGCACCCCCTCCACGAGAAGGTCGCTTCGCTGAATCTGAGGCCAGTTGATTCAGCGAAGCGACCTTCTCGTGGAGGGGTGGGCGGCGGCGGCGGGGTGGGCCCGGGGCCGCGGCGACCGGCTCAGACAGCACAAGAGGCGCGCCCTGGGGGACGCGCCTCTTGCCGATCGGGGGAGCTACTCGATCATGAAGGGTCCTTCTTCATCGACCATGGGGTAGGGGTCGATGTAGGGGTTGGTGATCTCGTTGATCTGGAGGCTGGCGACCTGGTCGAATCCGTCTAGGGAGTAGACGGTGACGCTGCCTGCCCAGCAGATGTAGAGGTAGTCGCCGACGATGATGCCGCGGACCGTGACGGAGTCGGACCACCAGCCGGTGGGTGCGTCGAGGAAGGCGAGGTCGGCGACCTCGCTGAATCCGGCGGCGTCGGTGTAGGAGTAGAGGCGGTAGGACATTGCCTCCCTCTCGTCCCAGGTCATACCGGAGAAGGCGAAGAGTCCTCGGTTGGCGTCCACGAGGACCGCCTTGTGGTTGGACAGGGCTTCCGCGTGGTCCCAGTTGATCCTGTATTCGTCCATCTCGGAGACGTCGAACGGGTCTGAGGTGTCAAAGATCGAGAGCTTGAGGCCGTTGGTCACGCCCTGGTCATTGCCTCGGTAGCCCAGGCCCAGGAGCTTGCCCTCGCCCCATGGGTGCAGGTAGGAGGAGAATCCAGGGATCTTCAGGGCTGACATCACCGTGGGTCGAGACGGGTTGGACAGGTCGAGGGCGAACAGCGGGTCGGTCTGCTCGAAGGTCACGACGTAGCCGACCGGACCGGTGAAGCGAGCCGAGCGGACCGACTCTCTCTCGGCGAGGGTGGGAATGGCGCCCACGACCTTGAGGTCCCCGTCGAGGACCACAAGGGAGGAGCGAGTGAGCCATTCGCCCGCTGCGAAGACCTGACCGTCTCGAACATCCTCCTTATCCAGCAGCTCGCCCTGAAGGGTGAGGGCGACCCTAAGGTGGCCGTCGTACTCATCAAGGGAGAACTGGTTGAGGATCGAGCCGAGGAGGGTTACGTTCGCCTCCTGGGCAAGGCGGCCGGAGTTGAGGGCAAACCGCACCAAGGTCGTGATCTGGCCCCGATAGACCTTCCCTGCGCCGAGGAGTTCCTTTGTCAGCGGGGACTTCTGGTACCCGTCCGGCCACGAGGTTCCCGCAATGTACAGGTTCTCGTTGCTCATGTAGACGGTCTCGGCACTGCCCAACACCGACTGCTCGCTCAGGTGCGTGCCCGATGCGACATCAATCGCGGTGACGACCGTGTAGGAGGGGTAGTCGACGGCCGGCATGATCGTGATGTCACGAGCCAGGACTGGCCGCTTCTCCTTGCCGTCCTTGACGATGGGGACAAAGGTGGTCGGGTCGTCCTTGTCGGGCTTGACCTGCGTGTTGAGCGTGTAGTTGGTGATGACGTAGAGGATCCCGCCTTGCAGACGCGACGAGGAGTAGGAGCCAGACTGCGTCAGCGTCGTGATGAGTTTCGGGTCGCTCGGATCGGCGATGTCGTAGAGGATCGCCTTGGTGCCCGTTGCCTCGTAGGGCACCATGAAGGAGGAAGAGTTGGGCGGCTCATCGAAGCCGCGTGACTCGTACTCGCAGGCCAGAACCACGAGCGTCGTTCCCGAGATCATGAGGTCGATGACGGCCCCCGGGATCACTCCCGATCCCTCAGCAGCGGGAAGCTGCCGGCTGAGGTCAATTCGGGCGATCTCCGTGGTCGCGTCCCCGGCGGGGTCGACGATGGCGACCTGGTCCTTCGATGCGATGTAAATGGCCCGGCCGTCAGTCTTGACGATGTCTCCCTCGTCAATGCCCTCGACCTGGACGTTGGTATCCGAGTGGTCCTGAGCCCCGGACTCCTCGGACTCGGACTCGGTGGCGTTGGTGAGGGTTACTGAGTCGTTGCTGGCGCCGGTGGCGGTCGCCACTTCAGTCTCCCCCTTTTCCACCGGGGCCTTTGCCCTGTCGGCAGCCGGTGCCTCAGGAGCGGCTGGCTGCGGCGCTGCGTCCCGGGCCTCTTCCGGCATGGGGGCCGGTTCGTCCTCAGCCACATCGTCAAACGTCCCCGCGTCAGCGACAGCGAGATCACCACCGCCGGAGAGCAGAGCGTAGTCCCGCTCGTCCCACCACCCCGTCGCCTCCACCACGTCGAAGACCTCGTCGTAGGTCGAAGCCCGGGTCATGTCCGTCCTCTGCGTCCGGTCACCCGGCGAGAGCGGAGGCCGCGCCGTGGCAAAGACACCCGAGGCGTTGACCGGATCGCGATTGACGTTCACCAGCGGGTCGGAGTTCGCAGCGACCGCCAATGCCACACAGGCCGCGGCCCCCACGAAAGCCCAGAGCCAGCTCTGCTTCGGGGTCGGCCGAACCGTCGGTAGCACACCAACCACATGCCCACTGGACGCGGTCACAGGAAGGCGAGGGCCGTCATCGTGCGCAAGTGAGGGCGCGGCGTCAGCGGCGGTGATTGCCTCGTCAAGCGTCCGGGCGAGTTCCTCGCTTGGCTTCATTTGGTCGCGCATGGCGCGGAAGATCTCATCGTTCATCGAAATAACCTCCTTGGAGTTGGTCGCGGAGAATCCGGCGACCGCGGGACAAGCGCATCTTGACGGCCCCGACCTCGAGGCCGAGGGTGTTGGCGATGGCGGCGACCGGCTGGTCGTCAAAGTAGAAGAGGTGGAGCACGGTGCGGTAGGCCTCATCGAGGCCCGACATCGCGCGGAAGATCGCATCCTGCTCGTCGGTGACGAACTCGAAGGATGCGGGAAGGATCTGCTCAGCGGTGCTCGGTTCGAGGGGGACGACGCGGGTGCGCCATGAACTCGTGGCGGCACGGCGGGCGCAGTTGAGCGTCGTCGTGATGAGCCAAGCCTTGCGGTGTTCGTCATCGTTGCAGACGGGCTGCTTGCGATGGAAGGTGAGGAAGACCTCTTGGTAGACGTCGTCAGCGTCGGCGCGACAACGGGTGTGTGTCAGGGCGATGCTGTAAACCGTGTCTCCGTGAAGCGTGACGGCCGCGCGGGTCGCGGCGGGATCTGGGACAGGTGGTCCGTCATCGTCCATCATGAGGGCGGTGCGGGCCGGGAGGGCGGATCCATCCATGCCTCCTCCTTTCGTTGACGACAACTCCTGGGAGGCAGGGGAAAGGTAACACCGCTCGCCAAGTCTCGCCCAGCCCGCGCTCGGGGCGGGGCGAACTGGGGAGTGGTTTCGTTGAATCTAGGGGGGCTTATTTCAATGAGAGGGCTCCGCAGTTCGCGGCAGGGGGTGGGAAACCCGGCTTAGGCGCGGGCTACGCGGCCGGCGGCGTCGCGGGCGGCGGACTTGACGCCGCGGGCAGTGACGGCAACGAGGACATCGCGGTACTGGGTTGCCCGGTGGAGCAGGCCGCGAAGGTCGGAGCCGGAGGCGCGATGCTTGAGGTTGCAGGGGATCTCCTCGACGCTATAGCCAGCGTTGAGCAGGTCGATTGTCATCGCGGTCTCGACGCCCCAGCCGTGGGCTAGGGGGATGACGGCCTCAAAGGCCTGGCGGGTCAGGCAGCGGATGCCACACATGGGGGCTTGGGCAGAAAAGCCGGTCGCTTGGCGGATGGATCGGCGGGCCAAGCTCAGGGCGAACCCTCGGCTTCCCGCGCCAGTCTGCTGGGGGATGACGGCAATTGCTACGTCGGTGCGGCCGGCGACGACCGCCTCGATGAGCGGCGTTGAGTTGGCGGCGGAATCCCCGAGGTCGGCGTCAAGGAACAGGAGGTGGCGGGGAGGAGCGCCCTCGCGATCTCGCATGGCGACCACGGCGGCGCCGGTCTGCATCGCCTCGGCCTTGCCTCGGTTGTGGGGGTGGCGCATCACGACGGCCCCGGAATCCCGGGCGATCGCTTGAGTCGCGTCCGCAGATCCGTCATCGACCACGAGAACTAGATCCACGTAGGGGAGAGCGGCGGTCGCGCGCACGGTTGCCGCGATCCGCCCCGCCTCATTCCAGGCAGGAATGATGACGGCGACCTGCTGCTTGACAGGCGCCACCTTAGAGGCATGGGACTGGGCGCTCATAACTGACAACCCTACCGAGGCGCCGCCGTTGATGTGCGCGAGTCGCCCGCAATGTCACCGCTTGTCTGGCAGCGTCACCTAGGAGTCAGCGCAGCGTCACAGACCGCGCCACCAGCCCTGCCCTGGCGCGACGGTCCAACACCCCCAGCTCCGAGGTGTCCGCGAGCGCCTCCTTCAGCCGGGCGAGAAATTCCGCTCCAGGCTCAGAGATCTCGTCAGCCTCGGTTCCGTCGGGTAGCTCCCACACGGGGATGACCAGCCCCAGAGCGCGGAATGCCCCCGCGTAACGAGCTTCGGGGATCACCGCCGACTCCCGGCGTGCGTGGAGCCTGGCCAGCGCGTCGAGCAGCTTCTCCTCCTCGATGCCCAGCGACCACCGCAGGAAGGGGCGCTTGTTCAGCAGCGTCCAGTAGGCGCCGCTGAGTTCCGGCACGGCCGCCGTCGGATTGATCGCCTCCGAGGCTCGCTCAATCGTCTCGAGCCACTCCTTCTCCTCATTGTCCGGGTCTAGCTCCTTCCAGAAGTCGAAGGAGGTCTGAACCGTCACCTCAAGTGGGATCGCGGGATCCAGGAGGTCCTGCAGCCGGCGGCCCGGAAGGGAGATGTCGATACCCGGGATTTCGGTCCCCGGCTCGGCGGCCATGGCCAGCTCGAGCGCCTGGGCGATATCCCGGCTCGCGTCGCCGGAGTGGTAGGTCGTCTGGAGGGCGATGACGATCCCCCCATCGGGGCGACGCCACGCCGTTCGAATGTTGGGGAGCAGCGTCGTGACGATGACGTCATGCCCGCCGTGCTCCTTGGTCGTCGCCGCCGTTGCAGTGGCAGCAGGAACGACCTCTCGCATCGCGATGAGGTCCGCCTCCCCAGTTAGCCCCTCAAACGGCCGGGACACATAGTCAATGCGTTCGCTCGCCATGTACCCCAGCGTAGACGAGGCCGACGCGCGCTGACACAACCGGTGGTTTCCTGGTTACGACGCGCCCTGAGGTGCCAGGATGGGGGGCATGGATCCCCGTGCCGGAATGCCGGCCCAACCCCAGGACCTCATCGACACCTCGGCCCTCATCGCCGCATACTATGATCGACAGCCCGACCCCGACGATCCTGATGAGCAGGTCATCTTCGGCACATCGGGCCACCGTGGCTCCGCCCTCGACGGCGCCTTCAACGAGCGCCACATCATCGCGATCACCGCCGCGATCATCGAGCATCGCCGCTCACAGGGAATCGACGGCCCGCTCTTCATCGGCCGCGACACGCATGCGCTCTCCGCCCCCGCCTGGGAGACGGCCGTGGAAGTCCTCGCAGCCGCGGATGTTGAGGTCCGCGTCGCCACGGATGACTACACCCCCACCCCCGCTCTGTCCCGCGCGATCCTGCTGGCCAACGGGGCGGCATCGCCCGCCGGCCTGCGTCGGTCCGGCCCCGGCCTCGCCGATGGGATCGTGGTCACCCCCTCCCACAATCCCCCTCGCGACGGTGGTTTCAAATACAACCCGCCCGATGGCGGCCCCGCAGGTCAGGACATCACCACACCCATTGCCGAACGCGCCAACGAGCTGCTGCGGACCGGCGAGGTCGAGCGTGTCCCCCGCCTTGGGCTTCCCCAGGCGCTCGCCGCGTCCACAACCCGACGCCACGCCTATCGCGAGGAATACGTCGAGGACCTCGCCTCCGCCATCGACCTCGAAGCGATTGCGAAGGCGGGTGTGCGCATTGGCGCCGATCCGCTGGGAGGTGCGGCCGTCGAGTACTGGGGCGCGATTGGGGAGCGTTACCACCTTGACCTCACCGTCATCAACCCCGCCGTGGACCCCACCTTTGGTTTCATGACCTTGGACTGGGATGGCAAAATCCGGATGGACTGCTCCTCGCCCTACGCCATGGCCTCGCTGCGGGAGTCGATGACGGGAGGCGGCGGCACGCCCTTCGACATCGCGACCGGCAACGACACAGACGCCGACCGTCACGGGATTGTCACCGCGGACGGTCTAATGAACCCAAACCACTACCTCGCCACTGCGATTTCCTACCTCGTTGCCGGGGCGCGGCCCGGATGGCCTGAGTCCGCGGCGATTGGGAAGACGCTCGTGTCCTCCGGTCTTCTCGACCGTGTGGTGAACGATTCCGGACGGCACCTTCTCGAGGTCCCCGTCGGCTTCAAGTGGTTTGTCCCAGGGCTGCTCAACTCCTCGATCGCCTTTGGGGGCGAGGAGTCCGCCGGAGCGAGCTTCCTACGGCGCGACGGCTCGGTGTGGACCACCGACAAGGATGGGTTGCTCCTGGCGCTCCTCGCCTCCGAGATCCTGGCTGTGACCGGGCGCACACCCTCTGAGCTACATCGTGACCTGGTGGAACGGCTTGGGCGCTCGTGGTACGCCCGGACGGACGCTCCGGCGACCCGGCTCGAACAGACCAAGCTCGGGCAGCTCACACCGGCAGCCGTCAAGGCCACGACCCTGGCGGGCGACGCCATCACCTCCAAGCTCACGGCCTCGCCCGGCAACGGCGCGGAGATCGGCGGGCTCAAGGTGACAACCGACCGTGCGTGGTTCGCCGCGCGGCCGTCGGGAACAGAGACCGTGTACAAGATCTACGCCGAGTCGTTTGTCAGCGCTGACCACCTGGCTCAGGTGCAAGCCGAAGCCCGGGAGGTTGTCGCCGCGGCACTTGCCTAAATAGGGTGGGTTCTCATGCGCGCCTACCGGGAGATCCTGCGAACCCCCGGGGCATTGGCCTTTTCCGGAACGGCCGCGATCGGGAGGTTCGGCGGCCAGATGTTTGGCCTCGGGATCATCTTGATGATCCAGGGGATCTACGGGTCCTACGGCCTGGCTGGCGCCATCAACTCCGCCGTGATCGCGGCGCTGGCCTGCACCACTCCCATCCTCGCCCGGCTCGTGGACCGGTACGGTCAAGCGCGCATCATGCGCCCCTCCTTGGCGATCTCAATCTCCTGCTTGAGCTGCGCCATCGTCCTTGCTGTTTTGCGTGCGCCGATCTGGGCGATCTTCCCGGCGGCCATTGGCTTTGGTGCGACGCTCGGCAACCTTCGGGCGATGGTCGGGTCGCGATGGAACCACGCGCTGAGTGACGACTCTCTCCTCCACACTGCTTTCTCCTGGGAGTCGGTCGTGGACGAGGCGACCTTCCTCGCCTCCCCGCTCCTGGCGACCTGGCTCGCGACCACGGTTCACCCCGTCGCTGGCGTTGTCGCCTGCGGCGTGTTTCTCGCCACCGGTGGTTTCGCTTTCCTGGCCCAGCGCAGCACCGAGCCGCCCGCGCGTCCCGCAGCCGCGAACGATGGCGTCACGGGAGTCGGCGTTATCGCGCTTCCGGGAATGCTCGTGGTCGCCGGAGTGATGGTGTGCCTCGGGGCCATCTTCACCTCGTGGGACCTGGCGACGATCGCGCTGTTCGAGGAGATGGGACGCAAGGCGTCAGTCGGGATCGTCTTTATGATCATCGCGGGCGGCTCGCTTGTCGGTGGGCTCGTCTATGGGGCGATTCAGTGGCGCTCGGCGCTGCGGACGCGCTTCCTTGTCGCGGTCATCGGCGGGGCGGTGGGATGCGGCGCCTTCTTGTTCATTACCCATCTGTGGGTCTTTGGGGTGTTCTGCTTCCTCACGGGACTGGCCATCGCCCCCATCATCATCAACGCCAACTCGCTGGCTCAACGCATGGTCCCCAAGTCGGCCCTGACGGAGGGGTTGGCGTGGGTGGGAGTCGCGATCAACGTGGGAGCGGCGATCGGCTCACCGGTCGCTGGGTTTGTCGTTGACCACACTCACGCCCGGCTCGGGTTCGCTGTGACGTCTCTGGCCTGCATCGGAGCAGTGGTGATTGCCGCGGCGGGACTACGCAAGCTGCCCCCAGGTTAGGGGTCCGGCCCCGGAGGGGTTGGAGCTCCAGGGCCGGACCACGCGGGGCTGAGTGGAGGTAGAGCCCCGCTGGCCGCGCGGTGTGGGGCATATCAGCGCGCGGCGCTCGCATACGCCACTCGGAGGAAAACCAGCCGGGCGACGTAGTCGCGTCGCCGAATAGTATGGACCCATTGGAGTTTTTTTGCCAGTGCCCGCCCACATTTCGGGCATCTTGACCGTCGGTGGGCATCCTCCATGGCGCACGTTGGACGGTCGGCTGGCACGGCGGTACAGCCCGGTTCTGACTGCGCTTGTCCTGGTCCGCGCACGTTCCTGTGTCTTAGTGACCGACATCCCCCTCGGTGATCGGCGACCTCGGCGCGTGGGTGCCCCCTAGAATCAACTCGTGATCTTCAAGGCCATCGCGGACGGCCGCCCCTACCCGGACCACGGGTACGCCACAGCCAAGCAGTGGTCGAGGATTCCCCCGCGCCAGATCCGCCTCAGTGACCTCGTCACGACCAAACGGACCCTTGACCTGGGAAGTCTTCTCTCGGAGGACTCGACGTTCTACGGCGATCTATTCGCCCACGTCGTGTTCTGGCAGGGCACCTTCTACCTGGAAGACGGACTTCACCGCGCCGTGCGCGCCGCCCTCCAGCAGCGGCAGATGCTTCATGTCAGGGTTCTCAACCTCCACGACCTCGACCCGCCCGCGCCCACAGAGTCGGGCGCCTTGATTCCCACCTCCGAGATGCCCCAGGTCAAGGAGCCATGAACACGACTCGACTCGCCCGGATTCAGCGCAACCGGCTCATCATCCGTCAGATCGCGATCTTCGGAGCGCTTCTCATCGCCCTGGCCGTTGCCGGCTTCGGGAGCTGGGCGATGTTCCAGGGCAAGATGGAACCCCTGTTCTCCGCCCCCTTCACCTCCGCCACCCCTGAGACCCAAGACCTCGGTCCCCTTCCCTGCCCTGTCGGCAACAACCCCGCCTTCCCGCTTCCTGACACGGTCCGGGTGAACGCGCTCAACGGTTCGAGCATTCGCCAGGCGGCCGGCGCCGCGAAACAGACCCTGGAGAGCCGCGACTTCCACGTCGTCAACGTCGAAAACGCCCCGATCCAGTTCTCCGGACCCGCTCTCGTGCGAACCGGGGCCGAGGGTGTCAACGCTGCTTACCTCGTCTTGGCCCACGCCCCCGAGGACGCGGTCCTTGCCTTCGACAACCGAGCAGACGCCACAGTCGACCTGATCGTCGGATCCCAGTGGACAGGCCTGCGCCCGATGGAGGAAGTCGCCGCCGCTCCCGGAACCCCCATCGCTCCTCCTGAGGAATGCACCCCTCTCCCCGAAATCCTCGCCACCATGCCCCCGCTCCCCACGCCTTAGCCCATCCACCCACCCCCGATTCCACGTCGTTTCGCACAATTCCCCGGCCGGTTTTTGTGTGAGGCGACCTGGAATCGGCGGGTCAGGGGGTTGTGGCGAAGGCGGCGCGGCGGGCGGCGCGGCGCAGGAGGTGGAGGGTGGAGGGACCCACGACCACTAGGAGGAGGACCGTCGCGATGGCGCGCATGGTGTCCCAGCTGGCTGTTGACGTGACCAAGGTGAACATACCGAAGGCCTGAAGGTTCGCCATCGTCCCGCCGCCGGGAACGTAGGAGACAGTGCCCGCGCTGTCTGCGACGCCGGCGAGGCTTGGCCAGAACCACAGATTCATGAGGAATCCGAAGACGTAGGAGGCGACCACCCCGTAGAGGCACAGCGCTGCCACCTCCGCGCGGCCGCGCAGGCGACGCGGGAGGAGCCCGGCCCCCATGCCCACCCAGGCGCAGACCACCATCTGCGCCGGCATCCACGGTCCGATTCCCCCGGTCAGGAAGGCGGAGGCGAGGAGCGAGAGGCCTCCCAGCGCGAATCCGAAGCCGGGCCCGAAGACCCGTCC
This sequence comes from Micrococcales bacterium, assembly GCA_009781225.1. GTDB lineage: Bacteria > Actinomycetota > Actinomycetes > Actinomycetales > WQXJ01 > WQYN01. The sequence continues at coordinate 4,018 of WQYN01000047.1, read as the reverse complement.
GGCGCAGATCAGCAGGAAGACCATGGGTTCGACCCCGCCGACCCCCGCGCCGAGCGGGCGCAGCGCTGCGACGGTCGCCGCGAGCACGCCAAGCATCGCCAGGGATTTCGCGTCCATCCCGCCATCGGCCATCGACGCCAACACGGTGAGAACGATGACGGGCAGGAGCCCCGCGAGCGACAGCGCGGCTTGGGTGGTGCCTTGGCTGGGCTCCACCGGGACCAGCAGCGGCCAGGCGAGGATGATCAGGGCCGCGAGACTCGCCGCGATGAGGACGACGGCGGTGCGTCGCCCCAGGCGAACGGGGGTGGGGGGGTGCATCCTCACGCCTCCGTCGGGTGGGGGGGTTGGGTGGGTTGGGCGGGTTGGGTGGGTTGGGCGGGTGCAGCGGGTGCGGGGGCCAGGCGGCGGCGGACGTCCTCGACCGTGAGGCAGGCGGCCTCGGGACCGAGGATGCGGGCGACCTGCGGGGCGAGGACTGGCGAGGCGGCGAGCATCTGCGCGGTCGGGCCGGCGGCGATCATCTCTCCCTGCGCCATCGTCATCACGCGGTCGGCGACGCGGGCGGCGAACTCGACATCGTGGGTGACCAGGAGCACGGCCTTTCCTTCGGCCGCCAAGTCCCGGAGGATGTGGGCGAGCTGGTCCTTTGCCGCGTAGTCGAGGCCGCGAGTGGGCTCGTCGAGCAGGACGGCGCGGGGGCCGTGGGCAAGCTGGAGGGCAAGGACCAAGGCGAGACGTTGGCCTTCCGACAGGTCGCGAGGGTGGGCGGCGGGGTCAACGCCGGGCAGGAGGCGGGCGAGGATGTCGCGGGTGGCACCCTCGCCGCACTCGGCGGCCACCGAGTCGAGGTAGAGCAGGTCAGCGGGCTCGTCGGGGACTAGGGCGGCCAGGGCTCGGGCGCGGGCCGGGTGGACAGCGGCGGGGTCCTCACCTTTGATTCTCACGGTGCCTGAGGTTCGCGGGCCAATGCCGCGCATCGCCCAGACAAGGCTCGACTTGCCTGAGCCGTTGCGGCCCATGAGGGCGGCGATCTCGCCAGCCGCGACCGTGAAACTCGCCTGGTCAACAGCGGTGAAGCCGTCGTAGATCACAGTGACGTCGTTGACGACGATGACGGGGGGCGGGCCGTCATCGTGCGCCACTGTGGGGAGCGGGCGGGTCGCTTCTAGGCGTGCGCGCAGGGGGGTGGCGAGACGGCGGGCGTCGCGGACGGACAGGGGGAGCGGCTCCCAGCCGGCGAGGCGGCCGAGCTCGACGATGGGCGGTGCGATTGGGGCGTCGCGGAGAATCTCGCTCGGAGGACCCTGATGGGCTCGGCCGTGATGATCGAGGTAGACGATGGTGTCGGCGAGCTGGACGGCGCGCTCGAGCCGGTGCTCGGCCATGAGGACCGTCATTCCTAGGTCGTGGACAAGCCGCGCAATGGATGCGAGGACGTCTTCGGCTGCGCCCGGGTCGAGGGCGGAGGTCGGCTCATCGAGCACGAGCACTCGGGGGCCCGCCGCGAGCGCCGCGCCGATCGCGACCCGCTGGGCCTCGCCGCCCGACAGCGTCACCATTGACCGCCCGCGCAGCACCTCGATCCCCAGGAGGTCGAGCACCTCCTCGACCCGAGCTCGCATCGCCGCTGGTGCAACGCCTAACTGCTCCATCCCGTAGGCAAGCTCGTCCTCGACCCGCGTCGCGACGAACCCTGCCCTGGGCACCTGGCCGACGTACCCCACAGTCTGCGCCCACCTCTTCGGCGGACGATGGCGGGTGCTCGCCCCAGCGACGCGGACCTCACCCTGAAGCGTGCCGCCGGAAAAGTGGGGGACCAGGCCGTTGATCAGGCGAAGGAGGGTGGATTTCCCCGATCCGGTGGCACCGGCGACAAGGGCGAGTTCTCCCTCGGCGACCACCATGTCGGTGTGCAGCAGGACGGGGGAGGGCGCGCCATCGTAGGTGAAGGTCACGTCGTGGAGGCGAATCATGGGCGGTCACCTCCTGGGGGGGTGGGGGCGAGCCGCCGGCCTGGTGAGGTAACGACTGGTCGGCGAGGGGTGGGGGCGCAGGTGAGGGCGGCGGTGGTGGCGAGCGCGACGCCCAGGAAGGCGAGGGTCGGCAGGGGAGGCGGGGTAAGGGGGCGGATCGCGGGCAGGACGGAGGCGGGGTCGGCCAGGCCCGCCAGGGCGAGGGCAGCGGGAGCGGCGAGACCCGCGAGGGCGAGAGTCCAGTCGGCGGGGCGGGCGGGGGTTGGGCGGTAGGTCGTCGCGGTGACGCGTCGGCCGAAGATGCGCATTGCGAGCATGAGAAAGGCCAGGCCAGCGGCGAGAACAGCCCAGCCTGCGGCCTGGCGGGCGGCGGCGGAAATCACAGCGAAGGAGCCGGCGGCGAGGAGGCAAAGACCGGCGGTGGCAGCGGTGACAGCGGCGAGTCTCTGGCGTCGGGTCAGCGGGTCGGCGTGGCCGTGACCGCGGGATTCCATGGCCGCAGCCAGGGCCAGGGAGCGGTCGAGGGCGTCGGCGAGGACTGGGAGGGCGATGGCTCGGATGGGGTGGGGGCCGCGGCCGGGGGCTGGTCGGAGCTTTTGGGCGCGTCTTACTCGATGGACGGATTGACCAAGTTGCGGGAGGACAGAGATCGCGATGACTAGGACGGTTCCCGCCTCCTTGAGGGCCTTCGGGGCGGCGGCAAGGAGGCGGCGAGGGTCGGCAAGGCAACCGGCGGCCCCGACGGCGAGGATCATCGTCGCCAAGCGGAGTCCGTCACAAAAGCCCTGGTAGAGGCCTTCTGCAGTGAGGGGGCCGAGGATCGTGAGGGCGCGAAAAGGGCCGGGGCCGTGGAACTCGGGCAGGGCCCAAAGGACGCGGCCGGGCTCGTAGCCGGCGAAGAGGATTCGGTAGGCGATTCTTAAGGTGAAGACGAGCGCGGCGAGGACCCAGTAGGTAGCCCATCCGGACTGGTCAGCGGCCTTCTTGGTCGCGACGGTGAGGGTGGCGGCTGCGGCGATGAGGGCGAGGATGAGGGGGTTGGTGGTCCAGTTTGCCGCGAGCGCCAGGGCCAGGGCCCACACCCACCAGGCGACGGGGTGGGTCTGGTGGGCTCGGGGGGCGAGGTCTCCAAGCGCGGGTGACCAGGATCGGCTAGGTCTGGGCACGGCGCCTCCGGGAGAGGAAGATCATCCTTGCGGCGACTGCGGCGAGGAGCACCGCCGTGATCGCGACGCCCCACCACGTGGCGTTGCCGTCTTGGAGCAGCGGCTCAGCCGTGGGGGCGTCGAGGTCGGCGGCGGCGAGGCGAGGAGGGGCCCCTGCCCCAAAGGCCCAGCCCGTGATGTCGCCCGCCGCGAGTGTGGCGTCCCCTGCCCCCAGGCGCGAGTAGGTCCACTCGCCCCCCCTCAGCGTCCACAAGGACCAGTAGGCGTGGGCCGGGGCGCCGTTGCAGGGGTCGGGGACTGAGTCGATTTGGCAGATCATCCCCGGAAACCCCGGGCGGAAAGCGAAGGTGAAGCCCGCAGCATCGAGGGCCTGCTCGGCGGTCCCCTGAGAGATCGGGGCGCAACGGAAGTCGGGCGCGGCCTGGTCGCCGGGGTCCACGACGACTCCGATGGCATCGGGGCAGGCGGTGGGGTCGGCAGCCGCAGGACCAATCGCCGCAACGAGGGCACACAGGATGCCACCGGCGATCGTTCTCACGCGAGCACACTACCGGCGCTCAGCCTGGGAGGCGACGAGTCCGCGAGGAGCTGGAGGTGCCTATCTGCACAATCGGCCGATTTGCCTTAGGCTCTTAAGGTTCACCACCGCCAGACCTGGGAGAAGACACCAAGGCCATGAGTTCGTCCACCCGCCGGGGGAAGCCGAAGCCTCCCACGGAGTCGATGACGCGTCGCGCTCTTCGTGAGGCGGAGCGTGCGAAGGACGCACCCCTGGATCAGGAGTCAGCCACTCAGCTGATCCCACCTCGGCGCCCTCAGCTTCCCGTCCGGCAGCGTCAGACCCCACCGCCAGCGACCCCGACGCCCCCGCCGACG
>WQYN01000046.1 GCA_009781225.1 Micrococcales bacterium | reverse complement strand
GTCACCGTGGCGTTCGTGGGGCTCGCTCTTGTCGTTGGAGCTCGGATGGCCCTGGACGCGGGGGCCTTGGAGTCCTTCGGGTCAGCTGAGTTCCGCCAGGACATCGTTGACAAGCAGTTCGCCGCGTACTACTCGGAGTTCCCGCACCCCTCCTTCGCGGCGGCGGTGTGGACCAACAACGCCCTCGTCGCGCTGACGTGCCTGGCGACCGGGATCACCGGCGTGTTCCCGGCAGTCATACTCGCGATAAACGCTGCCAATGTCGGAGCCCTGGGTGGCCTCATGGTGTCATACGGCGCGGGGAACGTCTTTTTCTCGCTCATCCTCCCACACGGGATGTTGGAGTTGACCTGCGTCTTTGTCGCGACGGCGGCGGGAGCACGCCTCTTGTGGGCCCTCCTGGTTCCCGGCGCCCGGCCCCGAGCGCGGGCGTTGGGCGAGGAAGGGCGAGCCATCGCGGGAGTCGCCGCCGCCTGCGTCGTGGGGCTCGCGGTGAGCGGGATTCTCGAAGGGTTCGTGACGCCATCGTCCATGGCGTGGTGGGTGAAGATCCTGGTAGGCGGGGTGTGCTGCGCGGCATTCTGGCTGTGGATGTGGGTGGTCGGCGGGCGAGCCTTCCGAGCGGGGCAATCCACCGAGGGTGAGGTGGCGCAGGCGGTGCTGCCGGTCGCGGGGTGAACCCGCTACAGCTGCCCGCCCGCCTTCAGCGTGAGGTACGCATCCGCGACTGCGGGAGCCAGAGCCCCCGCCGGCGCGGCGACCGTGTGAGCTCCGAGGCTTCGCAGCGCCGCTTCGGTCGCCTCGGTCCACAGCTCGCGGCGAGAGGCGGCGCCCGCGCGGTAGGCCTCCGTCGGCGTCGCGACGCCCACGCCGGCATCGGTTTCCGCCGGGTCGCGCGGCGTGGCGATGAGCACCGCATGCCGCCCCACCAGCTGCGATATCACCGAGGCCAGCCCGTCCTCCACGACCGCCGGATCCGTGGACGTCACCAACACCACGAGCGCTCGCTGCCGCACGGTCCGCCCAATCTCCGCGACGACCCGCGACCAGTCCGGCTCCACCAACGCCGGCTCCACCCCCGCCAACGCGCTCGACAGCCGCGCCAACTCCGTCAACCCCGCCGAGGCTGAGGCCCGCGCCCTCACCGCCCTGTCCACCGCTAGCACGTGGACCACGTCCCCGCCCGCCGAGGCCAGCGCCCCCAGCAGCAGCGCCGTCTCAATCGCCGCATCCAGGCGAGTCTCGTCGCCAATCCGCCCTGCCGCCCATCGCGAACAATCGAGGACGATGACGACACGTCGGTCCCGCTCCATCCTCCAGGTCCGCACCATCACGGCCGAGGAGCGAGCGGTCGCCCGCCAATCGATGGAACGCACATCATCGCCGTCCTGGTAGACGCGCAGAGAGTCGAACTCCGTGCCTTGCCCGCGCTGCTGAATAATCGCCGTGCCGTCAAGGTCGCGCAACCGAGCCAGGCGGGCCGGCAGGTGGACACGGGATCGGAAAGCCGGCAGGACCCGCAGGGAGGACGGGACCTCGAAGGAACGTTGGCGGTAAGCGAGCCCCAGGGGTCCGCGCGAGCGCACCGTCACCGGTCCAGCAGTGCGAACCCCACGCCGGGTGGGGGTCAGACACGTCACGCAGGTCGCCGCCTCGCCGGGCGGAATCACCAGCCGGTGCCGGTCGCCCGTCGCGCCCGCGGTGGGCGGCCAGGAATCGCGCACGTCGACACGCGCCACGCGCCGAGAAGGGTTCCTTACCCCCACCTGCGACGACGCCTCCTGAGTAAGCCGAACCGCAGACGGCGAAACCCGAGTCAACACCAGGGCCTTCGGAGACAAAGCCGCGAGAACGTCAAGCGCCACAAGCAGAATCACGAGCAGCGTCCACAACCCCACGACCAACGAGGCAGGCCAGATCATCACCGGAACCACCCCGAAGGCAAGAACCAGGACCGCCCGACCTGTCAGAGCCATGAGATCACCGAGGAACCGGCACCGAAGCCAACACCGACGCCAACACCTGATCCGGCGTTCCCCCCTCGCTCAGCGCCTCGATCCGGAGCTTGATGCGGTGGCGCAGCGCCGGACCGGCCAAGGCCTTGACATCGTCAGGCGTCACGAAGTCGCGCCCCTGCAACCACGCCCAGGAGCGCGCGGCCGCCATCAACGCGGTCGCCCCGCGAGTCGAGACTCCCAGCAGCACCGATGGCGCCGCGCGGGTCGCCCGACACACATCCGCCACGTAGGTCAGCACCTCAGGCCCCACCCGGACCCTCCCGACCGCAGCCCGCGCCGCCGCAACCCCCCCGGGCCCTGCAACCCGCCGCACCCCCGCCGACTCGAGCGACCGAGGATCGAACCCCCCGGCGTGCCTGGCCAGCACCTCGACCTCCTCCTCGCGGCTTGGCGCCGGCAGGACAATCTTGAGGAGGAACCGGTCAAGCTGCGCCTCCGGCAAGGGGTAGGTCCCCTCGTATTCCACCGGGTTTTGGGTCGCCACCACCATGAACGGCTCGGGCAGCGCGAGCGCCTCCCCCTCGACGGACACCTGCCGCTCCTCCATCGCCTCGAGCAGCGAGGCCTGGGTCTTGGGCGGCGTCCGGTTGATCTCATCGGCGAGCACGAGGTTGGCAAACACCGGTCCCGGCCGGAACTCGAACCGCGCCGTCGCCGAGTCGTAGACGAGCGACCCCGTCACGTCCCCCGGCATGAGGTCAGGCGTGAACTGGATCCGGTGCATCGTCAGGTCCAAGCTCGCCGCCAGCGCCCGCGCGAGCAGCGTCTTCGCCATCCCCGGCACCCCCTCCAGCAGGACGTGGCCTCCCGAGAGTAGCCCGATGAGCAGGCCTGTTACCGCTCCCGACTGTCCCACCACCGCCTTGCCCAACTCCTCGCGCACGGCCAACAGCGCGGCTCGCGGGTCGCCATCGTTCATCGGTGTCGTCATGGTTCTTCCTTTGTTAGGTGGTGCCGCCGGTGAGGGCGGCGAGGGCTTGAGCAAGGCGGACTAGGTCGGCGTCGCGGCGGGGCGCGGGGCCGTAGAGGAGGTGGTGGATGGTGGCGGCGTCGCCCCCGCAGGTCTCGGCGATCCGGGTGACCACGGTGGCAGGCTCGGCGCTCGGGGCGATCCCGGCGCGCGCAGCCAGGCGTGAGATCGCCCCCGCCCGCAGCGCCGCCGCCGCATGTCCGCGCGCCTGATTGCGGTGGTAAAGCTCGCCCAGTCCTCGCGTCACTTCCGAGGCGGGGACGATGACGGGCAGCGCTTCCGGGACGAGCTTTCCAAAGCGCCTCCCGCGCCACAGCGCCGCCCCGATCGCGGTGACGCACGCCATGACGATCACCGAGGAGACCCAGGGTGGGAACAGAGCGAAGAGGTCCGCGTCCTCCACGCCCCAGGCCTCGTCGCTCTCCGTGGGGATGTACCACACGAGCGTCGGGTCGCGGCCCAGGGTGCGCAGGATCGGGGCGATCTTGTCCTCCTCCAGGATCGTCCCGTTCATGACCTGGAGGTCGTCGAGCACGTCGTGGGGGATCTTTGCGCTGGTGAGGGCCTCGCGCGTCCCCTCCATCCCGTCCACGAGCACCACATGCGCCGCGCGGGCAGTAAGCTCACGCACCTCGTCAACTCCCAATTCAATCCAACCGACGATGGCGAGACTCGCCTCAGGCCCGGCCGCTGACGCCGCTTTCACGGGGTTGGTGGGAGTGACGACCTTGACACCCTCGTTGCGCAGGACGTTGAGCAAGGCCATGGCACCCCGCGGCGAGGGGTTGTCGGCGCCGAGGTGAGTCGAGGGGCGCGAGGCGGGGGTGAGGACCACGATGAGGATGAGAGCGAGGAGGGCGAGGGCGGCGAGTAGGGCGGTGCCTAGGACCGAGCCTTTTGTGCTGCGCTGGTGGGGGGCGGGGGGTGGGTTCTGGGAGCGGGTTGGGTTGCTGGTGGGGGGCGGGTCGCTGGAGTGGGTTAGGTCGGGGGTGCGGTTTGGGTTGCGGGACCTGGGTGACCAGCGCGGGCGACGCCGGGAGGGCTCGGGAGGGGAGGCAAACGGGTTCGAGTGCTGGTCAGGGGAGGTGAGGTTGGTCACTGTGGTGACCTCGCTTCCCCTGCGGAGCCCGAGGTGAGCGCGATGACAGGCTCAGGGGCCGCCATCGTCCCCCGTGTCTTTGTGACGACGGCCAGGAGCCCGCTCATCTGCTCGTAGGACTCCGCGGTGCCAAGGCGGCCGCCATAGGCGAGGGCGTCGAAGGTGGTGGCGCCGGTGGCGAGGTCGCGGCTGTGGTCAGGGAGGCGAGGGCGGGCGGCGGTCACGACCTCGTGGGCGGTCATGCCCTCCGGCGGGCCGATGAGCTTGCGTTCCGCCAAGAGGAGGACGATGGCGCGGAACGCCTCGATCGTGGCCTGCGCCCACTGGCCGGTTCGGGCTAACTCCTCTGCGTGCTCCCGGGCTTGGCGGGAGGTCGCGGGCTTGGAGGCCGGGGGGATCGCGGGGCCGGCCAGCTCAGGCGAGCGGCGCAGCGGTCCTCTTAGGACGAAGAAGACGACGGCGCCGGCCACCACGAGTACGAGGGCGATGACCCACCACTGGGCACCCCCTCCGCTGAGTCCCGGGACCGACATGCGGTCGCCAAGCCACCGGGAGAACCGGTCAAGGAGCGATTCCTGCTCCTGGTAGACGCGGCGCTTCAACTCCTCGGTCAGCAGCCTCCGCGCCTCCTCCTCGGTGGGGTCGACCGGCACGACGGCCAGGGCTGCTGCGATCACGCGATCACTGTACGCGCCAGCTCGATGTCGAAGCCTTCGGCTTGCATGCGGCGGTCAACGTAGAGGAGGCAGAAGACGCCGGCAGTGAGGGCGGTGGTGATCGTGGATACGACACCCTCAGCGACAACTCCCACGGCTGCCGCCACCGTGGAGGTTTGCGCGACGAAGCCTGGGATCATGGTCAGTCCCGACAGGGCGACCTGCCCCGCGATGGCCATCACCAGGGTGGTCACCAGCGCGATTCCGAAGGTCGACCAGAACATGCTGTGCGTCAGTTTCCAGGAGCGTCGCAGGGCCTTGATGGGACCCACCCTCTCAAGTACCACGATGATTTCAGCGAAGAGAAAGGTCACCATGGAGTAAAAGACAAAGACGAACGCAACCAGCCCTATCGGGAACTCCAGAGCCGGCTCGACGCGCGTGGCAAGTCGAACCAGCCGCGCAGGGATGACGACGATGAGGAGCAGGACGAGGCCCACACACAGGATCGCTGGGATCCTCGGCCCGACAACTTTTGCTGCATCCACCACGCCTACACGCTGACCTAGGACGGCGCGCGACACGGCAAAGGCGACAAACCCCCAGGCAATGGCCGCAATGCCGGCTTCGGGCCCGAGAGCCAAGGTCACGCCTTCTGATTGATCGCCCGACCCCGTTTGGAAGACACTATCTACATCGAGAACTCGCCTCAGCAGCGCCCACAAGCCCATTGCCGCGGCCGTCACCACCGCACTCACCCCGAGGACTACTGCTGGCGACATCCTCGCCGCCTTCAGCGATCCGTTGAACATCTCACCCATGCTCAGGGGGCGAAAGGGGATGATTCCGGGCCTGAGTGAGCCCGGGAGGGGTCCGGGAGGGCCACCTGAGTCAGGACCAGGCGAGGTCTGGGTCGGGTAGGGCTGCTGCGTCATCGTTCACCTCATGTGTCGCGCGAGCCTTGCTGCCAGCGCTGGTATGACTACGCGACTACTGTACGCGCTCGCTTGGCGACAGCGCCCGCTCCCGGGGGTTGACATGGGGCAGGTCGGAGGTGCTGGTGTTGGGGTGGCTACACCGCCACGGAACGCGCGAGCTCGATGTCGAAGCCTTCGGCGCGGATGCGGCGGTCCACGTAGAGGAGGCAGGTGGCGCTGGCGGAGAAGGGGCTGGTGAGGGTCGCAATGGCGATTGTGGAGACTCCCTGGGCGAGGAGAGCCACCCAAGAGGCCTCGGACCCCGCGAGCACCACTGGCGCAAAACCAATGCCGATGGGGACCGAGACGACACTCACCACAAGCCCGACAAGCGTGAGGATTCCGAAGGTTCGCCAGAAAGCGCCCCGCGTGAGCTGCCACGAGCGTCTCAGCGAGGTCGCAATGCTCGCCTTCTCGAGAGCGGCGATGACGGGGGCGAAAACGAAGCGCACCCAGAAGAGGACTGCCAGGACGATGCCAGGAAGCCCGAGTGTGAACGCGAGCGCCACTCCGCCAAGCGTCATGAGGAACGCCCATGCCACCGGGACCGCGATGATAAGGAGGGAAATGCAACTGGCACCGAGGATCGCGGGCATCCTCGGAGCGACCGCTTCCCACGTCCTGCCGATGGAAACGCGCCAACCCAGGATCGCGCGCGAGACGACGAAGGCAAGTACTCCACCCAGGACAAACGACAGGAGGAGCTGGAATGCCGAGGCGACACCGGTGGGCAAGACGTCCCTGATCACGTCGCCAGCGTCGTTGTACACCACAAGGGCAGAGTCGTCGGCTGGTGTGAGACTCCGCTGGACCAGTATGGACAGCACCGTGGTGATCGTCACGACGATCGCGCTGTACACGAACATGACCGCCGGGGAGAACCTCATCGCCTTGAACGCCCCATCGAAGAAGTCGCCGACGGTCAGCGGGCGGAACGGGATGATCCCCGGCTTGAGCGACATTGGCATCGGGGGTGGGGCGTAGCCCGGGGGTGGGGCGTAGCCCGGGGGTGGGGCGTAACCCGGTGGTGGGGCGTAACCCGGGGGAACGGCCGCGGAGCCGGGCGATTCCCAGGCGGGCGCGGCGACAACTGTCGAGGTGGACGCCATCGCATGGTGCCCGTCAAGAGCAGGTGCCTCGGGTGGCGACCACTCGGCCGTCGCACTATGGTCAGGGCCCGTCGACTCAGCTGCCGACGCGAAGCCCAGGGACTGACTCTCCCGTGGCTCGGCTGAGGAATCATCCAGGTCGGGTTGCTCCGTCATCGTTCATCTCTCGGGTTGCAGGGACCGACGGGGCGCTGGCCCCGGCAGCGATCACTTGTCTGTCGCACGGTAACGACAGAGCTCAACTGTACGCGGCGACCCCACCGCGTCCCCCACTCCGCGTCATTCTCCCTCACCCCGCGGGCGCCGCGAACCCATCCCGACCAGCCCACTCACCCCTCCGCGGAACTCCCCACGCGCCTCGGCCGAAAAGTCCCCAGGCTGACGCACATGTGCGTCGCTCCCTTCGACGCCGACTGAACGCCGTTTCCTACATGAACCTGTCCCTGTTTTGTAGCAGACGGCGTGGAATCGACAACGGGGTTGGCCTGCCAGCGCTGACCTGGGCGAAGTGGATACCCACCGTGGGGGGCGACGCTGGGGGCACAGTGACGCACATGTGCGTCGCTGCTGGTAGGGTGGGGGGATGGGATCTGTGGGAATCAGGGAGCTGCAGAGGAACGCCGCTGCTTTGCTGCGGCGGGTTGAAGCGGGCGAGGACGTCGAGGTGACCAACCAGGGGAGGCCGATTGCCGTCATTGTCCCCCTCTACTCGCGGCAGCGGCGCCTGCCCTGGATGGACGCGGAAGAGGCCCAGCGGCGACTGCGAGACCTTGGCTCCCTGGGACCCGACACGACGGGTTGGGCCCAGGACCTCCGGGCGTGGAGGCAATCCACGCCCGATCCGGTCGTTGATCCGTGGGAGGGGGCGGACACGTGATTCTCCTGGATACGAGCGTGCTCATCTCCCACGAGACTCTCGACATGCCAACTGGTCCGTGGGCGCTGAGTTCCCTGTCTCTCAGCGAGCTTGCCTTCGGTGTCACGCTCTCCGCGGATGTGAGCGCGCGAGCCCACCGCCAGGCGCGCCTCACACACTGGGACTCGATCGGCCTCGAGTGGCTCCCCTTTGACCGCGCCGCAGCCGAGGGCTACGCGATCGTGGCCGCCGAGGTTTGGAAGGCCCGTCGCGGGCACGCCCGCAGCCGCGACACGATGCTCGCCGGCCAGGCCTACGCCCTCGGAGCCTCCATCGCCACCCTCAACCCACGCGACTTCCAGCTGGTCAACCACCTCGTCCCAATAATCGTCCCCCCGGCCTTGGGCGGAAAGACCTGACGTACACGGACTCGTGCGGCTACCCTCGCATCGCACAGCCGCCGGATTCTGCAGCTGCAGATGGTCACCGCCGCCACCGTCGAGCCTCCTCGGCGCGCGCGATGATACCTCAGGATCCGCATCAAGTCCACGACTTCGCCTGAGAGCGAACGCAGCTCCTTTGTCATTGAATGGTCGGGCGAATCCAGGTACCTTCTCAGAGTCCTCAGTCGGGCGCATTCGCCCAGACCGACACCTACGAAAATGGAGGCAATAGCATGCAAAGGTGGCTCTCTCGAAGAGCTTTTGGGGCACTAGTCGGAGTTCTGGTACTAGGCATTTCCATGCCGAGCTTCACAGCTAGCGGTTCCTATTCGTACCTGAAGAGCAACTCTACCTGGAACGTCAACCAAACCTGGATGGATGTGAGAAACTGATGACGATCAAGAGATTACTCGGAATTGCTCTCCTGGGCGTCCTAGTGACCGGTGCCTTGGGGACAACACCCGCAGACGCGGGGTCCTGGAACCTGCCATCAGATGTCCGCGCCTGGTTCATGGGAGAAGGCCCACGGCATGTGTCGGAGGCGATAGAGACCTCCGACGACGAGCCCGGTGGCTTCTACCTTCCTGAGGGTTCAGCTCCCGGACGGCCCGTTTGGAATCTCGCTGTGACTGCGAGCTTCCTATCATCTGACGACCCGACGGCGCAAGACTTCGAAGCCAACGAGTCGTGGACTGCTGCAATCATGGCAGATGACGTTCCAGTCGGAACCCTGAGACTGGAACGGGACCCGGATGAGGCGAATGAATTCCTCTGGGCGATCGACGACGACGGGTTTCTCGCAGGTCGACTCGATGCTGGAACCTCTGATGTCGCGATAATTGACACCGGCGCCGCCGGATTGTTTGTCCTGGAAGGTGATGTTGTCACTCAAGTGGACTTCACGACCGGCGAAGAGACCTCCGTCCAGTTGGACGAGTTTCAGAGCGCACTCATCGCGCATGAGGCAGAACTCGAAGAACAGTCTGAGGCCAACAACGGTGAGATCATCTACGCCGGACTCCCTCCGATCCTCGACCTGAAGGGGGTTCCGGGCGCAGTGGTCCGCCCTCCCCTTTCTACAAGGGACAACGCTCACCGCCGATCGGCTGCCGGCGCCGGGATCGCGACACCGGTTGGTGGCGCTCTGGTGGCAATCGCCTCTGTGTTTGCAATGGCGACCAGGCACATGATCGCAGGCCCAATCCGCCGCAGAACCCGCTGAGAATGCTCCAGTTGCCCTCCCAGCGCCCGCCGAACCACCCAGCCCCGCTACAATGGGCCGTTGATAGCTGAGCGGCCCGAGGGGAATCGTGGCATTGCGGGACCGCAGTCTGACGACATCACCGGCATCAATACGCTCTACTAGGAGGCACAGACGATGATCCACGCACGAAACATGGCCATAGGCGGTCTTGCCGCCGCATTCGCGTTGGGTGCCTGCACCTTGGCTGGGTGCTCGACGCCGACACAAGCCCCGACCGCGCCTGACACCGAGCAAAGGCAGACTCAGCCTCCGCAAGCAGAGCAAGGCGACCCTGCGTCGAACCAAACCGTCGATACCCAGGAGACCACGCAAACCGCTCCGGGGGAGCCCGCCTTGAGCCAGGCCGATGTTGACGCAGGTACGGTGACAGACACCGTCGCCCAAGAGGCCAGCCTCGTCGATCTCTTCGAGAAGGCAGATGAACTCCTGATGGCCTCCAAGGCAACGGCTGTCCTACAGGGCACCGTGTCTTCGGTTTCCTACCACCGCATTGATGGGATCACGTTCACGAGGATGGTCGTTGATGTCGCCGAGGTACTTCGAGGTACTGTCGCCGACCAAATCGTCGTTTGGGAGACCGGTGGCTTCGCGCCCGCGTGGGAGGTTGCGGCGGAGAACGCCGACAAGTTCCCCGACAGGCCCTCCCCCACCGTTGGACGCGATGAATACGTGGAGTACCGATTCCTGGACGCCGAGCATCCCAGCGTTGGTCAGCGCCTCGTCCTTGCCGTGATCGAAGTCCCTGACATTGCCGACAGCACTCAGAGTGCGTATTCGATCCTCGGAGGTCCCACCGGCAGGTTCACAGTTGACCCCGAGAGTGGCACCCTCGTCCGCGCGGCAGTAGGCGACGCAGGGTGGGAGACGCAGCTCTCGCCGCAGGGCTTCGCCGCAGTGAGAGCAGAACTCAAGTAGTGCCAGAACGCGGCCGGTACGTGTCAGGGGAGCCTGCCCAAGACACCGCTGGCTACCCGCCCGGGCCGCTGGCTTCCACAGCTCGCGCCTCCTCGGTGTGTCTCTGGGGTGTTACACTTCGGGAATGCCGACTGTGCTACCTCGGACGTACTTGACGCACACCCCGCCGGTGGAGCGCGCGCTGTCTCGTGCCGCCCTGCGGTGGCCTGACGCTTCTTCTCGCAGTGCGCTGTTTGCCCGCATCGCCGAGGAGTGGGTCGCCGCAGACCTCGCCGACGAGCCCGACACAGGAGTCGACGCAACCGCAGGGAAGTACACCGGAGTCTTTCCTCCCGGTTACCTTGATGACCTGCGCTCGGAGTGGGACCGTTGATTGTCTTCGACGCCTGCGTCCTGATCGCCCACCTGGAGGCGACCGACGCCCTCCACCAGCGCGGGACCGAGATCATGCGGGCAACGATCGGGCGCCAGCGGCGGATCCCGTCGCTCACGCTGGCCGAAGTGCTCATCGGCTTCGAACGCCGAGGCCTGGCTGAGCAGGCCTTTCTGGACATCACCGGGACCCTGCGCTTCGCCGAGATCCCACCCGATGACCGGTGGACGCTGCGAGTCGCTCACACCCGAGTCAAGTACGGCCTGCGTCTGCCCGACGCGGTAGTCCTCGCCGACGCCCAACGCCTCAACGCCCAGATCGCCACCCTCGACACCGCCCTGGCCCAGGCAGCACAAGCCGACGGCCGGCTCTTCACCCCCCACGCCGATTGAACGCCGTTTCCTACATGAACCTGTCCCTTTTTTGTAGCAGACGGCGTGGAATCGACAACGAGGTTGACCTGCCAGCGCTGACCTGCAGGGAGCTGATGCGCACCTCGGGGCATCGGGCGCCGAGTTTCGCGGGAACCGGGCCCGGGGGCGACTATCGTGGGAGGACACAGTTTTTGCCCAGCGAAAGGGTCTTTCACGTGAACGCCAAGCGTCTCGCAGTAGCCGTCGCCGCAGCAGCACTCCTCGTAACCACGACGGGAGGGTGCTCCAAGAGCGGGCCGGCTGATCCGCCATCGTCCCCCGCTGCGGCAGACACCCCAGCCACCGCCCCAGCCGCCCCCCCAACCACCACCGCGAGCCAAACCGAGCCGGCGACCGCGGGCGAGTCAATCCCCGGGCTGCCGACCTCGGTGGCGGACTTCCCACGGCTGGACGGCTCGACGGCCGCGATTCCCCTGGCCCAGGCCTTGTACGTGAAGTTCGCCGGGGTCTCGCAGGAGGAAGCTGTGGGGCTGATCGACTTCAACACGACCGGGCCAGCGTGGGTCAACATCGCTGCCGACCGCGCGGACCTCGCCTTGGTCTATGAGGCCGCCCAGGACACCAAGCAAGAGGTCGCCGAGATCGGGCGGGACTTGACAACGACTCCCATTGGACGCGACGCGCTCGTGTTTGTCGTCAACGAGGCCAATCCCATTAACTCGCTGAAGGCCCAACAAATCAAGGACATTTACGCGGGGAGGATCACCAACTGGAGTCAAGTCGGAGGCGAAAACGAGGAGATCGTGGCCTACCAGCGCAATGAAGACTCCGGCTCCCAGACTCTGATGCGAGCGCTCGTCATGCAGGACACTCCGATGGCCCAGGCTCCATCGGAGCTGGTCCCGGGCTCGATGGGCGACCTCATCGATGTCGTCGCCAACTACGACAACTCCAAGCAGTCGCTGGGATACTCGGTATTCTTCTACGCCTCGGAAATGTATTCCCAGCCCGGAGTCAAAATCATTGCTGTGGACGGCGTTGACCCCTCGGTCGGGTCTATTGCTGCGGGTGACTACGCGTTTATCAGCCCCTTCTACGCGGTCCATCGAGCCGACTCCCCCACCGACTCCCCCGCCCGCGCCCTTGCCCAGTGGCTCGCCTCGCCCGCCGGCCAGGATCTCGTCGTCGCAACCGGATACGCGCCGGTCGCCCCCTAATCCCACCAACAGGAGGTCGTCATGGATGGACGATGGCGGAAGGTCGCCTTCGCAGTTGTCGCGGCACTGGCGCTCGGCGGCTGCTCGGGTAACCCCAAGAAGAACCCAAAGCAGGCCCCGACCCAAGCTCCAACCCAGGCCGCAACCCAAGCCACAACCCAAGCCCAAGAACCTAAGGCTCCCAGCGGGGATGACCCAGCCTCGCAATGGGACATGGCGCTAGCGCTCGCGGCGATGATGACGGAGCCCTTGCCAGTGATCGGACTGGGGGACCCCGTTCCCACCAGTGTCGAGGTCCCAGGACTGGCGTTCCCCAATCTGCCGGGCAAGGCCCCCGTGCTTTCGGACACACTGCCAAAGCCGTCAACCCCTGGACTGGAGATCTATCCGATCTTCATTGAGCGCCAGTTCAGCCAGTTGATCGGGTTCATTGACTCCCATGGCACGACCGTGGTCGAACCGAAATACCACACCCAGCAGGTGTGCATCGGCCCCGACGCCTCGGCGCACGCGATCGTCGCCTCTCGCCAGCGAAGCACGGACGTCTTGGACCCCGCGACCGGCGCGCTGCGGTGGTCCAGCCCCACCATGTTGACCTGCGTCGAGGGTTCCCTCTACGCCCAAAGCAGCTTCCAATCTGAGGACGAGATGTCCTTCTTCATGGGAATCGTCGACCTCGACACGGGCAGAGTTGCCTTCGAACCCAGCAGCACCGAGGGGTTCAACTGGATTGACGCCCACACGGTTGACCTCGTCACCTACGGCCAGGAGGGTGGCGTCATCCTCGACCTCGACACCGGGTTCCGCTCCCCCCACGCCGGGTTTGCTTCCGGCCAGCAGATGTGGCTTCCGCTGCCCACCCACTTCTCCCGGGAGGCCGGCGTGCCGGCGGCCATCAACTCGGACTACGACAAGAGCTTCTTCCTCTACTCTTCTGGCGGCGATGAATGGACCTCGGAACCCTTCGACGGACTGGTCACCTGGTACAACGAGACTGCCGCCGTCGTGGAAGACTTCGAGCAGCAACTCTCCTGGCTTCAGGGACGCGACGGCCAGATCATCTCCGGCCCCTTCAAGAGGATGACCCCCATTGGCTCGAACCGTTTCAAGGTGTGCTCCTGGATTGACGAGGAAGACTACGAATGCGTCAACGAGGGAGTCATCGATGTCGACGGTCATTGGGTCGTAGGGCTGGGTCCCGACGGTCAACGTCTGTCGATCGGGGATTGGGACACGGTGGCGCCAACGAGGTCCGTCGTCTTTGATCCCCACGGCTCGACCCGGCTCGCTTACCTCGACGATTGGGCGTTCACCCCGCTTCCCGACGTGGGACCGGTGGTCTCCGGACGCACCCACTACGTCGACTGCCCTGCGATTGAGCCCGGCGAGGGCGCGTCGGGGTTTGCCGGGTTTGTCCGGCCCGATGCCAGCGTCGTCGCCTTTCCGGATGGCTACCGGCTCAGCTGGGCACTGACAACCGACAGCTCCCTGGAGGACCGAGGCTGCGACATCGTCGAAGCAGCCATTCCCGGCGAGCCCGAGGAGATGGGCGAGCACCTGACCTTCACCGGCGACGGCCGCCGCATCCCGGAGTCCATCAAGTTCACCTTCAGCCTGGGGCCGGGCCTCAACTGGGTGAAGTGGGGACCCTATTCCGGCTACCTTGACCAGCACGGCCGCTGGCTCTACCGTCAAACCCCACACTCCACGCTCGAGGACTAGCGAGCGCGCGACAAGAGAGGAAGTCGTCATGAATGGACGATGGCGGACCATCAGTGTCCTCATCATCATCACCTGTGCCTTGGGTGCTTGCACAAACAGCGAGCCTTCAGGTCCCTCACAGCCGACAGGGGAGACACCCGCCGACCCCCCCGTGGGACCACCCTCCTCAACGGAGGCGCTTCCCATCATTGAAGTCGGCGGCGCCTTCCCCGCCAGCGTAGTCATGCCGAAGCTGGCTTACCCCGATGATCCGGAGGCGGCCGAGGTCCTCACCGACCCGCTCCCCGCTCCCACCATCCAGGGTCTGGGCATTTACCCGATCTTCTTACAGACCGAGACCGACTATCACGTTGGCTTCATAGATGCCGACGGCGTGACCATTCACGAGCCCACCTACACCTCCCACGAGCTGTGCCTCGGATCTGACGGTGAGGCGACCGGAATGGTGGCCTGGACGCTGGAGTCAACCGACCTGCTGGATCCCGAGACCGGCACCGTACGCTGGTCGAGCCCCAACCTGCTCCACTGCGTGGCCGGCGCCCCCTATCTCTTCGATGCGAACCGCCTCTTCTCCCTGGTGAGCGGCGACCTCGTCTACGAGGCGGAGGCGGAGGAGTTCGGGAACTTCCTCTGGATCGATTCCCACACAGTTGACGTGACAACCGCGACCGGCTCCGGCACCGTCGTCGACCTCGAGACGGACCTGCGGATCCCCCACGAGGGGCGAGTGGTCGAACGGGTTCCCTCGGCGATCCTCCCAGTTGAGTTCTCGCGCAAGTCCACCTTTCCCGTCGAGGGCCCCGATGGGTCGACCTTCCGCTACATGTCCTGGGACGGAACCTTCTCGCAGAAGATCGAAGGCTTTGTCGACCGGTGGTACAACGAGACGGTCGCCCTCGTCGTCAGGATGGGGACGGCACCGGGTTCTCTCCTGGGGTCCGTCTACCTCATGACTCTGGAGGAGAGATCCGGCACCGCCGTGATCGGGGATCAGCCCGCGGTTCGACACCAGGACAACGACCTGATTTGGGTGTGCGCCAGGTGGGATGACGCCGAAGGGTGTCTCAAGGCCGGCATCGCCACCCCCGACGGAGCCTGGGTCGTTGACCCCGGAGACGGTGACATCTACATCCTCTCGGTGGAGGGTGGCGGCAACGCAGCAGCGCGAACCGCCGTCTTTGACACTCAAGGCCCCGTCGAACTCATTGACCTCCCCTCCGGCGAGAAGCACCCCATTCCACGCGTCGAAGGGGTGAGAGTGTTCCGAGACTATGGAGAGTCGGGATGCCCCTCCTTCGAGACCCAAGGAAAGGTCGGTGACTCACCGAGCGGAGTCATCCGCCCCGACGGATCGGTCGTCGCCCTACCGACCGGATACCAGGCAAGCGGATCCCTGCGTACCAACGGCTCGCGTGAAGACCGGGGCTGCGAAATTATCTACACCACCATCGCCGAGGGACTCGGGGACTCCGAACACGATCTGGGCCCCCAGGCCTTCACCTCCGACGGACGCCGGCTCCCCGAATCCATCTCCGTGACCTTCTCAGTTGGCCCCCATCTCAACTGGGTCCGCTGGGGAGACCACGCCGGCTACCTAGACACCACCACCGGCAACTGGCTCTACCGGATGTGACCTCCCCCTACGCTGACGGCAGAACTGACAGGTAGCCACGCCTTTGGGGAGCGCTGGCACAGTGTCGCCGCCATGGCTCCTCTGGTGGCGGCAATGGGTCGCTGCTACGCTCCCGGGATCTCGTCTTCGACGCTCAGGTTCGAAGCGACATTGGTTACACGCGAGGGAGTGTGAGTGCCATGGAACGCAGGCGTTTCGTGGCGCTGGCTGTGGTGGTGGGTTTCCTTGCCGGTGGAACGTCGACCGTCGGAGCTGCTCCTGGTGTGACGGCGGTGAGTGAGGACCCGCCGGGTCGGGGAGAGGCGGTGGCGGAGGGGCGGGAGTATTGGCTGGTTCATGCGGTTGACACGCCGGATAAGACCACTCAGGAGCTGATCCGGCTTCCGAGCGCTCCCGCGGGCCTGACCTATGTGCGAGGGGCGGCCACGTTCGAGGAGGGGACCGGCGCGGTGTGGGGGGTGCTGTTGCGAAGCGATGGTGTGCTGGTCGGTTTTGGGTCGACTGGTGTGCGTCTTGTCGCGGGCTTCTATGGCCGCCACCCTGGGGTTAGGGTGATGGACCTCGAAACGTGGGACCTAGAGGTGATTCTGGAGGATGGTCTGTTCGCGTCATTGTGGGCGGACCGGGACGCGGACCTGGCGACGAGAGTCTTGCCGACCGGAAGGGAGCGGTTCTTTGAGCATCCGTCTGGTGACGGGTCTACCGGGCACCTGCGCGCCGATTCTCCCACGGTGGGGTTCTATGATCTGTTTCCTTTGGCAGGTTCGGGGAAGTCAGCAAGACCGCTGGAGGCCAAGGGCGAAGGCTATGTCCGCGCTGTGACGGGCAGAACGGATCTGTCAAGAGGCTGCTGGACCGAAGGAAGCAGAGAAGACCCATCCGACAGTGCGATGTGGCTGATCAGAGAAGACGGCAGAGCGGAAGCGTACTACCCGGATGTGCCAGAGGGCACGGAAAAACCTTGGCACGAGATCAGCGGGTGGGCCGAGGCGGGGTCGGACCCCAACGACGTTAAGGACCCGCTGGAGCGCGTGCCGCCGCTGGTCCGTGGTATGCGCTATCTCGGTGTAGCCAGCCTGGGAGAAGTGGTCCTGTACCTGCGGTCGGACGGCACGCTGGTGTATCGAGGCGGGATCTGCCAGTTGAAGCAGCTGGTTCAGCCACCCAAGCCACCCGCAGGACTGCGGTACGTTGACGTGACCACCGGGTGGCCAAGCGGGCCCATCGTGATGATGCGGTCCGATGGGGAGTTGGTGATGCTCGACCCGGGCACGTGGGACCACACGACCAAGGAGCTCGACTGGCCGCACGGTATCCGGTCCCAGACAGCACCGAAAGGATGGCGGTTCCTGAACCCGCGACGGTTCACAAGCAGGTGGTCGGACGCGCCTTCTCTCTGGCTCCGCTTCTATGTGATCGAGCAGATCCTCCCCGGCGAGAAGGTCGACTCCGGAGTCACGGTAGTCAAGTCTCCAAAAAAGGCCGTCGCAAGGGGCAAGGCGACGAGGCTAACCGTTGAGGTCTCCTCACGGGCGATCCTCTCGGGCGGGAAAGTCCTGGTCACCACCAACGCAGGCAAGGTCCTCGGCCTGGCAACGGTCAAGGGCCCGACCAAGGTCACAG
>WQYN01000045.1 GCA_009781225.1 Micrococcales bacterium | reverse complement strand
TCCCAGCGCCCACGGTACTGCCAGCGCCAGCCGGCGGGAGAACAGGACACCACCGCAACCCAACCAACCACAGGCCCCACAACGGGGCCTGCGGTGCATCACGAGCAGGATCAGCAGCCTGCGGTGTATCACGAGCAGGATCAGCAGCCTGCGCAACGCAAGGAGGCGCGACCGGCGATGCCAACGGAGCAACCGAAGGTCGACGCAGTGGTCCTCACGACCCAACGAGGGGTGCCAACCGCGCAGCCACAGGTAGACGTGACTGCCCTGAGAACTCGCTTGACTCGCCTCAGTGACCGCGTCCGCGAGGCCGCGGTGCGAGCGGACCGTGACCCCGCCTCGGTGGAGATCCTCCTCGCAGCCAAGGGGCAACCTGCGCCGACGGTACACGCCGCGATCGAGGCCGGATGGGATCTCATCGGAGAGAACCGCGTCCAGGAGATGGTGGCGAGGGCCCCCAGCCTCGCAGGACTGAGCCACCAAACACACCTGATCGGTCCGCTCCAGCGCAACAAGGCGAGGACCGCGATCACCCACGCGGACTGCATCCAGACGGTGTCAGACCTGCGGCTCGCCCACAGACTCGACGAGATCTGCTCCAAGGAAGACGTGGACCGCCAGCTCGATGTCATGATCCAGGTCAACACCTCAGGGGAAGCCTCCAAGTCCGGAACCCGACCGAGCGATGCTCTGGATCTTGCCCGAGAGATCGGCAAACTGCCGAGGCTGCGACTTGTCGGCTGGATGACCGTGGGCCTGAACTCACCCGATAGGACCGCAGTCGCGGCCTCCTACGCTCGCCTCCGAGAGATTCGCGATCAGGTTCTCACCAGCGGATTGCCCGGAACGGACCAGGCCCAGGCCCTGTCCATGGGCATGAGCGGAGACCTTGACCTGGCGATCAGCGAGGGCGCCACCATGGTCCGGATCGGAACGGCAGCGTTCGGCCCGCGACCATAGCCGGTCAGGACCACATTCTCCCAGCGCAGGAGCACTTCTTGTCGAGGGAGTATCGACCCGCTACCCCGGTCGCAACCCCTCAGTTCCAGGGGGTGATGTCGTTGGCTTCCGCCCACAGGCGGTGGGCTTCGTCGGGGTTGTGTTCTAGGACTTCCTGGCCTGGGATGGTGGGTGCCCAGCCTTTGAGCGATGATGCGGTGAAATCCGTGGGGACCAGGGCCAAGCTGTCAAAGACCTTGACGGCGATGCTGGCCCTGTCAATCGCGCGGGACAGCGCGGCTCGCCTGAGAGCGCCCTCCTCGCCGGTGAAGTGGTCGAGGTTCGTGGGGATGGTCAGGAAGTAGGTGATGGGAGCCATGTTGGAGCCGAGGGTGTCGGCGGGGGGGCTCTTCAAAAGCGTGGCCCAGGCGTCTGCGGGGATCTTGTCGAGAAGGTCGAGCTTGCCGGCGTTCAAGTCCTGGTAGGCCGATTCCGCATCGTTGTAGAACACGAACTTCAGGGTTGAGGTGGGAAGGTTTCGGAAATCGTGGTAGGTGGAGTTCGGCGAGAGCGTGGCGTACTCACCGGGCTTGTATTCGTCGAGCAGATAGGGGCCG
Source organism: Micrococcales bacterium (assembly GCA_009781225.1). Classification (GTDB taxonomy): domain Bacteria; phylum Actinomycetota; class Actinomycetes; order Actinomycetales; family WQXJ01; genus WQYN01. The sequence goes on along the minus strand of WQYN01000045.1, from coordinate 16,457 downwards.
TTGCCAATCGGGTGCTGCTGATACTCAGCTGTCACCTTTCCGTTCTCGTCGAACGCCGACGCCGGCAAGGGGGCGAACACGGAGTGGCCGAGCGTGGCCATGAACTCGGGCTGGGGTTCACCGAGTTCGACCGTGAACGTGATGTCATCGATCTTTTTCAGGCCTTCGCCCTTGATGTGGGAGTCCTCGGTCGCTGAGAACCCCTTGATCCGCTGGAACATCCAGGCACCAGCGTGCCCGCTGGACTTCAGCGCGGCGTCATCCCAGGCGTCGATGAACGAGTCGGAAGTGACGGGGCTGCCGTCGGAGAAGAAGAGGTCAGTTCGCAGGGCCACCGTTATGGTGACTCCGTCTTCGGTGTCGACCACTTCGGCCATGTCGGGATTCCAGTCGCCGACGACGTCGTACTTGACGAGTCGCGAGTAGAGCTGGTCGACGATCTTCAGTGTGGCATCGTCCATGGCGTCGGAGGGAAGAAGTGAGGAAGCCGGCTCCACAGCGTAGGCCGTCACGGTGCCGTTTTCCGCTGTCGTGCCGACGATCGGGTAGTCAACCACGCCCTTCCAGTTGAAGGCAACGGTTTGCGTGCTGGGCAGCCAGATGGCTGCGGCGCCGAGAGTCCACAGGGGGATTGCGGGCAGATCTTCCATGAGACGCTGCTGAGCGAGGTAGCGGAAGCCGACGGCGTCATCGTCGGTTTCGGCGGCGTACGCCTGGTTGAGGAGATCCTCGAACTCTGGGCTGGAGTAGCCCGAGAGGTTCGCGGGCGCGCCGGTGACGAAAAGCGACTCAAGATAGTCGCTCACGCTCGGAGTCTGGGCTCTGCGCGAGGACAAGACCGCCATCGATTCCCCGGCGTCCAGGGCCTCGCGGATGGCCTGCTCGCTCGGATAGCCGACGGCGTCAACCGTGATTCCCAGATCGGCCGCGAGGGACTCACCGAGCGCCTCGACCCACGCGCCATCGACCGAATCGTCCACGTAGGCGATCTTCAAGGGGGGGCCGGCCTGCGCAGGTCCTGGCGCCTTGGTCTCGGTGCATCCGGCAATGCTCACGGCGAGAAGGGTGAGCGCGAACAAGGGGGCAGAACGTGCGCGGTTCATGGTGGGCTGGCTCCTTGCGAGGCGTGGGGAGGGGCTGTGGCCGGCACCCGTTTGGGGGCGGGCCACAGCCCCTCGTGGTTAGGGTTCAAGGCTAGAGACTAGCCTCGAAAGGTGGATGTGGTTACTTGGCGACCTTCTTGGTCTTGGCCGACTGCTTGACAACCGAGGCAAACCCAGCCTTGGAAGCCTTGACCTTGACAGTGAGGCGCTTGCCAGCGTCCTTGGCCTTGACCTTGTAGGTGGCCTTGGTTGCCTTGGCGATCGCCTTGCCGTTGCGGAACCACTGGTAGGCCAGCGTGGGCTTGGGCGACCACTTGCCGGCCTTGGCGACCAGCTTGCTGCCGACCTTTGCCACGCCGACGATCTGCGGCTTGGCGGTCTTGGCGAACTTGGCTGCCTGGGCGGCTGCGGCAACGCTCGCAGGGGCGAGCGCGGCCTTCGCGGCTCCCGCCGGAGTGAGCAGAGCTGCCGAGGGCGAGCCAGCGGTCGGGACGAGCCTGGCGGCGGCGATCTTGGCGATCAGATCTGACTGCGCAGCGGACACGCCGGCGACAGTTGCGTTGAGGTCAGCGAGGACCACAAGCGCGTTGTCGTAGGACTCCTTGAGGCCCACCAGCGTGCTCGGAACGTAGAGCGACGCACTGTCGAGGATCGACTTAGCAACGTCCACCGCCGACTGCAGGCCCGCCTTGGCGGAGCGCAGGGCGAGGGCGCCCAGCGCATCCTGCAGGTTGGCGAACGCAGCGTCGACCTGGAGGAAGGAGGCGTTGACGTCGGCCGCGACCACCTTGGCTGCCGCCAGGGCGGTGGCAACCGGAGCCCAGGCCACCGGAGCGAACTGGGCCGGGACCAGGCCTTCAGCGAGCGCAATGAGCGCGAGGAGCGCCGTCTTGTCGCCACGCTCAAGGACCTTGGCCATGGCGTTGGACAAGGCGAGCATCTCGTCGAGGACCTGCACCTGCGTCGGAGAACCTGCGGCCAGGGCCTTCGCGTGTGCGATGGCCGTGGCGAGGTCGCCCATGAACGTCGGAACATAGGCCGCAGGGTCGGCGACCATTGCCTCAGCCTGAGCGATCAGATCAAGCAGACCAGCAACGCTGACACCGTCTTCCAGCTTGCCCTGAGCGTCGGTCAACGCGGCGATGACTCCGCCGATGAGCTCGGGAGCGACCGGGTTCGAGGCACGCAGGGCGCGAGCGGCGTCCAGCGCGGCCAGGAACGGTGCGTAGGAAGCTGCGGTCCAGCGGCCCGCCTGCGCCTCGAACAGCTCACCGATTAGGATCGCCGTGTCGAGGACAGCAAGCTCGGCAGCCGAGGCCTGAGCCGGCATCACTGTGAACGGAATCGACAGGTCGAGTGCTGGCAGCAGCGTCGACATCGCAGGAGCGGTCACCTTGACAGTTCCCTGGTACTTCTGGTTGATCGCGGCGTAGGTGTGGGTTCCGCTCACGCGGGAGAGGATGCGCCCAAGCCTGCTGCCGACAGTCCAGTCACGACCAGCGATGGCGCCGGCCGAGGAGGTTCCGTCGCCCCAGTTCACCGTTGCGGTGAGGAGTCCGAAAGGATACCCAGGCGCGGCGATGCCGGCCAGCTCCAGACCGTTGACAGCACCACTGTCAGCCATCTTGACGATGGTTCCAGCGGCCTCGGCGGTCCAGGGGTGCTCCTGAGCCGGGCCGAAGTTCACACCGGCAAACGACCAGCGAGAACCCTGGAGGGCGACACGCTTGTTGTATCCCTTCCAGTCGAAGGCCTTCTCCTTGGGAGTCCAGCCCTTCTCGGCGTTTCCGCTGATGCGCGGGAAGAGCATGTACTGGAAGGCGTTCTCGCCTGCTTGGTAGTTCTCGGACCAGTTCGCACCGGCGATACCGATGATGGACTCGGGAGACGGGCCACCCCAAACTGCCTGGTGGGCGTTGTATCCACGGTACTTGTCAACGAACCACTCGGGATCCCAGTTGTAGGCCTTGTACGCCTCGGTAACCGGGGTACGTCCACCAGAACCTGAGTAAGCGAAGTCCAGATAGGCGCTCCACTCGGGGGTCTGGAAGAAGTCAAACCCGCGCGTGTACCACGAGGGGCTGACCCACTGCGGTGACGTTGGGTAGTCGCCCCACAGATGGCAGACCGAGCTGGAGTCCTGGTAGCCGCCGATGCCCGGCGTCCACGACTGGACCTTGTAGTTGTACTTGATGGCGATCTTCTCGACCTGAGCGATCCAGTTTTGGTAGTTCGCCTGGGTCTCGCCCTGTGAGGTACCCGAGACCTCGTCGCCGCCCATGTGGAAGATGGGGCCGGGGAAGATCTCCCTCATCTGCTTGATGACGTCATCCCAGAACGCAAGACCGTTCGTGTAGGCAACATGAGTGGGCACCATGCAGAAGTTGGTCGGCGGAGCCGTCATGGTTCCGGTCGGGCAGACATAGGTGAGTTTCGGGTCTTGCTTGTCTCCACCCGCGATCAGTGCGGCCATGTTGGAGACGGCGTGGCCGGGGCTCTCCATCTCCGGGATGATCGTGACGAAGTGAGCGCTTGCGTAGGCCACCATGTCACGCAGATCAGCCTTGGTGTACCAGCCGTTGCGGCAGCCAGAGCCGTTGCAGCCGTTGGCCTGAGCCGAGCCGAGCGTCCAGTTGCCCGGCATATCAGCTGAGGTCAGCTGACCCTTAGCCATCGGCTCGAAGAACGAGTAGAGGCCGGGATACTGCGGCGGATCGTCAAGCTCGACACGGAAGGACTGGCTGTCCGTGAGGTGAATGTGGATGGTGTTCAGCTTCATGGCCGAGAACTGATCGACCAGGGTCTTGAACTCCGTGACGGAGATGAAGTTACGCGACGAGTCGATGTGCTGGCCACGATACTGCAGGCGCGGATAGTCGAAAACCCTAATCGGATCAGCCGTCCAGGCCACCTTCCGAACCACGTTGGGAATGGCGATCCCGCCGTTTTCGGTGAGCTTCGCCTGCGAGAAGATCGCGGTGGGCAGCACCTGGCGGATGGTCTGGAAGGCATTGAAGAGGCCGTGAGCCTTGGGAGCAGTCGCCACGGCGCCGGCGGAGTTAACCGTCAGCGTGTAGCCCTCTTCCTGCGACAATGCGTCGGTCGGAAGGCCAGCAACAGCGCCGAGGTTCAGCGTGATGTCATTCGCGCCTCCCGTACCAACTGCCACGGGAACCGCAAAGCCGGTGGCGGGACGCAGCTGCGCAGCAAGGAGCTCTCCAGTGTCGAGGAGCGAGGCGGCCGACACGAAGACCTTGGAGGCGGCGGTCAGCTCGAACTGAGCGCCGGACAGCGGGGTCTGCGAGACCGGCAGAGGCGAAATGACGCCCACGTCGTTCGCGGGCCTCGGCCCGTTCCAGATCTCAAACTCGCCAATTGCGTAGCCCTGAGGCACGGCCTTCTGGACGCCACTGACGCGCACGCACTTGACGGGGTCGGCGATGCCGAGGAGCACGTCGTCGTTCTGTGCGGGCGCCGCGACGCGAGCAACGGTTGTCCAGTTGTTACACGCGTTGTTGGTGGCGACCTCGACCGAGTAACGGGTCGGCTTCATAACCGGCCAGTGAACCTGAGTGTTGGGCTGGACGTTGTTGGAACCTGCCCAATCGATGTGGAGCTGGTAGACAGGCGATGCTTCGGCGAGCCACACCTGGTACCAGTCGGTCGTGTTGTCATAACCGGTTCCGCCGGGCCAGCCGGAGTAGTTGGACTGCCAGCGGCTGACGAAGATGCCGTCAATCGCGCGCTCGGGGTTCCAGTTCGAGGACTGCGTACCGCCGGACGGGGTCTGGACGGGGCTTGTCTGCCCGCCGTTAGCCGGCTGCGACTTCGCGGACGCCTCGTTGCCGGCGAGCCGGGCGACGTTCTTGACGTCGGTCACAGACCACGAAGCGGGGAGCGTCGGGGTCCAGGCCCAGTTGTTGCGGCCGAAGACCTGGATGCGGTCGATCGCCACACCACGGGCGCTGTTGGCCGTGAGCACCGAGGAGATCCGCACATGCTTGACGTTGAAGTCAACGGCGACGGAGTGCTGCTTGGTGAGGCTGACGGTTGTGCAGGCGCCGAACTCGCGTCCCCAGTAGTCGACCTCAGTCCAGTCGGTCCCGTCGGCCGAGACAAGAACCTTGTAGATGTTGGGGCATGTTGTCGCTGGGGTCCCCGTTCCCTGGGCCGTCCAGTCGACAATGACCTCCGAGACAGGCACGGCCGTGGGGAACTCGATGTTGATCCAGCTCCCGTCCGTCAGTGCCTGGGTGTAGGTGTCTGCGAGCCAGCCAGAGCCCGCAGCGTGCGGGTAGCGTGAGACCCAACCGGGCGAGCCGGCGGTCAGCACATTGGAGGGCAGGTAGTTTGCGTAGTTCGCATTGCCGGGCTCGTTCTCCGAGAAGAACGAGGATGCCGTCACCGTACCGGTCGCAGCAATGTTGACTGCCTCGGCGCCCGGTGCGGGGGCAACGGGGATAGCGGCGTGAGCGGCCGGAGCGGCCACTAAGCCTCCTACCACGAGGGCCGCCGTCGCGAGAGAGGAAACCAGCGCTCCCTTTGTGGAAGCGCGCATGATCGGTTTCATAGATGCTTACCTTTCAATTGAATTCGGGTGCGCAGCGATGGACACACAGAGATCGCTCACGCTAGGTTGTAGCTGGGATTCCGGCGAGGACCAGCAACAACACTGCTGCGCGGAACATTCGGCGCAGCGAGTCTGCGAGGCCTCACCTGTGAATGCCAAGCACCCACAATCCTATTCCGCCTCCGGTGTCCGGTCAAGGCAGCGCCATCCGCGAGGCTCCCAAATTCTTCCGTGTTTCGCCCACGGCTGATCGCTCGTGAGCAAACCCCCGCCGAGATGCCGTTGTCATGTTCTGCCCGCTCGCCGAGCCCCGTTGAGCAAGACGCACCGCGCCCGCCGTGGCGGCGGCATGCAGCATCGTGCACGCTTGCGACACTGGCCAGGAGGTTCGGTAGCCTGAGACCCATCATGACCACACTCCTTGCCCGCCTTGTCTCGAGTAGCGAACCACTCGCCATCGTGCGCAGGGGAGCGCGTGTGGAGGTCATGACAGGCGACTTTGAGGACTTGGCCAGGCTTGGCGACATTCCCCTGGACGACGGGCCGGTTCTGGCGCTCGTGCCCTTCCGCCAGGTCGTCGAGCGTGGCTTCGATGCGCACGATGACGGGACACCCCTTCGCATTCTCAAGGTTCGTGAGCGTGAGGTGCTCAGCGGCGACGAGGCGCTCGATCTGTTGCCATCGGCCACGCCGGCGCTGACCAGGGGCCGTTTCGACATCGGCGACGAGGAGTACGCGCGGGCGGTGCAGCGGGTAATTGACGAGGAGATCGGGCGGGGGGAAGGGGCCAACTTTGTGCTGCACCGCTCCTATGTGGGTGAGGTTTCGGGGTCGGCGCGGGCGGCTGTTCTGTCCTACTTCGCGGCGCTTCTTCGCAGCGAAGAGGGGGCGTATTGGACCTACGCCGTCGACATCGGCGGGGTCGCGTTCGCGGGGGCGAGTCCCGAGCGGCACCTGACCATTCGCGACGGTGTCGTCACGATGAACCCGATTTCGGGCACCTACCGCCACCCGCCGGCGGGGCCGGATGTGCCGGGAATGCTGACCTTTCTTACGGATGACAAGGAAGTCGACGAGCTGTTCATGGTGGTGGACGAGGAGCTCAAGCTCATGTCGGCGATCTGCCCGGGAGGTGGCCACGTCATCGGACCGTTCCTGAAGCCGATGAGCAAGGTGACGCACACCGAGTATCTCCTGGAGGGGCGCACGGAGCTGGACGCGCGCGAGGTGCTGCGGGCGACCATGTTCGCTCCGACGGTGACCGGGGCGCCGATGGGGAACGCCTGCCGAGTGATTCGGCGGCGGGAGGGGCATGGGCGGGGGTACTACGCAGGAGTCATGGCGCTGTTTGAGGCGCGGGGGGGCGGAGTTGGGGTGGAGGATGGGGTGGACCTCGACGCACCGATTCTTATTCGGACTGCTTTCGTGGATCCGGACGGGGTGGTGAAGGTTCCGGTCGGGGCGACGATCGTGCGGAACTCGAATCCGTTGGGTGAGGCGGCTGAGACCGCGGGGAAAGCCGCGGGACTGTTGAGTGCAATGGGGGCGGGGGTGGGTGGGGGGTCTCGCCTTGCAGGTCCCGCCCCAACTCCACCGCCCCGACGAGGGGCGGGGGTGGGTGGTGAGGCCGGGCCCGGTTCGGACGACGGCTTGACGAGTGTGGCGGCTCGAGTGGCTGGGGATCCGCAGGTTGAGCAGACTCTTCGGTTCCGCAACGAGCGGCTCTCGCCGTTCTGGTTCCGCGACCAGGCGGGGGCGGGGGTTGCTGTGGGAGGGGCTCCTGAGGTCGAGGTGGGGGTGGCTTCTTCGTTGGCGGGGGTGCGGGTGACAGTGGTGGACGCAGAGGACGGGTTCTCGCAGATGCTTGCTCACCAGCTGCGCCGGCTTGGGGCTTTCGCGCAGGTGGTGGGCTGGGGGGACGCCGGGGCGAGCGACGATGTGGACGTGTTGGTGGCGGGACCGGGGCCTGGTGACCCCGACGGGAGCGAGCCTCGGGTAAGAGCCTTGAGGGACGCCATCGTGCGTCGAATTGATGTGGGAGCGGGACTGGTCTGCGTGTGTTTGTCCCACCAGATTCTGTGCCGGCACCTTGGGCTGAACCTGCGGGCGTTGGCGAGGCCGCACCAGGGTGAGCAGCGGACTGACCTGATCTTTGGGATGCAGGCGACGCTCGGGTACTACAACACTTTTACTGCGGTCGCGCCGCTGACGCCGCTGCCTGGCGTCGAGATTGCTCGCCGCGCCGGTTCTGACGAGGTCATCGCCGTCCGCGGAGCAGGGTTCGCCTCCCTCCAAGGCCACCCGGAGTCGGCGCTCTCCCTCAACGGCATCGACGTCCTTCGCACCGTGGTGCGCGGGGTTCTGCGGTAGGGGCAGGGCCTGGGGCCTGGTCGCCAGATCCTCGCCAGCCGTCCATCTCCGGACTGGGGAGTGGTTTCGTTGGATTTGACCGGGGCTATTTCAACGAAACCACTCCCGCGTCACAGCCTTGAGGGATACAGCATGGTAGACACTGGAGGTGTATTGGTGTACTCTTCTTTCATGGCACTCACCATTAAGAACCCCGAGACCGTGAGCCTTGCGCGAGAGTACGCACTCAGCACTGGGATGACTCAGACCGGGGCGATCACTGTCGCCCTGCGCCAAGCCCTCGATGCCGCGGACACCAGCCTCGGCCGCCGAACCGAGAGGGTCGAGGCAATCTTGCAGCGGATCTGGGCCGGCAACACCCCTGAGAAAGCCGCCAGGATCAGGCAGAATCTGGATGACCTCTACGACGAGAGAGGCTTGCCGACGTGATCGTTGACACCTCCGCGATCGTTGCGATCATCCTCAACGAACCCCTTGCCCCTACCCTCGTGGGGCTTCTCCTCGCTGAGTCTGGCGCGCGCATGTCTGCCGCAACCTTCGTCGAGCTGTGCTGCGTGCTCGACAACCGGTCCGCTCCCGAGGATCAGCGACGACTGACCGCGCTCTTGCAGGCCTTTGGCATCGAGATCGTGCCCTTCACCCCCAAGCAGGCCCAGCTGGCTCGAGATGCCTATCGCGACTTCGGTCGGGGCAGCGGACACCCGGCCCGACTCAACTTCGGAGACTGCTTTAGCTACGCGCTCGCTGCGGACACCGAAGAGACGCTCCTGTTCGTCGGGGACGACTTCGTGAAGACAGACGTCACTCCCGCCTGGTGCCCTTGAAAGGATTCGAACCTTCGACACCCCGCTTAGGAGGCGGGTGCTCTATCCACTGAGCTACAAGGGCGCGGCCACGTCGTGGCGCGGACGCCGCTGAGTCTAGTGGCTGGCCGGTCTGGTTCTGTGGTGGGGTCGCTGTCCGGGTCAGACGGCGGGAGACACGGGGTTATCCACTGGCCGGGGTGGCGGTGGGGGGCGCGCGGGTTAGCGTCGGGGGCATGGACCTTTTCTCGACGGGGCTGCCGCCTTTGTTGTGGCCTGTTGCTACTGCGCTGGTGGTGGGAGGTGTCGCCTCGGTTGTTGATCTGCGGCAGCTGCGGGTTCCCAACGCGGTGACGTATCCGGGGCTCGTGGCGACCCTGGCGGCTGCGGGGTTGGTTGGTCGAGTGGGTAGTGCGGTGGTGGGGGCGCTGGTGGCGGGGGCGGTGTTCATGGTGCTTGCGTGGTGCGGAGGGGTCGGCGGCGGGGACGTCAAGCTGGGGGCTGTTCTGGGAGGCGGGCTTGGGCCGTTGGGGTGGCCGGTCCTCGCGGCGGGGATGTTGGCGGGATTTGTGGTCGGGGGTGTTGCCGGGGCAGCGGTGCTGCTCGCGGCCAAGGTCTTTCGGCGGGCGCATTCTTCACAGGAGATGCGGATTACCACGACCCCGGTCCGCGGTCCGCCTCCCTCACAGACGCGGATCCCCTTCGCTCCCGCAATGACGTTGGGGGTGCTGGTCGTCATCGTCCTGTGGACTGTGGTGGGCAGCGTGGGGTGAGGTGAGGGCGGGTGGCGCCGTCGCGCGCCTAGCCCCCGACGCGGCTCAAGCGATGAGATCGGGGGTGCTGGTCGTCATCGTCCTGGGGACTGCGGTGGACAGTGTGGGATGAGGCGAGGGATCTGGGCGAGGGTCGGTGGTGCCTCCCACGCCCAGCGCCTGACGCGGCTTAGCCTTGGGAGCGTGAAGCCCGCGCTATTTGCCGCGAGGCGGCGCGCAGAGCGGCCGCCTGCCGCCATTCGCCCACGCCGGGGAGCTGAGCTCCCGAGCAAGCCGCCGCGCACCGAACGGGAGGTGGCCGTGGGGCGCGCGCTCGACCGATGGCGGGTCGAGCTCGTCAGCCTCGGAGGGCCCAACGCCCTGGTGGACATGGCGGCTCTCGGCTCGACCGTCCTGGATTTGTCCTCGGCGCACCCCTCGGGGATTGCCTCGCTGTATGCGGGGCGGCCCACGCCCTTGTCGAACCTTGTGCGTGATCGGACCTCGCTCAACGCCGCCCGCGCGAGCGCCGCCGAAGTTCAGATGCTCGCCGAGGAGCACGCTGCCCGCTACGGGTTGCCGCCCACGCACCTGTCCATTGGCATCGCGATGTGGACGGACTTCGTTGACGTACCGCCCACCTCCACCAAGGACGATGAAGGCCCCTCAGCCTCCGCCACCCCGAGCCAGGCCTCCGTGGAGCCAGCTCGCATCGTGGCGCCGATCACTGTGGCGACGACCTCCGCAGCCCCGGCCCTCGTGGCCGAGGAGGAAGCCCCACCCAGGATCGAGGCGACGGTGGTTCCGCTGGCCAGCCCCACGAGGGCGCCCTTGCGCGAGCCGGTTGCGCGACGGGTGCCGATCCTGCTGCGGCCGATCGCCCTGGGGGAGGATCCCCGCGAGCCCGACCTAACCCTCGACTCGGTCGCCGAGATCAACCCCGTGTTGGTTAGGGCGCTGCGGGCGAGAGGCTGCGTCATCGATCCCGAGGATCTCCTGGCCCAGGCGTTCACTGAGGTGGGATTCAACCCTCGGCCTGTCCTTGAGCACATCGAGGCGCTCGGCGAGACCGTTCTCGCTGACTTCCGAGTGCGGCCCAAGCTCATTGTCGGTGTCTTTGAGCACCCCGGCCAGATCCTCGTCGAAGACCTCGCGCAGGCCGGCGACATGCTGGCGAACCGGACCGTCATCGCGAGCTTGGCGGGCGACCCGGGTGCCCGGCGGGTCTACTCGGGTCAGAAGCTGCCCGTAGCCATTGCCGCTGATCGGGCACCCGATCACGAGCGTGGGATCGGCGATCTGACGACCGGTCAGCAGCACATCCTCGACGTGGTCGCAAAGGGTCACTCCTTCTTCCTCGATGCGGCCCCGGGGGCTCCGACGGCGGCGACCCTCGCTGCCATCATCGCCGACACGATCGGGTCAGGCCGCTCTGTCCTGTACGTCACGGGAAACCGCAGGGCCTCCCACGCGGTGGTCGCGGGGCTACGAGACGCGGGACTGGGTGAGGCGATCCTTGACCTCGAGCCGCGCCCCAACTGGCAACGCGACGCGGTCCAACGCCTGCGCGATGGGCTCGACGTCCCTGCTCAATCCCTCGACGTTGCAGGGATCGGACAGATTCGCTCGGCCCTGGCCGACCGTTCCCGGCAGATCGCGGAGTACATCCGGGCCCTCCACGGCCCCCGCGACCCATGGAACCTGTCGGCCTACGACGCGATCCAGGCGATTGCCCAGGTCACGACCGAGCGACCCGGCACGAGAACGTCGGTGCGCCTGAGCCAAGAGACCTGCCACGCCCTGCAAACCAGCGGGCTCGACGTGGCGCGACGGCAGATCTCCCGACTGGCCGCCATCGGCGGTCTTCGGTTGCGACGCGAGGACACCGCGTGGTTCGGAGGGCGAATCACGGACGATGCGACCGCCATCGACCTCCTGGAACGTCTGGACCGGCTGCGCGACGGGACGCTCGCCGCGACGCTGGGGCACATGCGCGAGGTTGCGCACCAATCCGGCCTGGCCACGCCGACCACGCTTGACGGCTGGGGTGAGCAGCTCAACATGCTCCAGGGTGTCCGCGAGGCGCTCGACGTGTTCAAGCCCATGGTGTTCGAGCGGCCGCCCGATGACATGGTCGCGGCGACCGCGTCGGCCGAGTGGCGCGAAGAGCACGGCGTCGATATGAGCGGATCGGACCGGCGTCGCCATCGTAAGCAGGCAAAAGACATGGTCAGGCCGGGTGTCGTGGTCGCGGACCTCCATGCCGCGCTCGTCCACCTCAAGACGCAGCGCGAGGTGTGGATGCGCCACAGCCCCGCTGTCGCCTGGCCCAAGCTGCCCGAAGCGATGGCCGCGATCGACGCCGAGTTCCGGGCGGCGCGGGCGGACGTTGATGCCCTCAGCCAGGTGCTTCGCACCAAGCCCGGCGATGTGCCGCTCGCTGCCGAGCCGCTGGAGGACCTCAAGCTCGCGCTCGACCGCCTCCACGCGACCCGTTCGTCGCTGACCTTCCTTCCGGAGACCACGCGGCTGCGCGGGAAGCTCGCTCTCGCGGGCCTCGGGGCGCTGGTCAAGGACCTCACCGCCCGTCGCGCCGGCCTCACGCCCCCGAAGATGGACGATGACGCGCCTCCCGGAACACCGATTCCTCCCCTGAGCGAGGCGGACCAGGAGACGGCCGACCTGGCGGGGTTCGAGTTGGATCTGGCCTGGTGGTCCTCGGTTTTGGGCTTCATCCTCGCGGCCGACAAGCTGTTGACGACCTACAGCGGCGAGGCCCTTGCGGCCCTTGTCGAGTCCTACCGCGAACTCGACCTCGCTCACATCGCGACGAAGCCCGCCCCCATCCGCGCGGCGGTCGCAAGCTGGCGCGATGAAGCGGCGCGGACCTATCCGGGGCAGACGTCAACGCTTGCTTCCTGCCAGGATTCGGCCAACCTGCGTGCCCTGGTCGGCGATTGCCCGGACATCAGTCTGCGCTCGCGGCCCTGCTGGGTTGCCGGGCCCATGATTGTCCCTCAGGCGTTGCCGCTCGCGGAGATCACCAAACCCGTCATTGACCTGGTCATTCTCGACGCCGCCTCCCACGTGACGATTGCGCAGGCCGCCCCGGCGTTGGCGCGCGGCTCGCAGATCCTCGTGGTCGGGGATTTGACGCGCCTGGGACGGCCGACCGTTCACGCTGTCGCCGCGCTCGCCGCCCTCCTGCCGCGCGTTGTCCTCCAAGCTCCGCCCGCCTCGCGTGATCCGCGCCTGACGGCGTTCCTCGCAGCGTCCGGCTACGCCTCGCTCGCCCCGCCGCTTCCCCTGCCGACCAGGGAAAACCTCATCTCCTTCACGCACGTCCACGCGGTCGGCCAGGTGCTCGATGGCGCGGCGAACGTCGAGTCTGCCGACGCTGAGGTGCACGCTGTGGTCCGGGAAGTGGTCGCTCACGTGCGGCTACGTTCCTGGGAATCGCTCGCGGTGATCTCGCCGTCGCGCGCCCACGTCGAGCGGATTCGCTATGCGCTGGAGGCGACGGCGGCCTCGGTCTCGGAGTTGGCGGCTGCCCTGTCCCGAGACAACCTCGAACCCCTCGAAGTGGTCGAGATCTCCCGAGCCCATGGCGTCCAGCGGGACGCCATATGCTTCACCCCCGGCTACGCCAAGACACCGCATGGTCACGTCCTCCACGACTTCGGCCCTCTCAGCGCTGACGGCGGAGCTGGCCTGCTCATGGACGCCCTGCTGGCCGCGCGCCGACGCCTCCTGGTGGTCTCCGCCCTGCGCTCCGACGACCTCACCGCCGAGCGCCTGCGCGATCCCGGGCCCGCCCTGTTCTCCAAGCTCTTGGCCTTTGCCGAGGATCCCGGGCACCCGGCCGAGCCTCACAGCGAGGAGGCCGACGCCCTGTTCAGCGATTTTGCGGAGCGTCTGACCTCGCGAGGCTTCACTGTCGAGGCCCGCTACGGCATGGACGATGGCGCCCGGGTACCTCTGACGATCTCTCACCCTTCGCTTCCCGAACGAGCGCTCGTCGCGATTCTCACCGACAACGTCGACTTTGTCCGCGAACCATCGGTCCGCGCCCAAGTGCGCCTGCGCTCCACCGAGCTAGAGAGGATTGGCTGGAAGACCGTCCACGCCTGGTCCCCCGCCGTCTTCATGGACCCCGAGGCCGAAGCGAGAACCATAGCCGCCATCGCCACCAAAGAGCTGGAAAAGCTCCGCCCGGGGATCTCTGACTGTTAGGGGGCTGGTGAACAGTCCCCGACGGCTGCGGTCGCGGTGCTACGGCGGGTTTCCTCCACCACTGTGAGAGAGAGTTCAGAGGTGGTGTCGCGACCGGGCGGGTCTCCCCCCGAGGCCGGCCCGGCCGCGACGTTTCTCTGACGCGGGCGTCAACGCCGCGCATCAGCGCCTCGTCGGGCTGACGTGCAGAGTTGAGAGTCGGCGGTCGGCCCGCGTCAAGGCTCGCGAGAAGCTTAGGTGACGACATGCGCTTTCCGGCAGGTGGAACACGCAGGGGTGCCGCGGGAAAAGCCTCGTTGACCTGTGGTTTCACTGGAAGTCGGCTCTCCGCGAACAACCGCTTAGGGCGAACAGGTGGTCCCTAGTTTCTGGCAAGATCCACCAGGCGCCGGTCCCTAGTTTCTGGCAAGATCCTCCAGGCGCCGGTCCCTAGTTTCTGGCAAGATCCACCAGGCGCCGGTCCCTAGTTTCTGGCAGACAGGGGATTAGAGTCGGAGCGTGAGGAGCATCCGCACCCCGGGGGCAGACTGCGACGCGGGAACGCAGGAGCGTCGCGGAGCCTCGGGGACTCAGCACACCGTGAAAACCAGCGCATCCGGGGCTGCGGTGCAAGAGGCGGATGCACTCAAGGTGAAGGTCGCGAGCCCGCCGGTCCTCCCGTCATCGTCCGATGGGGAAAGCCCCGCAGCCTGGGGCGACGCGCCCGACACCAACGACGCCCGCCTGAGGAGCGACGTGCCCCCCCACTGGTGAGCGTTGGTGCTGAGCCGGGGTTCTACTTGACAGATCGCGGAGTTCTTAGCCGACGATGACGGCGGTGAGGGCGGCGAAGGAGGTGGCCCCGCTGATGAGGGCGGCTTCGGCGGGGGTCAGGGCGAAGAGGACGAGGCCTGCCTGACCCGCCTGACCCGGCGGCGCCTCGGGAACATCGAGGACCAGGGCCCCGGAGGCGAGACGGGTGGCGGGGATGATCTCGCCATCGTGCGTCGTGCCGGGAGATGCGAGGAGGTCAACGCGCGTTCCGGGGGACAGGACAGCGGCGGCCGCGGGGTCGCTGAGACGGACGGGCGCGGCGACCGTGCCCGGCGGCGTGCGGGCCAACGCCCCCGGCTCGGCGAGCAGCTCGGAGGCAAGCGGGAAGTGAGCGGGCAGGTCAGTGAGGGTGCGCCGCTCCAGCGCCTCCATCGGATCAGTGAGCGCGCCCGGCGGCACCAGCCCCCGCGGCACACGAACGATGGCGAGACGCGCCTGCGTAATGATGGTCCCGGCGGCGACCGGCTGGGTGAGCGTCAGCACGGGAGCCGTATCCCTGATGGCATGGACAGCGCCGGGAACAACCAGGCGCGCGAGGAAGGCAAGGGCGATCACGGTCAAGGGCAGCCGGTGGCGCAGGGTCATGGCGCGCCAGCGCGAGAGAGACGGAAGTGTCGGTAGCGAGGCGATCGGCATGGGGTCACCGTAAGGCGCCTGAGTCAGGCTGCCGCTAGGCCAGTGGATAACCCCGACCGCCAGCGGTATCGAGGAAGGTCTTGGTGTCTAGGCAGCGGTGGGTGTTTCGGTCGAGGGGGATGGGGTTGGGGTCTTGGGTGGGCTGGAACTGGATTCGGCGGTGGGGGTCGGTGTGGGGGTTGCCGGGGTGGAGGATCCGTCGGCGGTCGTCTTCGGGGCCGAGTCCGGCGTGTCCTTCTTCTTGCCGGGCTCATCGCGCTTCTTGCCGGGCTCATCGCGCGAGTCGGTTCGGTAGAAGCCCGAACCCTTGAAGACAACGCCCACCGAGGTGAAGACTTTCCGCAGTTCACCTGCGCATTCGGGGCAGACTGTCAGCGCCGGATCGTCGAAGGACTGGCGTGCTTCGAGGTCGTGGCCGCAGGACCGGCACGAGTAGGCATAGACAGGCACAGTCCGCGAGATTAGCACTCTCCCGCCCCGAGTGCTAACCCAAGCTCCACCCCGCCCCGCCCCATCCGCTGCCGCCCCGCCCCGCCCCCGCTCGATAACTTGGGAGTGCTCTGCCAGGTTATCTCCGCCTCTAAACCTGGTAGAGCACTCCCAAGTTTCGCGTCAGCGCTGTCGCTACTACGCGGCGCGGGGGGATGGGCTGACAGCGGGTGGGGGGTTTACGCTCTGGGGGAGGGACGTCATCGTCCCTTGGGGTCTAGGGAAGGGGAACTACAAGGTGAGCGATAGTGCGACGCGCCGCCGCATTGCCATGGTGGCGCATGACAACAAGAAGTCTGACCTGCTGCGTTGGTGCGAGTTCAACCGGGCAATCCTGGAAAAGCACGAGCTGTGGGCGACGGGCACCACGGGAACCATGCTCGAGTATGAACTCGGGCTCCCCGTCACGACACTGCTGTCAGGCCCTGTCGGAGGGGATCAGCAGATCGGCGCGATGATCGCCGAGGGGCGCCTCGACATCCTCATCTTCTTCTGGGACCCGCTCGAGCCCCAGCCGCATGACCCCGATGTCAAGGCTCTCCTGCGCTTGGCCGCCTTGTGGAATGCGCCCGCAGCCTGCAACGCCGCGACCGCCGACCTGATGATCTCCTCGCCCCTGTTCGCCTCCGACTACCAGTGGGTTCGTCCCACGATCGACTCCCGCGCCTGGGACGCCGAGGCGGCCGCC